>CAYLJZ010000007.1:0-67379 GCA_964384085.1 uncultured Desulfobacteraceae bacterium
GTTTTAAGCAGCATCCCGTTTTCCTTTCTCTGGTTGAGTTTTTTCCAGAAACCTCTATACCAGGAAAATGAACGGGATGCTCTATTTTATTATAAGAAAATTGCGACTTCCGAGAACGACTTTTCTATATACAAAAAACCCAAAACCATTCTAAACAACCCACAAATTTTGCTGAGGAACCCTATTTGATATCCTGTTGTAAACTGCGCGGCCTCTCTGTCGATACAACCTTCCATATTCTTCCAATCAGAAGAAGCATATCCAAAGTAAACGAATCCTTTACAGAGAACAGACTTTTTGAACAAGGGACAACTGTGCAATCACTGGGTCTGTTCTCATGAGCAGAAAAGGGTCAATTCCTATTAGCGTTCAAGCTTCTGCAACATCCTGTCGCTTCTTCCCTTCATCAAACAGTGCCTGCGCTTTTTCAAGAATCTCACCAGTAAGAACATTGCCGCCTCTTCTCCCTTTTCGCTTCTTGAAGAAAGCTTCAATGCCTCCTTTACGAAACTTATTCACCGCACGGATAATCTTGCTTTTTGCAATGCCAAATGCACGCATCAAATCAACTTGACGACAAGTACCCGATTCAACCAGTTGGGCAACCGTCAAGCGAAACATTCGATCGTCTCTTGCCTCATGGGAATAAATCGGATGAGTCCCTACAAAATAGGTCCAGCGGGTCTCATCACGAAATACACTCACCAAGTTACTTATTTCCGTTGCCCCCTTCGGTATTAGAGGCAGAATCATCTGCGCCATAGAACGGTTTCCCCCTCAAATTTTTCCTATGCATTCGTACCGATCAGGGTGTCACTTCTATTTTCCGAAAGCAAGTCATAATTCTCGGGTGCCTTGAACCCCATAACCAGTCAAAAATAGATCATTATTCTGGAAATCAAGCGGGAGGGAGTCTATTGGCGAGATCAAGAGGTCTGAATCTAATTGAAATTGGGCATATCTGATGCGGCCCTCTATGCCAATAAACTTGAGATGAGATTAGTCGCGACGGCTTTTCAGTGGAGAGGGGAGAGTGCAGCGCAAAAAATTCCTATTACTAACTTGGCGCATAAGTTAGTGAATTATTAAAGAGCGTCCCTTATGTTGCGAGCCCTCTTAACCTATTGAAAAGAAAAGGATTTCTTTGAAAATAAGGTTAAGCGTAAAATACTACTCATATCAACCGGTTAGAGCATGTTCTACAAAATTGTAAAAAACACTCACAACATAATAATCACCGTTACAAACACGTGTTCCTAGCCAGGTCACATGGGATGTATCACTGTTAATGCTTACGTGCAAGCTATATATGTCACGTTCCACTGGTATGCTGCTGCCACGGGCAATCTGACCGGTTGGCAGTGCCGGCCTGGGCAGGCGGGGTACGGATTTATCAATCCTTGGGGCGGGGTCGGCGGGATATCACCCCCCCAAACACCTCCCCAATCACACAACATAATCAGACTCGCAACATAACGTCCCGCTTCCCAGCAGACCCTGTCGTTAGGAGGTATTCGACCGTGACAATGACATCAAACTGGTTTGTCTGGGCGTTGTTGTCTGCTGTATTCGCAGCGCTTACGGCCATTTTTGCGAAGATCGGGCTTGAAGGGGTGGATTCTGATCTTGCGACGCTGATTCGTACTGTGGTCATCATGGCTGTTCTTGCCGCGTTCGTGTATTTCACAGGAAAGTGGAGCGACCCATTCGATCTTTCCTCAAGAACATGGCTTTTTTTAGTCCTCTCCGGTTTGGCAACAGGCGCGTCGTGGGTCTGCTACTTTCGAGCCTTGAAGATCGGGGACGCATCAAAGGTTGCCCCCGTAGACAAGTTCAGCCTGTTGCTCGTTGCGGTGTTCGCGGTTCTCTTTCTCGGTGAGCGCCCGTCGATCAGAGAGTGGACCGGAATTCTCATGATAGGGGCAGGCGTTCTAGTTCTGGCTTTAAAACGATGAACGAACATAGCGCTCCTAACCATGCTCTTGCAGCGGATCGCAAAAAACCGTGCCCACTGAAGAGCCCGTTATGCTGATGATTAGGAGGGGATAAAGTGAAGAGATTCTCAATTATACTGCCATTGATCATCCTTATCGGGTGGGTGCCAGAGATCTGTTGTGTTATGGGTGTGCTATTGAGCTGGGGATGACCATGGCAGAGCTGGCAAGGAGGCTAAACCTGACGCTTGCAGCGGTGAGCTATGCCGTCAAGCGAGGAGAGAAAACCGCAAGGGAAACGGGTTGGCGTCTGGCGAAATAGGTTTGTTGATTATTTGAGGACGTGCCTCACGTCCCCTATTGGGTGCCTTTCACCCATTACCCAGGAGGTCGCATTGTCGGATTGTGGCTGTGAAATGGAGGCGCGAAACGAGCAGGAGCGGAAAACGCTCGTGATCGTGCTTGTGATTAATTCGTTCATGTTCGTATTTGAACTTGCGCTGGGCCTGGTGGCCCAATCCACGGGGCTTATTGCCGATTCCTTAGACATGTTCGCCGATGCTTCCATATATGCAATCAGTCTATACGCGGTTGGGAAAAGCAGCTCTCTAAAAACCTCGTCTGCAAAATTAAGCGGTTATACCCAGATACTTCTCGCGCTGTTGGTTCTGGCTGACGTTCTCAGGCGATTCATCCTTGGCAGTGAGCCGATGAGCGGCCTTATGATGGGCGTCGGTATGATGGCATTGTTTGCCAATATCGCCTGTCTTCGTCTTCTATCGAAACATCGTGGCGGAGGCGTGCACATGCGGGCGTCACTCATATTTTCGACAAACGACGTCATTGCCAATGTCGGCATTATCGTGTCGGGCGTTCTGGTTTGGGCGTTGGGCAGTCGCTATCCCGATCTGGTTATCGGTCTTGCCATAGCAATTGTTGTGCTGCGCGGCGGTTTTCATATTCTGAGAGAAGCTGCGGAACAGACCCCCCCTGACGCCTGTGACTCAACCAAGAAAGCCTGCCGTACATAAAGGGGTCTGCCAACCCCTCGTATGGGCGTTCTGCCGGTCCGGAGCATTTGCCATAACCAACCTGCGGAGGCGACCAGGCCATGTTGTGCGCCATCCGGCCGGCGGTCACGGTTTGTTTATATACAATCTGTCATCCTTATTCACAGGAGGAAGTCATGAAGATTCTTCGCGCGTTGTTAATCATTGCGGCGCTAACTCTCGCTTCAGGCCCCGCTTTCGGGGACGACTGGAAAGACGAATCAGGAAAATGATGCCGTTTTTCCTGGCCCAGGCATGCACACGACGGCTAAATCGTTGGGCCATTCGCTGCGATTCGCTCTGGTTCAACGGGTATCTCGTTTCACTTTCACCTGACTGCCTTCACAAAACAGCTTCGAATCAGTTCGAAGTGATTGGAATGGGTCCGTATTTTCCACCAGATCTGCCCCTGGTTTTCTATCTTCCATGGAGGGGACCACCCGTTTCTATCATTTTTAAGAAGCGCTATGATATTTTCAATCCCCCTTCCGGAAAAAGGTCCTTTGTCCGTCCCGCCCAGCCAGTTTTCCGGAACCGCTGCCTCTACGGACCAGGAGAAAGGATCGGAGAAGAGGAACTGGGCATTCCGTTCCCTGGCCAGACGATGGATCTCTTTCATATGGCGGAGCGGGGCCGGGACCTTGTCGACCAGATTCAGGGAGGCAAGGAACGAAAACGTACCGGATGGAAACGGAAGGGCCTGGGCGTCTGCCACAATAAATTCAATCTTGCGGCTGTTCCAGCCGTCAGGGAGAGTCAGGGTGTGTTCCCTTTGAAGCAGCCCCTCCTCATTCAACTCAATTTTCATGCGCCGATTCATCATCAACTCCCTGGCGCATCCAATAAAGGCCGTAGAATTGTCCACGCCGATGACAAAGTCGCTCTTGAGACTCATTTCAAAGGTAAAACGCCCTACAGCCGATCCTGCGTCAAGGGCCATTCCGGCATGGGGTCGCATCAGGTCCGCCCACTCGCGATAGGCAGAGGTCGCCTCCGGATCACCCAGAATATCCCCGTAATGGCTCCACAGATAGGACGAAAGGACCGGGGCGGTCTCATATTTGGAGCCGGATTTTCCCCCCTGTTCCACATGTGCCGGGTCCAGAAATGCTATCCCCTTTCGAATCGGGTAGGCACGGCCGCATCGCGGGCACACTAACGAACCCTCCAGAATATCGTCTCCCTCCTTTTCGAAAATCGTGCCGTCGAGGATTTTTTCATTCGGAAGGCAGGCAGGGCAGATCAGTAAGTCTAATAGAATTTGTTTCATGGCACCTTCTTATCCCAACTGGGTATGACGGAGGGCTTGTCACCTTCGGGGATGAGTATGATTTCAATCAGTTGGTCGATCGTTCTGCCTGGGTTTTCTTTCCCCAACCCAGAACCTTGAAGGATGAACCTCGAAACCCATTCTCACGGAAAAAATACCAAGAGGATCGATCTCGAAACGCGCCTGCAACCTACCCCCGCATACCCCTCAGTTCATCGGCCCCTAACCGACTCTTTAATTTAACCGCAATAAGGACGGCGCCCCCGATTTTGAGGGCGTCCCCGATCAGAAAGGGGAAGACCCCTACGGTAATGGCCTGGTTCATGGAAAACCTTGCAATCAGTATCAGTTGCACCACGCCGAGGATGTAAATCACGACCGTGCCTGAACTCATCGCGAACGCGAACCAGACAGGCCCCGGGTCCTTTTTCAGGTCCACCAGTCTCCCGATGACATAGGCCCCGGCAACAAACCCGAGAAGATAACCGCCGGTAGGGCCGAGCAAGACCCCCATACCTCCCTTGCCGCCGGCGAACACCGGAAGCCCAATCATCCCGATCAGGAGGTACACTACCTGGCTCAATGCCCCCAGCCGGGCGCCCAGAAGCGCCGCGGCCAGATACAGAAAAAAGGTCTGAAGGGTAATGGGCACCGGAGGCACGGGGATCATCATATAGGCCCCTGCCGCGGTCACCGCGCCAAAGACCGACGCATAAATCATTCCCCGAGGCGATAACCCCTTTTGTTTCATGCAGTTGACTCACAGGAGAGCGACATCGCCCGACACTATCCGGTGAGATACCCCTTCTCTGTCTTTGAGAATCAGAATGCCTTCCGGATCAATATCTTCAACCCATCCGACATAGGTTTTATCCATCATCTCGACCCTGACCTCCCGGCCGATACTGTCTGCGAGTTCTTTCCATCGGTCCAGAATCGGCTTAAACCCGGATGACCGCAACCATCTGAGGCATGCCTCCTGCCGCCTCAGGTATTCTCTGAGGAGACCGGCTCTGGAAAACCGTTTCCCTGTTTCGATCAGAATGGAGGTAGCCGTCTCTTCGATATCATTCGGAAAGGCCGGGGTGTTGACATTCATCCCGAGGCCCACTACGGCGTAATCCACAGCCCCTTTTTCTGCGCTGATTTCCGTCAGAATGCCGGCAACCTTCTTCCCGTTGATAAGGATATCGTTGGGCCACTTGATCCTCACATCCTGGTCTGTGGAATGGAGCAGCGTCTCGGCCGCAGCAACCGCGGTCAGAAAGGTTATCCTCGTTGCCTCGCTGGCCGGAATGGCCGGTCTCAGGATGAGGGAGGCGTAAATGCCGGCGCCGGAGGGGGAAAACCAGGTTCTTCCCTTCCTTCCCCTTCCTCGAGTCTGACTTTCGGCGATCACAAGGGTCCCCTCGGGCGCCCCCTTCTCAGCCAGATCCCTGGCCCTGGCATTGGTAGAGTCTGTTTCTTCGAAGTGGACGATCTCTTTCTTTCCGAAAATATCTGTAGTGAGCCCTTCCACGATTTCAGAGGGGAGGAGCATATCGCATTCGCTCATTCTGTGCTGTCCTTTTCAATGAAGCAAGTGGTTCTGAGCCCCTTGGGCGGCTCGAAAACAATTAAAATCCATTTTAACACCTTTCTTTGGGATCGTCAAAGCCCGAGTTGTTGGAGGGATTTGCGCTGTACCGTTTTTTCAGTCAGACAATACAAACTAAATATAATAAATAATAGTATATACTGCATCAATATAGATCACTGCAAAATTGGGCATTCGTTTAAAAACCATGGAAATCGACGGGAAAAAGTGGGGTGAAATTGTTTTGGGCATCCCACAAACCTTAATCATTCCAAATGGTTAAGTACAGCGCAAACCCCTCTGTTGCGGGGGGCGGCATTCCGGCCGGAACCGAAACCCTTGGACCTTGTGTCCAGCAGGGTGAGCTTCCCTGGTTTTCTGTCGCGGAAAGCAAGAGGACCTAGCTCTTTGTGGCTTTTCTGTGAAACCTTTATTGCTGTCATTTCACTGAGGTGTCTTTGTTTGAGATATTTTTTGGTTGTGGTTGTACCTCGTTAGGATATAAAGTAGACAACATACCACGAAGTCATTGACATGAACTCATTCAAGAAAGGAGGCATAACCATGTTAGTCAAAAACTGGATGAGCAAAGAGGTCATCACGGTCGATGTAAACGACTCTATGTCGGACGCTTTCAGTCTTATGAAACAACATCATTTCAGAGGGCTGCCGGTTATGAAAAACGGAAAGATGGTAGGCATAGTGACGGACAGGGACCTGAAAAGGGCGTCAGCCTCCGATGCCAATACTCTGGATATTCACGAACTGTTGTACCTGATCTCCAAAATAAAGGTCCGGGATATTATGACCAAAGACCCGATCACCATTCCTGTTGACTACACGGTTGAGGAGGCCGCCGAAGTTCTCCTGGAGAATAAGCTGTCGCGGGCGCCGGTGGTGGACGCCGATGGTAAATTGGTGGGCATGATCACCCAGTCGGATATTTTTCGAGTGCTGGTTTCCTTGACGGGCGTCCGCGAAAAGGGCATCCAGCTTGGCTTTCTGCTGGAAGACCGGTCAGGCTCCATTAAGGAGGTGGCGGATGTGCTTCGCAGCTATGGGTGTCGCGTGGGCAGCATCATGAGTTCCACGGCGAGCCCTGGAAGTTCCAGACATGTCTACATAAGGGTGTTCGACTGCGACAGGGGACGAATGGAGGAGATGAAGGCGGCCTTGAAGGCCAAGGGGAATCTCCTCTACCTGGTGGACCGCCGGGAAAAGACCAAGGAGATTTTTCAGGATTACGCCAGACCTCGCGGCGCCTGGATCGTTGGATAAGGGGACGCAAAGAAATGGATCAGGATAGAGATTCAACCCAGGAGGTAAATACTCCTCCCTTGATTCGAAGAGGGGCCCAGTCGCGGGTCCCTCTCAAGGCGGCCATCATCGGTGGCGGCAAGGCCTGTGACGACCTCCTGATCCTTTTGAGTCAGGAGCGACTGAAGCGGTTGAACATGGAGATTGTGGGCGTTGCCGATCGAATCCCCACTGCCCCGGGCATCTCCCGTGCCCAGCGGATGGGGATATTCACGACCATTGATTTCAAGAAGTTGTATGACATCCCTGGCTTAAATCTCCTCATTGAACTGACAGGATCCAACGAGGTCCGGGCAGAGCTCATTCGCACCAAGCCCCTGGATATCAGCTCCATCGACCACCGAGGGGCCCGCCTGCTGTGGGACCTGGTCCAGATTGAGACAGAGAAACAGCAGGTGCAGCGAGAAGGCGAGCAGAAACTTCATCAGTTCTTGGAGTCAGCCCAGGATATTATCTGCATCAAGGACCTTGAAGGCCGCTATCTGTATGTCAATCCTGCCACAGTTCACTACATCGGGATGCCCACGGAAGCGGTGATCGGCAAGACCGATGCAGAGATATTCAAGGCGCCTCTGGCCAGGGCCATGGCGGCCCACGATCAGCAGGTCCTTGACCAGAAACGGACCCTCTTTTTTAATGAGAAAATGCGGGTCAATGGACAGACCTTTCACTTTCACACGGTCCGCTTCCCCATTCTGAACGACCAGGGGGAGATGGTGTCGTTCGCCATTATGGCGAGGGATATGACAGAGGAAATCGATCTTCAGGAAGCGGTGCGGCAGAATAAAGAATATTTGGAAAACATTCTGGCCAATTCCTCTGACATGATCATCACGACTGATCTCAAGGGCCGCGTCGTCACCTTCAATCCGGCAGGGGAGCGACTGCTGGGCTACAGTCGGGATGAAATCATCGGCGCCGGCATTGACAGATTGTGGAAGGCGCCGGATGAGCGCAAAAAGCTCATGACCGAGGTGAAAACACGCGGCGCGGTCAATAATTTCCCTGCGACGCTCATGTCAAAGTCCGGCAACGAGGTGGAGATCAGTCTTTCCCTGTCACAGTTGAGAAACAGCGAGGGCCGCGTATTGGGGACGGTGGGCATCAGCAGGGATGTCACAGAGGAAAACCGGTTGCGTCGGCAGTTGATGGAGCAGGAACGCCTCGCCACAGTGGGGGAAACCGTTGCCGGGATCACCCACTGCATCAAAAATGTCCTCAATGGACTCAAGGGCGGTTCCTACATGCTGAACGTGGGCCTGAAGCGGAAAGACGACCAACTGGTGAAGGAGGGCTGGGGGACTGTCGAAAACGGGATTGAACGGATCAGCAGGCTCAGCCTGGACATGCTCAACTATTGCCGCGACAGAAAGCCGACGCGAATACCCACAGACCCTTTAAAGCTGGCGAGTGAGACCGTTGCCCTGGTTGCCGCCGCTGCGGAACAGGAAGGGATTCGCATTTCCTGCCAGGGTAATGCGGCGGCTCCGGTTAAAAATGCAGGCCTCAGAAAATACCCCTTCTCATCGAAGCAGCTCTTGAAAAGATCTATGAGGGTCCTCGCATCTTCGGCCGTAATGCCGAAATCCTCGGCAATGGTTTCATAGTCGCTGGCATCGAAGTCCACCGAATGGTGAATCATCTGGCGCATCTTTCGACGGGTCCCGAACCGGTGCTTGAAGAAAGAGACCATTCCCCGGAGTTTCTCGTGGAGCCTTCGTCCCCTCGAATCCTCTTTGCCAGGCTGGCCCTTGTCCACGGAATCTTCAATGCTCAAACGGTCAAAGACCTCATCCGGGACCTGGTCCAGCCGCTCACGCATACTCCCCAGGACCTCTTTCTCGACCCTTGGGTCCTCGCCGTCAGGTTCGATTTCATCGAGAAAATCCGTCACCCGTTCCAGTCGGGCATCGAGGGCGTCGCACCCAGTGCGAAGGAAAGGTCCCCCCCGTCGCGACCGCTGGCGATGACACGGGCCGATGTATCGATGCCGCCCAGGGCCTTGAAGAGATTCTGGGCCGCCTCGTCGAGTACAATCTCCTTTTTCATAGCATGGACGGCGACCCCTCAGATGCGTGTTTTTGGCGTGGCAATACGTTCAAGGTTCAGAGGTTCAGGGTTGAGTGGCGCCATGGTTTTGAGTCTCTTTTCACAATAAACGATTGTTATCGTATTTTCAATTCTGGTATGGGCGCATCACCAGAGATTCGGCCAATCGCCCCTGCTGTGACCCAACCCCGGTTCTTATCCGACACCCGGATCAGGGACCATCCATCCTCTGATCGTTCCTGGTGGACCAGCGTTCCCTCATGGAGCTTGAAAAGGACGGTATCGGCCGTGTCGGGTCCGGCCAGGATATCGACCTCTTTCTGCAGCACGACTGCCCGGTCGTCGCTGGTGATCCGGTAATATTTCAGTCCGAAAGAGAGGCCTGCGACAAACCAGAGCGAGGTGGCCAGGAGGAGGAGATAAAAGAGCCATTCCGACCGGTTGAAAAGACGAATGAGGAGAAGCGACCAGAAAAGAAGGTTCAGAAGGGCAAAGGCCGCGAACAGCTCGCCGAGGCTGAATGACCTCAGCCAGAAAAATGCCGTCTCGATGGCGCCCCGAAGGTCTCCGATGGCGTCCCGGGTCTGGTCCCGGGCATGGGAGAGATTGAAGCGGAGATCCGGGTCCCTCGGTATCCGTAATAGGGCCCGTTCATAGGCCCAGATGGCCCGGCCGAGCTGGTCGGACTTGAGATAGGCGTTCCCCAGGTTGTAGTAGACCGCACCCCCGTCATTCCCCGAGCGGATGAGACGGAGATAGCCCTCGATCGCCTCCTGAAAACGGCCCTCTCCATACGCCTGGTTTGCCTTGTAAAACGTCTCTTCCCGGCCGGTTTCGCCCGAGGCGACTGACAGGACCGAAAGCCAGGCCGCCAGAACAGCTATGGTCAACCAGATCCTTTTTCTCACCGAATCTCCCTCTCGATTTCCCGAACGATTCCGGTGAGCTCCTGGCCGATGCCGTGCGCTACCTGGCCCTTGCCGGCATAGATAGCGTTTTCGATCCTTCCCATGGCGTCCCGCAGATTTCCAGCCGTTTCCTTGCGCACCCCTTTCGACGTCAAAATACCGGCCGCATCCTCAGGCGTGAGGGAGGCCAGGGTCAGACCGAAACGGTCGTTAAAATACTCCCTCACCATTCGGCTGAGGCCTTCCGGATCGGTTTCCCCGCAGTGTCGGCACTCTCGAATCAGATGCCTGGCCGCCCGTTTTGCCCGCTGGGCAGGGAGGGTCTGGAGCGACCGCTGTTTAAGCCGCCAGCCCACAAATGTGGACGCATAGACAAACGGCGGCAGGAGGAGGAGAGCCCAGAGAAACAGGCCCCCGTTTCGTGCCCACGACCTGGTTTCCAGGTCCTTGAAAGAGGCATGAAGGGGGAGAATATCGTGCCCAATCTCTCGAATCTCCTCCTTTTCGAGTCGCTGAGTCCCCTCCTCTTTTTCTCCTTCGGCCTCTACCATGATCATTTTTCCCTTTCCGGGTATAACGGCCAGGGAGTGCGCCGGGCTTTTGAGGACCTGATACTCGCCTGCCTTGGGATCGAAAAAGCTGATAGACACCGGGGGAATTTGATAATCGCCCGGCAGTTCGGGCACAATGGCCCATTTCATGGTCTTCGCGCCGGCCAGACCGTTGAGGTCGTGGGCTGCCGCAAAAACCGGCTGGTCTGCATAGATCTTCATTGAATCGATCGAGGGCAGCTTGAGGTCCGGTATTCGATGGACGTTTCCCCTGCCGCTTACCTGCACGGTCAGGGTGGCGGATTCGCCCGCCCGGACCTTGGGCGGCGCCAACTCGGAGGCTATGGTGAAGCTTCCCACGAGCCCGCTGAAATTCTTCGGTTTACCCTGAGTGGGAAGGGACACAACCTTCAACTCAAGTGGGTCACTGGACACGCTCACCGGCCGGCCCGTTCTGAAAAAGGGATCCGAAAAAAAAGGATCATCAAAAAATCCCCTTCTGGACTGTTGACCGGACCCATAGGAGGTCATATCCATTCGAGCGGGCTGAATGACGTGATCCCCCTCCTTCAGGACCATGATGGCATACGTTGCCTCCACGATCTGGCAGGGGTGCCCATCCAGCACCCCCTGGTACTCCCGGGGCTTGTCCAGTTGCTGGAAGGTCAGATGGTCCTGCTCCGGAAGCTGAAGCGAAATATTGGATACCCGGGTCCTCAGATATAACCTGAGGGTGTAGAGGACCTGTTCCTCGACATATGCCTTGTTCGACGAGAGGGTGGCTGTCAGGAAAATGGGTCCCCTGGCCGGAGAGTCGGAAGATGTGCCCTTGCCAACGGTCAACTGGGCCGTCTTGCTTTGAAAGGCCTTGCCATCCACCTGGACCGTGGCAGGGCCGACCTGAAAGGTCCCCGTCTGAGACGGCGTGAGATAATAGGTATAGTCGACCCCTGAACGGATGGTTCCGTTGATGATCTCCACCCGGCTCGAACTTCCGCCCTGGGTCACTCGAAACCGATCCAGCCCGTCGATGACGGGCGGCGCGTCGCATCGCTTGGCGCCGGACACACCGACAACCATTCGTATGGAATCGGAGAGCGTCGCCTCCTGGCGGTCCAGCGTCAGTGAAACCGAGACGTCCGCGTAGGCCTTCGATAACACCGGAACTGCCAAGAAAAACGCCACCAACAGGGCAAGCTTTCTCATCCTACCAATCCTTTCCCGACATGGGCCCACGGCGACCCCCTTCCGGCATTTGAAGCTGCAGGAGCTTGGAACGATCCTCGGTTACATTGTCCAGAAGGGCTTCCGCCTTCTTACGGTCCATGGATGACACGGACGCAGAACCGCCGTCCGGATCTTCGGACGGTTCAGGCAAGGCCTCGCGGGGCTTCAAGTCTCCTGACAGGTCCTGGGGGGCGCCGCTGTCGGCCTTCTGTTCCTGGCCCTGCTCGGACCGTTGCCCCTCGTCCTCCTGCTGTTTCGCTTGTTCAGATTCGTCTTCAGCGCCTTTTTGGTCCGCGTCCTTTTTCGAATCGCCATCCGTTTTGGACGCATCCGCCGACGCGGGTTTTTCCTGGGCCTTATCCGGTTCCTTTTCCCTCTCTTCCTGGGACTCCTTCCCCTCCCCTTCTCTGCCGGAGGACGTCTCTTTCTCCTCTTTTTCCTTTTTCTGGGCCTCCAATTTCCTGAGGGCGAGTTCCAGATTGTGACGCGCATCCGCCTGGTTTGGATCGATTCGAATGGCCTGCCGGTAATACTCGGCTGCAGAGGCTGCGTCGCCCTGGGTGAAGGCGGCATTGCCCAGATTGTAGGTGGCTCTGAAACGAATCTCCTTGTTTTCAGCCCTTCGCAAAACGCTGGAAAATGCAGCCGTGGCCCCCTTGTAGTCGCCAGCCTGATAATCGGCGCATCCCCGGTTGTAGCGATACCGCAGGTCCTTGGGCTGATTCATGTCCGATTGGGCATAGATCTTTTGCGCCTCGGCAAACCGACCCTCTTTGTACAGCGCATCCGGGTCCTCTGCCCCATGTGCCGAGGAGCCAAAGAATAGTCCGGCCCACGCAACCACAAGCATCCAGCGTCTCTTTCCCCCTGCCGTATTCCGCCTTCCGCGTTCCGTATTCCCCATTCAGGTACGCTCCTTTCCCACCTCGCGAATCAGGCCCTCGAGGAGGAGCAGGACACAGGCGGCCAGCACGAAGAGGGGAAAGCGTTCCTCATAGACCTTTATCTTTCCGCTCTTCAGTTGGGCGGCCTCCGTCCTCTGTTTGATCCCTTCGAAATAAAGGACATCCAGATCCAGGTCCCCTGCCACCGACCGTACATAGGTCCCACCGGTCGCCGAGGCGATCTCCTTCAGTCCCTCTTCATTCAGCTTGGACAGGACCAGTTGTCCCTCGGCGTCCTTTTTGAAACCGCCCTTTCCGTCATCCGAGGGGATGGGGCCCCCGGATGGGTCCCCGATCCCAAAGACAAAGATCTTGATCCCTTTTTTGGCCGCCTCACGGGCCGCCTGAAGTCCCCGGTCTTCGTTGTCCTCGCCGTCGGTGATCAGGAGGATGACCTTGTCGGTCTCGGATGCAGCATCGAACGAAGAGATGGCGGTCTGAAGCGCCGCACCCAGGTCGGTCCCCGGCACCGGCACCATCGTCGGGCCCAGGGAGGTCAAAAACATAGCCAGGGCGCCATAGTCCAGGGTGAGGGGACACTGGGTAAAGGCTGCCCCTGCAAATGCCACCAGTCCCAGCCGGTCGCCCTGAACGACGCTGATGAAGTCCGAGATCTCCCGCTTGGCCCTTTCCAGCCGGTTCGGTTCCACATCTTCCACCAGCATGCTTCGAGAGACATCCAGGACAATCAGAATATCTACCCCCCTCTGACTGACCTCCTGGTAGTGGCTTCCCCACCGCGGTCCGGCCAGGGCCAGGATCATGAGGATGAGGGCGGCCAACAGGCATGCGGACCGAAGGACCCGCCTTCCCCTTCGAACGTCTCCTGTCAACCGCTTTAGGAGTTCCGGTTCGGCAAACCGTTCCATGGCCCGCGTCTTCTGCCGGTTATGGACGATAAAGAGGAGGGCCATGAGCGGCGCCAGCCATAGAAAATGGAGGATCCATGGGTGCGCAAGGTTCATGGAATCACCCTCAGAATCCAGGTGTTGAGCAAAATCTCCAGACCGAACAGGAGGAGTGCGGGGACAAGGAGCCAGGCATAGAGTTCCTTGAAATGAAAGAACTCCTTGACCTTGACGTCCGTCTTTTCGGCCCGGTCAATCATATCGTAGATCTTCGACAGTTCCCGACTGTCGGCGGCACGGAAATACTTCCCCTCTCCGGTTTCGGCCACCTTTTTCAGCGTCTCTTCGTCCAAGTCCACTTGCTGATGCACCAGGCGGGTCCCGAAAGGGGTCTTTACTCGAAAGGGCGCGGGTCCCTTTCCGCCCACTCCGATCGTATAAATCTTGACCCCCATTGCCCGGACCGCCTCCGCCGCCGCCAGGGGCGATATCTCCCCCGCATTGCTGCGGCCGTCCGTCAGGACGATGAGGATCTTGGACTTGGCCTTCAGGTCCTTCAACCGCTTTCCGCCGATGGCGACGGCCGACCCGATGGCCGTTCTATCGCCGGCCATCCCGATCTCCATCTTTTCCACCAGTCCCAGCAGGAGGCCCTTGTCAATCGTAAGGGGCGACTGGGTGAAGGCCTCGTCGCCAAAAACCACCAGCCCGATTCGATCGGTTTCCCTCTTTTTGATAAAATCGCTGACCACCTTTTTGACAGCGGTCAGCCGAGTGACCGGTTCATCCCCCAGTTTGAAGTCAAGGGCCTCCATGGACCCTGAGGTATCCAGGCAGAGCATGATGTCCACGCCCGGCGACCGGACATCCCGCGATACGTTGTAGAGCTGGGGCCGGGCTGCGGTGAGGACCAGGAGGGCCAGGATGCACCCCCTCAGAACCATGGGGAGTCTCACCAGAATCCGGCTGCGCGTTCCGGCCATGCCGACCATTCTGGAGGTCATGGAGTAGGTGATGGCAGCCGGCCGCCGCCAGAATGCAAAGACCATCCCTGCGGCTACGGCCATCAGGAGGAAAAGCACGATCGGGTAGGCAAACCGAAACATCATAGGCCCGACTCCTCGGCCTGAATGGTTGGCCGCCTGCCAAATTTGATGCCGCGACCCTGGACCTTGTGCGCTTCATGATCCCTCTCAACGGCAGATCCGGTCTTCCGAATATAGGCAAGGGCCTGCTCAATCTCATCGCTTTTTTTGGCGGACGTCGGGTTGAGATCCGCAAATTTGACCAGGTCCGCGTCGTGCAGCAGGGGGAGGATCTGCCGGTCCTCGGGGGCCTGAATCGACAGGGCGATCTCCTGCGTGGTATACTCCGCGGCAGGAAACCCCCTGAGGGCTTCCAGATAGCGTCTCAAGATTTCAGAAAACCGAAAGTAAAATTCCTTGATCTGGCCTTTTTCAAAAATGTTCTGAGACGCCAGTTCATGGATCTCCTGTTCTGCCGCGACGTGCGGGGGTACCTGCACCCGATGGAGGCCTTCCCTGTTACGGCGTCTTCTCAGCCACAGAAACAGAACAACCCCTGCCGCACAGACTATCACGGCCAGAAGACCCCATTGCAGCGGCTTTATGAGGCCGGACCGGGTGGGGATAATCCCGGCGATCGGTTTGATCTGGGCCTCTTCAGGCCGTTCCCCAAGGTTTGACAGGACCGTCAGGGAAACCGGGTCGGTTCGCAGAGATTCCGTCTTCCCTTCAGGGGTCAGAAAGGCCAGGGAGAGGGACCCCGTCTTAAGCTCGCCGAGACGATCCGCCAGTATCCGTACGCGAATCTCCTGGCCATTCTTCTGAATGCCCTCCACCCCAAGGCCCTCCAGTCCCTGGATCACCAGCTTTTCGGGAAGTTGACCCCCTTTCGGGAGGCGGTGAGCGAGTGCGAGTTCGACCATGCTCCCCACCTGGGTCGAATCAGGAACAAAGCGTGCCTTTAACCGGGTCTCGGGGCGGTCCGATTCGCCAGCCCAAACCGCATGGGGCCAGAGAAGAAAAGAGACCAGGACCATAACCTTCAAACAGGCGCCTCTTGCCCCCCTCATTGTCGCCGTCTCCTCATCTCAAAGAGCCGGGTCAGGGGTTCCACCACCGGGCCGTCGGTGGTCAGCTCCACATAATCGACCCCCGCCCGCCTCAGGAGGTCGGTCAAATACGCCCGCTGCTGGGCGCGGTAGGCCCGCCACCTTTCCCTGAGGCGTTTGCTGCGGGTGTCCAACAGGGCAATCTCGCCGGTTTCAGGGTCTTTGAGGGTTATCAGACCCACCTCGGGAAGGACCTCTTCGGCGGGATCCGTCACTCGAATGATGGTCAGATCGTGTTTTCGAGCCGTGAGTCTCAGGGCCTTCTCGAAGCCGGTGTCCATGCAATCGGATATGAGAAAGACAATCGAGTGGCGCTTGGCCACCCGGTTCAGATAGGTGAGGACCGCGTCGATGTCAGTCTTCGGGTCCCTGGGTTCATAGGTAAAGATTTCTTTAATCAGGCGCCAAACATGAGACGCCCCCTTCTTGGGAGGAATATATTTCTCCACCCCGGAACTAAACAGGATGGCCCCGACCTTATCGTTGGTCCGAATGGCTAAAAAGGCCAGCATCCCTGCCACCTCGGCCAGCAGCTCCCGCTTGAATTTCGCTCTTGTTCCAAACAGATGGGACCCGGAGAGATCCAGGATGAGGATAACGGTCAGTTCCCGCTCTTCATGAAAAACCTTGACAAAGGGGTGGCCGAACCGTGCGGATACATTCCAGTCGATAGTCCGAATATCATCGCCGATCTCATATTCCCTGACCTCGGCAAACTCCATCCCTCGACCCTTGTATGCACTCTCATACTGGCCTGCAAAGAGATCGTTGGCCCTGCGCTTTGTGGTAAAGTGGAACCGCTGGATCTTTTTGAACACCGCCTCTGAAAGCATATCAGGGGACCTCAATCCGGTCTAACACGATCTTTATCAGATCGTCGGCACACTTCTCTTCGGCCTCTGCCTCGTAGCTGAGAATGATTCGGTGGCGCAGGACGTCCGGGGCCATCGACTTGACGTCCTGAGGCGTCACATAGCCGCGGCCGCTCAAGAATGCATGGGCGCGAGCGGCCATGCCGAGCCAGATGGAGGCCCTGGGGGAGGCCCCGTAGCTGATCATGGGAGCGATATCGAGGCCGAACTGTTCCGGTCGGCGGGTGGCAGCGGCCAGTCGCACAATGTAATCCATGATTCGGTCCTCCATATGGATCTGTTTCATGGTCTCCTGGGCGGAATGAAGCTGCTCCACGTCTACTACCCCTTCCACCTCCTCGTCCAACCCTGCATAGACCCTCGCCATGATCTCCTTTTCTTCCTCTGCCGATGGATAGTCCACCTTGATCTTCAGCATGAACCGATCGATCTGGGCCTCGGGGAGGGGATACGTCCCCTCCTGTTCAATCGGGTTCTGTGTGGCCAGGACCAGAAAAGGGCGGGCAAGGGGAAAGGTGGTCTCCCCGATGGTGATCTGCCGCTCCTGCATTGCCTCCAAAAGCGCGCTCTGGACCTTGGCCGGGGCCCGGTTGATTTCGTCCGCCAGAATGATGTTGTGAAAGACAGGCCCCTTTCGAATCTCGAAGCCGCAGGTATCCGGCCGGTAGAACTGGGTCCCCAATATATCGGCGGGAAGAAGGTCGGGGGTGAACTGGATCCTTTGAAATGTGGTCCGAATGGAGGCGGCCATGGTCTTGACGGCCGTGGTCTTGGCCAGCCCCGGAAGACCCTCGAGCAGCAGATGGCCATCGCATAAGAGCCCGATCAGCATCCGTTCGATGAGGCTTCGCTGGCCCACAATCACCCTCTCGATCCCTGCCATGACCTGCCTGACCATCAGGCTCTCTTTTTCAACCCTTCGCGTGATTTCCTGTATATCCATCCGTCCTTCTCCTTCTGATCGCGTCGGGATGGTTCCAACTCTCCCGCCGCCTGATGTTTCGGACCCTTTTCCCGTAAGGGATACATGTAATTTCTCAATAAGTTTGAGTGGAAGTTATCCGTCAGGCTTTTATAAAAAGGCTTGCGCCTAAACTCCACTATGTCATGCGTATCTCTTTCAATCCATCTTACGCATCGTCGTAGTGCGCGTATTCGAACCGATTGAGAAGTTGCGCAAAAAATTATATAACCATCTGATATGATTATCTTAAAATATATTCCGGAAAAATAAACACCCTCTTCGGCTTGTCAAGGTCATCGATCCTTGAAGGTCAGAGGACCCCTGGGCCTGCGCAACCTGTCCCTGCAGCAGAAAAGGGAAATGGCCGAATGCCGAGAGCGGGGGGAGATGCGGATTCACATCTTGCCGACCAGGGACAGGGCCGTTTCAACCACGTGATCGGGGGTAAATCCGAATTCCTTGTACAAAACCGCGCCCGGGGCCGATGCCCCGAACCGGTTCAGGCCGATGACGGCGCCCGAATCCCCCACATAACGGCTCCACCCCTGGGTGACCCCTGCCTCGACGGCGATCCGGGCCTTGGTGTCAGGGGGAAGGACTCGACGACGATACGCATCGTCCTGGCCGTCGAACAGCTCCCAGGAGGGCATGCTCACGACCCGGACCTTCTTGCCCGTTCCGGCCAGGCGTTCGGCCGCTTGAAGGGCGATGTGGACCTCGGACCCCGTGGCGATCAGGATGATGTCCGGAATGCCGTCGGGGGCATCTTTCAATATGTAGGCGCCCCGGGTCAGGTTGTCGGCCCCGGCATAGAGAGAGCGATCCAGCACCGGCAGGTCCTGCCGGGTGAGGGCAAGGGCGACCGGTCCGGTCAACTGAAGGGCCGTCTTCCAGGCCTCGGCGGTTTCATTGCTGTCGCAGGGACGGATCACCGTCAGTCCCGGAATCGCCCTGAGGGCGACCAACTGCTCCACCGGCTGGTGGGTCGGCCCGTCCTCCCCTAGGCCGATGCTGTCGTGGGTAAAGACGTAGATGACCTTGAGCCCCATCAGGGCCGCCAGCCGAATAGCCGGCCGCATGTAGTCGGAAAAAATCAGAAATGTCCCTCCATAGGGAATGACGCCTCCGTGAAGGGCCATGCCGTTCAGGATGGCCCCCATCCCGTGCTCCCTGACGCCGAACCTCAGATTGCGGCCCCCGTAGGCATTCGCCTGAAAATCGGTTTCGCCTCCTATCTCCGTCTTGTTGGAAGGGGCCAGGTCCGCAGATCCTCCGATCAGGCTGGGGACATTGCGTGCAATGGCATTCAGTACCTTGCCCGAGGCGACCCGCGTGGCCATCCCCTTCGGGTCTGCGGGGAAAATAGGGATTTCCCTGTCCCAGGCCTCTGGAAGCATCCCGTTTATGCACCCATCCCATTTCGTTGCCAGATCCGGGAATGCCTTGGCGTATGAACGCAATCCTTCTTTCCACAGTTCCTCGTTTTGGGCCCCCGTTTCCATCGCGGACCGAAAGCGATCCCGCACCTCACCCGGAACCAGGAAGGCCGGTTCAGCGGGCCAGCCGAGGTTTTCCTTGGTCCGGAGAAGCTCCTGGGCGCCCAACGGCTCCCCATGGGCAGAGGCCTTGTCCGCCTTGTTGGGACTCCCGTAACCGATATGGGTCCTGACGGCAATGAACGACGGACGGTCGGTCACACGCTGAGCGGCTGCAATGGCCGCCTCAATGGCGTCCAGGTCGTTTCCGTCCGCCACCCGCTGAACGTGCCAGCCATAGGCCTCGAACCGAAGATCGCGCGCCTCGGTAAAGGCAATCTCCGTGGGTCCCTCGATGGAGATATGGTTGTCATCGTAGAGATATATCAATTTTCCGAGCCCAAGATGGCCTGCCAGAGAGGCCGCCTCGTGGCTGATCCCTTCCATGAGGTCTCCGTCGCTGACGATGCCGTAGGTGAAGTGGTCGACAACCGGAAATCCCGGTCGGTTGAAGCGGGCGGCCAGGGAGCGCTCCGCAATAGCCATGCCCACGCCGGCGGCAAACCCCTGGCCCAGGGGGCCGGTCGTTATCTCTACACCGGGAGTGAGGGGATATTCGGGGTGGCCCGGGGTCCGGCTGCCCCACTGCCGGAATTCCTTGAGATCGTCCAAAGAGAGATCATAACCCGTAAGATGAAGGAGACTGTAGAGGAGCATAGAACCATGCCCTGCAGAGAGGACAAACCGGTCCCTGCCAGGCCATCGGGGATTACGGGGGTTGTGCCTTAGAAAACGGGTCCACAAGACATAGGCCATCGGGGCCGCGCCCATCGGCATGCCGGGGTGTCCCGAACGGGCCTTTTCTACCCCGTCCGCCGAGAGCATTCGAATGGTATTGACGCACAAGGCGTCCAGTTCTGATATCATATTCTGGTCAAGCTCCTTTCAATGTGTGTTGAGACCTGACGTCGATCCCCGTAACCGCTTGAGAATCATCGGAATAAAAAATGACAAGACAAAAACCGCCATGGCAAAACCGGCTTCCAGGGAGACCAGATCTTTCCAGTTCCCGGAAACCCAAACCGTTTTCAGCGTCCCGCCCATAAAGGTGAGGACGAAAATAGAGGCGGTGACGCCCAAGCCGGTCCCGAAGAAAAAATCTCGAAAATGGACCTTTGTCAGACTCAGGCCGTAGTTCAACGGAGTGAAGGGGGAATTGAGGAGACGCAGATACAGCACCGTAGTAAATCCGTTTCTCTCGAGGGCGTTGTCATACCTGTTCAACCGGTCTCCAATAATGGAGGCGACAAAATCCCGCCCCAAGGTCCTCCCCACAAAAAAGGCCATACTGGCACCCGCCACAGCGCCCAGCCATCCGCAGAGAAAGCCCCAGTAGGCCCCGAAGAGCCCGGCCCCCAGGAGGATCGGGATGCTCGCCGGGACAAAAAGGGAGATGGCCACGGCCTCGATAAGGATGAATAAAACAGGCGCCCATCCCCCCATCGCATTCAAGATGCGGCCCAGAAAATCGGGCGTGGCAAGATCCTTCACCGCCGTAAACCGAAAGAGACAGGCCGCCCCAGCCAGAAAAAGGACAAGGATCAGAAACTTCGCTAATTTTTTCAGGGTGATGGTCCTCGCTTGATCAGGCATGTCCGTCATTATTACCATAAGAATACTGTCTCCACGCTCCGGTTCAAACAGGTGAATTTCCGTGTGCCGACGAACCCTTGATCATGAGCACCCGTATCCGACATTCACCGCCCCCTCTTTACCAGCTTTTGAGTGGGCAATCAACGATCAAATTCCGAGGCACGATCTCAGCGAAGACGCCTCCCCTATCCAGTATCCAGTCAGATCTGCCCCCTCAGTTTTGCCCAGGCGAGACCCAGGTATTCGTGCACCGCAGCGGTCGAATCTTCCAGGGCGTCCACGTTGGGGAAAAACCATCCGGGTGTCACAACCGGTTCGCTGTCTTTTGTCACTCCGACCGGCGCGGGGATCGGGTCCATGCCCTGCCCGGTGAAAAACGCCACAGAGCGGCGCATATGAACGGCAGATGTAACCAGAACAAAGGGATGGTTCCCTACAATGGGGCGAATCAGACGCGCTTGGTCCTCAGTGTCATAGGAACCGGACTCCAGGATGATATCGCGTCGGTCCACCCCAAGAAAGCGAGCCACTTCAACCATGACATGCGTCTCAGGGACAGGATCAAAGGCCCCGCACCCGGACAGGAGGAGCCTGCTTCCAGGGTGCTGACGAAATATCCGGACGCCCTCCATGAGTCGCAGGAGCGAATTACAGGTCAGCCAGCCGGTGACGGGGATGGACGGATCAGCGGTATGTCCTCCGGCAAGGACCACCACAAACTTGACCTCCCGTGCGACACGTGAGTCCGCGCCCGATGCCCGCTCTGCCATGTAGGGCTCAAACCGGTTTTTCAACGGATCATCCATGGTCCTCGACATCGGAAGATAGCTCATGACAGTAAGGGAAACCAGGCCAAGCGTTACCAGGATTTTTCCGGTCATCTCTCTCCTGCCGCGCCACAGGAGAAACAGCCCCACGAAGGCGATCAGGAGGCACGCCGGCAGGGGGAGCAACATCGAACCGATGATTTTTTTGAAAAGAAACATAGCCGAGATCCTTTGAATTGTCGATCGATGGGTGTTGATGGATGATTGAAAAAAACCGCTAATACCGGCAGAAAGCAAGCCGTAAGGCGTAGGGAGCAGGCAGCATCAGAACAAAGAGGTCGGAATTCAGAGGTCGGAGGTCGAAGGTCGGAAAAAAACCCGGTCCGCAGCGTCTTCCATTCCAGCGTCCAGCATCTAAAATCCAGGATACAGAAACCAGCCCCCCATTGTAAAAAAGTATTGTAAAGCGAGACAAAAAAAGATACAAACAATTCCCGGCCGTTTGGGCCGAGTGCCGCGAGCCTTGCGCGGTCCAAGTATTTCGGGGGGATACTGATGGACGATATCTTAGATTTTTTTGTTTGTGATGTCTGCTCGAATAAAGATTTTAACCTGGTTTATAATTTCTGCCTTCGGTTTCATGGGGTTAATTTCTCTGATGACCTGATCTACGACAAAATTGTGGAAGAGCGGTATCAGTGTACGGTGTGCAAAAAGACATTTACCAAAAAGGAGGTAGAGGAAGCCCTGTCCAGGCTTCGCAAAAAACGTAAAAGGACGACCTAAAGGTTTATTTCGTACTGTTCCATGTGGAAATTCTCCTTTCCGATAATAGTGATCCTTCTCCCGATCCTTTTTTCCATGTCAATAATCGATTTCTGTTCCTCTTCCTTGAGGACCTTTTCTATTTCCGGGTTTACAAATATATGGACTTTCCCCCCCTCTTCTGGATTTCCGCACTCCCTTTCCAGGTCCCTGAATATCTCGTAGCAGACCGTCTTGGCCGATTTGAGGGTCCCCCGGCCCTCACAATAAAAGCAGGTGTCGGTCAACAACCGATTCAGACTTGCCCGGGTCCGCTTTCGCGTCATCTCGATCAGCCCTAAGTCGGACATGGGCAGAACATTGGTCTTTGCCCTGTCCTTGCTCAACGCCTCTTTGAGGGCCATGAACACGCGATGGCGGTTGGGGACCTTCTCCATGTCTATAAAATCGATCACAATCAGACCCCCGATGTTTCTGAGCCGCAGCTGATAGGCGATCTCCTTGACCGCCTCCAGGTTGGTCTTCAGGATGGTTTCTTCCAGATTCCTCTTGCCAACGTAACTCCCGGTGTTCACATCTATGGACGTAAGGGCCTCGGTCAATTCAATGACGATATAACCTCCTGATTTCAGCCAGATCTTGGTACCAAGAGCCCGGGAAATCTCTATCTCGACCCCAAAGGCGTCAAAGATGGGATCAGATCCCTCATAGAGCTCAACCAGGTACCTCAGCTTGGGGGCAAAGGTGTCGATAAACTCCATAACGGTTTCATATTCTTCCTCCGAATCGATAATCAGACGGTCCACTTCTCTGGTGAACAGGTCCCGCACCGCCCTCAGCGAAATGGAGAGGTCCTTGTACAACAGGCCGGGGCTCGCTCCCTTTTCCATTTTTCCCTGAATGTTGCTCCAGAGTTTGAGGAGGAAGTCCATCTCGGCCGCCAGCTTCTCTCTGGTACCGCCCTCGGCCACCGTTCTCACGATAAACCCCATCGAATCAGGCCTGATCTTTCGAATAATTCCCTTCAGCCTTTCCCTTTCCTCCTTGTCCTCTATTCTTCTGGAGACCCCGATATGGTTGACCGTAGGCATGAGGACCAGGTGCCTCCCCGGAAGGGAAATGTGGGAGGTCAGGCGGGCCCCCTTGTTTCCGAGGGGTTCTTTTGCCACCTGAACCATGATGTTTTGACCTTCGTGAAGCAGTTCCTCGATCTGCAAGGCACTCTCTTGGGGCATGTCCGCCTGGGAGTCATCGGAATCCGACGCTTCCCTCTCTTCACCGTCTTCCCCGTCCTGGCTGTTCTTGAGCATCATTTGTTCAACGTCTGAAAAATCCTTATAGACATCCGATACATAGAGAAAAGCCGTCCTGCCGAGCCCAATGTCGACGAACGCGGCCTGCATCCCCGGCAGAACCCTCGCCACCCGACCTCGATAGATATTTCCTGTCAATTCCTGTCCGGTGTCTCTTTCAATGTGAAGTTCTACCACAGTATTGTCTTCGACGAGGGCAACCCGCGTCTCGTAGGCCCTGGCATTGATGATCAGTTCGTTGGACATAGAGACCGCCTCCTTAGGCCGTTAATCATCCGCATATCATCCTGACAAGCCATCAGGTGAAGACAACGGACCCTGTTTATAGGGCGCATGGGGTTGACGCCAGACCCCCCTGCACGGACCCGGTTTTGGAAACGCTGATGGCATACAATGCCGCGTTCAGGGAACTGCCAAGGGTTGGTGAAACCAGGGGGTTCAAGCCCCAGTCTATGCCAATATCTGACCCGTCTTCAGAACCCCCGTGCTCCGAATGTCCTCATCTTTCAGCTCGAAAATGCCCTTAATAACCTCTGTGGGTTTCAGCCCTGGACCTTCTCGCTCTTTGATGGTCAGGCTTACCTTGTCGGGCGCGACCAGGGAGATGTGGCTCACGATGGATCGAACATCGATCTCGTGCTCTCCGCTTTTCCCTTTCTTGATCAGGGGAAAATTGTCCGACCGAAGAAATTTGTCCAGCTTATCGTCGGGGTATTTCAGACCCTTGAGGGTTATCAAAAAACGGCTTTCGATGATGCGGACTTTTTTCCCGCCAACGGGGACCTCTTCCACAGAGCTCACGTCCACGCCTTCGGGAAGCTCGGCATTGAGTTTCTCCTTTACAGCGGTGATATCCACCGGATAGAGGAATTCCACCTGCATGAGCTCTTCCAGGCTTTCGGTCCCCACCGGAAGGGCCGTGAAAAATGAAACCTTGGGCATGGGATGATAGCCCTTGGAACAGGCCAGATCCAGTCCGGCCCTGCGAAATGCACGAATCAGAACCCTGACCAACTCCAGATGGCTGAGATGCCTGGCCTTTTTGAGCTTCCTGTAGGTGATGCGATATCTCTTGACAGATTCGGGAAACGGCCGAACCGTTCCGGCAGGCGCCGCATCCAATGCTGTCCCGGAGCATGGATGGAGGACCGGGTCGACACCGTGATGATCGCATACGCCGCACTCCAGACAGCGGAGTCTGCAGTCGGGGGTCAGGTCCGCCTCCCCGGCCTTTATCCATTCTTTCCTGAGAAAAGCCTTGGTTACCCCCGATTGAATATGGTCCCAGGGGAGGGTCTCCTTCAAGTCCCTTTCCCGATAGAGATAAAAGTCGGGATCCAGCCCGCACCGGGCGAAGGCCTCTTCCCAAACATCCTTTCTGAAGTGTTCTCCCCATGCATCGAATTTGGCCCCCAAACGCCACGCCTCCATGACCGCAGGGGCCAGCCGCCGGTCGCCCCGTGAAAAAATCCCCTCCAGCCAGCTCAATTCGGGTTGATTCCACTTGACCCGAATGCGACTTCTCGAGAGCCCGTCCTGGATTCGGTGTATTCGACGCCTGCTTTCCTCCAGGGGGACCTGGGTCGTCCACATGAACGGGGTGTGGGCCTTGGGTACGAATGTCGAGATACTGACGTTCAGATTGTCCTTTCTCCCTTTTCTCCCGGCCATCTGAGTGATCTGTCTGGAAAGCGTGATAATGTCCAGAAGATCTCCTTCTTGTTCATAGGGGAGACCGATCATAAAGTAAAGTTTAATTAGATTCCAGCCGGCCCGGTAAACGGCCTGCGACGTTTCCAGAATATCTTTCTGGGTCAACCCCTTGTTGATGATTCGCCTCATCCGGTCATTGCCCGCCTCCGGGGCCATGGTAAACCCGGTCTTTCTGACCCTTTTGATTTCCTCCATCATTCCAGGATCCAGGCTGTCCACTCGAAGAGAGGGAAGACTCACGCCGATGTTCTTGGGGGAGAGTCTGTCCATCAGACGTTTGAGCAGGGGTCCGATGCAACTGTAATCGCCGGAACTCAGGGAGAGAAGCGACAGATCTTCATAGCCGGTCAATCCAAGGGTATTTTCCGCTTTTTCCATGATGGATTCAAGGCTTCGTTCCCGCACCGGACGATAGATCATTCCTGCCTGGCAGAAACGACATCCTCGAGTGCATCCCCTTGTAATTTCGATGGAAACTCGGTCATGGACCAGCTCGGCGAACGGGACAATCTGACGCTCAGGAAACGGGCAGGCATCAATATCCGGCACAATGGCCTTTCTTACCCCACGGTAATCCGCGTGAACCGGGACGATCTCCGCCACCGGGCCATGCGGTTCATACTGTATATTAAAAAAGGAAGGGATGTATATTCCTCTCACATAACGCAGATCGTAAAGGAGGTCTTTTTTGCTGAGCCTTCCGCTGTGCTTGGCCTGGCGCACAGCACGGCATATCTCCAAGGCCACGGATTCGGCGTCCCCAACAACCATCAGGTCAAAAAATGCCGCGACAGGCTCGGGATTAAAGCAGGCCGGGCCGCCAGCAATGACAAGGGGGTCGTTGTCGGATCGCTCTCGCGCCAGCAGTGGAATGCGCGAAAGGTCCAGCATATTCAGGACGTTTGTGTATGAAAGCTCATGCTGGAGGCTGAAGCCGACCAGATCAAACTCCCTGAGGGCGCGGTCCGATTCCAGCGTTGTGAGAGGAATCTTCAGCCGTCTCAGCTCCGCTTCCATATCCATCCAGGGACTATAGACCCTCTCGGCGGCCAACCAGTCTTCGGCATTCAGAATATTATAAAGGATTTTCAGCCCAAGGTGGGACATGCCCACCTCATAGACATCCGGGAATGCGAGGGCAATGGACACCTCTGTCTGCGAGGGACTTTTCCTCACGGCGTTGATCTCGCCGCCTATGTAGCGGCTCGGTCGGGAGATTTCGGCAAAACAACTCTGGTCTACGATGGACATGATATAGGTGCTCATTGCTGGTTACTGGTTGCTGGATACTCCGAATGCTGGATGGGAAGACGCCGGTGATGGCGTTTTTCCGACCTTCGACATCTTGTATGAAGCTACGTGACCGGATGTCCGATGTCCGATGTCGGAGATCCGCCTATTCAACATGAGAGCTCTTGTATGAAACTTGAATTATGTAAACCTAAAAACTCAGTTTGTTGGTTGATCAAACTGGGCGCTTTGGCGGCCGGCGGCAGAGCTGACTTCCGACCTTTGTGTTCCGTTAACCGTTCCGCTGACTCGCTCGAACCGGGAGCACGATCGTAATCTCGGCCCCTCCACCGGGATGATTGCGGCCGGACGCCTTCCCTTGGAGTCGGTCGATGATTCGTTTCACAATAGCCAGGCCCAGGCCCGACCCCTTTTCTTTGGTGGTGAAAAAGGGGAGAAAAATGCGAGTGAGAGTTTTTTCATCAAACCCCTCTCCGGTATCTCGGATAACGACAGTAACCTGGGCCGACTCGAATCCTTCTGGTTCATCGCCCACCGATGTGGAGATGGTGAGGGTCCCCCCCTTGCCCATTGCCTCGGATGCATTGAGAAAGAGATTCCAGAAGACCTGCTTGAGTTGATCTGAATCCGATTCGATAACAGCGTGACCGTGAAAGTCCGTGACAATGTCAATTCCCTTATGGCAGGCATGGCTGTTTTTAAACAGCTCCAGGGACTCGATGATCAACTGATTCAAATCGAATTCCGTCAGCCTCGGCATCTGCGCCCTGGCAAAAAGGAGAAAGTTCGAAACCAGGTCGTTCAGCCGCTCTGTTTCCCTCAGGATGATATCCATGAGCCGGCGGTTGGTATCGTTCTGCTCGATTTCATCTCTCAGCATTTCGATGGATCCGCTGATGGATGCCATCGGATTCCGAATCTCATGGGCCATTCCGGCTGCAAGCTCGCCGATGAGGGCCAGACCTTCCACCTCCTTCATCTCCTCCTGGATCTGTTTCATTTGGGTCACGTCCTGAAGAGAGAGGATCCGTCCTTTCTGTTCACCCGGTGAAAACTGAATAGAAGAGGTGGAGACCTGCAAGTGCATGTTTTTCCCATCCGGCGTTGGGCAAGTGACCTCGCTCAGTTGCGCCGGGATTGCAGGCGGACCGATTGGAATGGAAGAGGGACCGCTCAGGTGTCCGGCCAGCACGGGAAAGTGGTCGCGCATCGGATGTCTGAGGACCTGAGCGGCTCCTAAGCCGAACATCTTTTCTGCCGCCGGATTGAACAGGATGATCCTTTCCTCCTCATCCAGGACGATCAACCCTGACGTCAGGTTTCCGATAATGCTCTCGTGAAAAAACTCCAGCCGGGTCAGGTCGCATTCCTTGACCTGGAGGGCGGCCCGGCTTTTTCTCGCCTGCTCCGAGAGAAAACTGCTGAGATACCCAACCAGATAGAAGGCGGCCATGTTTGCCGCGATGGTAAAAAAGAGGTAGTAACTCTGGTACTGATCAGGGTAGCTCAACCGGCTCGACAAGGGATGAATGATCCCATAATAGTGAAGATCGAGCAGCACTCCATAGAAAATGCTGCTGCTGGATGCCAGCATCATGCCCCCTCTTCGGTAGAGAAGGATGCTTCCGCTGAAGATGCTGAGGATATACAGAAAAGAGAATATGCTCTCGATGCCCCCGGTCGTGTATATGAGGGCGGTGACAATAAGGGTGTCAACGAGAAGCTGAAGATGCGTCTGCAGTCGAATGTTCTTCGACTTCTTTAGCAGAAACACGTAGATGATGCTGACGAAATACACGGCGGCGAGCAGGAGGTAGTGGGAGGTGTGAATATCGCCGAAATAGGTTCGGCTCTCCTGAACCTGGATAACGATGAGGGCGCCCAGGAGGAAAGAGATGAAAAGCACCCTCAAGAGCATCAGGATCTGAAGGCCCCTCAGAAGTTCATCTCGAGGTGTTTTCTGTTCGAGGCTGATCATGTTCTGGAATTACGATCCCATGGCGGCAGCCATACTGAAGATGGGAAGGTACATGGCGATGACCAGCCCGCCGATAGATCCCCCCAGGAATACCATAAGGAGCGGTTCCAGCATGGAGGTCATTGCCTCCACGGCGGCGTCCACTTCGTCGTCATAGAAGTCTGCGATCTTTCCGAGCATCGTGTCTAAGGCGCCCGTCGCCTCTCCCACCGCGATCATCTGAACGACCATGCTGGGAAATATATCATTCTCAGAAAGGGGTTCGGCAATGGGCTGCCCCTCCGCAATGCTTGAACGCACATCGAGAATCACCTCTTCAAGCACCACGTTGCCCGATGTCTTGGCAACGATATCCAGGGCAGTTATGATGGGGACCCCGCTGCTGATCATCGTCCCCAAGGTCCTGGAGAACCTGGCTACCGCCACCTTTTTCAGCAGGGGGCCGAAGATGGGGAGTTTCAATGCCAGGGTGTCCGTGGTCTTTTTCCCGTTAGCCGTGGCCCGGTACCGTTTAAACAGGAACAATAGAACCACAAAGGCCCCAATCATGTAGTGGATGTTGTTTTTGGTAAAATTGCTCATTGACACCACCATCTGCGTGGGCACCGGGAGGGCCTTGCCAAAGCTTGCGAACATCTCCTGAAATACCGGAATGACGAAGATCATGATCACGGCAATGACGATGATGGCAATCGCGACCACGACAATCGGGTAGGTCATGGCCCCCTTGATTCGGGACTTGAGCTTTTCCGCTTTTTCTATATAGGCAGCCAGTCGCTGGAGAATGGTGTCCAGGATCCCACCCACCTCGCCGGCCGCGACAAGGTTGACAAAGAGGTCATCGAATACCTTGGGGTGTTTCTGCATCGCCTCGGCAAGGCTCGCTCCCCCTTCCACATCTTTTACAATCTGTTTAAGGATGTCCTTGAACGTCTTGTTTTCGGCCTGCTCTGCAAGGATCGTAAGCCCCTGAACCAGGGGAAGGCCTGCGTCGATCATGGTGGAAAACTGCCGGGTGAAGATAACGATGTCCTTGCTCGTCACCTTCGGCTTCATAAAAGAAAGACCTTCAAAAATATCCTTTGGCTTGACCTTCAGCTTCTTGAGCGTCAGATTGCGCCGCTTTAACTGGAGTGCCGCCGATTTTTCATCCACGGCCTCCAGTTCTCCCTTTATGACCCGACCTTTCCTTGTCTCCGCAACCCAGGTGTAGACTGGCATTGCCGTCCTCCCTTAACGGTTCTTAAAGCCAACAGGATGAGCTGGCGCCACCGCTGCTTCCGTTGTTTCCTTTATGCCTTGTAACTCCAGGCCGAGAATAGATAATGCAGCCCTTCCTGTCAAGAGACTCACCCTGCGCCCTGAGCCGGGTCCTTGCCGGCGGACGAAAACGGCGACGACGCCATCGGCCATTGGATTTCTCTCGCTGTGCGGTCCACGGGCTGAGCATTTGGAACGCCCTCGCACCTGAACTACCCAGGGCGGTTGAGTTTGAAATAGTCGACGACCTCATCCAGTGAGACACCCTCCCCTTTTCCAAGGAACCGGTCCTTTGCTGTCATCACCCTTCTCATGGCCTGATGGAGCCGCTCCATCGGCACCTCCCCTCGAAGAAGGCTGTCCCTCAGTCGCTCCATCCCTTCCAAAACAGACCCCTGATCCTCGCATATCAACAGGATGTCGCATCCGGCCGCAAATGCAGCCACAGCGCCTGGGGCTGCCCCCCACCCTCTCTTTATGGCGCCCATCTCCAGATCGTCCGTGACCACGAGTCCGTCAAACCCCAGCTCTTCCCGCATCAGCCCGGTGACGATCCTGTGGGAAAGGGTGCCCGGGTTTTCAGAATCGAGCGCCGGATAGATCGCATGGGAGGTCATGACAGCTGCAACGCCCTCCTCCATGGCTTCCCTGAACGGAGGGAGGTGGAATTCTTCTATCTCCTCCCTGTCCGCATCGATGGTAGGGAGGTCATGGTGGGGATCGCGTGTCGCCCTCCCCAGCCCTGGAAAGTGCTTGGCAACCGCTATCACCCCGTTCTCCTGAAGGCTTTTCACCACGCACCGGCCGAGGAGAGCGACCTTATGAGGATCGTCGCTGAAGATCCTGCCGTCCAGGTGCTGTTCAGGGGCCCCCATTCGGACGTCCACCACGGGCGCCATATTCATGTTGAGGCCTACCAGCCTCATCTCTCTTGCAGTTGTCTCTCCGAATTCCAAGGCCCTTTCTGTTGCATTCGGGTCGTTTCCAATCACGCCGTTTCCGGGGAACAGGGTGAACGGTTCCCGCAACCGGGCGACCCGGCCGCCCTCCTGATCAACGGCCAGGAAGAGAGGAATCCCCTGACTCTCCATGGACGCCTCTTGCAGACGGCTGCAGAGGGTAGCTACCTGGACGGGGTCTTCAATGTTCCTCTTAAACAAAATAACGCCGCCCAGGCCGCGATCCCGAATCAAGGACTCGGTCTTTCTATCCATCTCGAGTCCGGGGATGCCGGCCATGAAACATCTCCCGATCCAGGCATTCAGTTCCGACAGGTCCAAGGGGGAATGCATCTAACGGTTTTCCTCCGATTTTTTAAGGAATATTCATTGACATGCATGTTTATGATGTATAATCACTTCAACAAGATAAATGCAACGGAAAAGATGTCATGAAGGCAATGATCCTCGCAGCCGGTCTCGGGACGAGACTGAGACCCCTGACCCTGAAAAAGCCGAAACCCCTCATGCCGTTGGCGAACCGGCCCATGATTGACCGGGTCATCGAATACCTTCGGCAGTACGGGGTTGAAGAATTCATCGTGAACGCCCATCATCATAGCGGGCAGGTGGCAGCGCATCTGGACGGAGGACGGCCTTTTGGTGTCAAAATAGAGGTCAGGGTGGAAGCCCGCATCCTCGGAACGGGTGGGGGCATCAAGAATACCGAGGGCTTCTGGGATGATGCCCCATTCATCATCATGAACAGCGACATTCTGACCGACATCGACCTGGAACGGGCAGTCCATCTGCATCAGGAAAGAAACAATCTGGTCACCCTGGTCCTTCATGACTGCGAACCCTTCAACCAGGTCCGCATCACCGACGATCTCACCATACGGGATATCGCTTCGAAGCCAGGCCCTGAAAGGCTGGCGTTTACGGGAATTCATATTCTGGAACCGGAACTCCTTTCCCATATTCCTGCCGGTGAATTCTCCAGCATTATCGATTGCTACTCAAAACTGATCGCGGAGGGGCGCCGAATTGGGGCCTGTGTCTCCAGGGGGCATTACTGGCGGGATGTGGGGACCGTTCGAAGTTATCTCCTCGCCAACCAGGAGGCGTTGCACGGCGAACACCGGCTGTTCGGACCCGGCTGCCGAATCCATCCCTCTGCCGTTCTAACGGACTGGGCAGTGATGGGCCCTCGAACGGTCGTCGCGGCGGGGGCCGAGGTAGGTCGTTCCGTTCTCTGGGACAACGTGACCATCGAAAAAGGGATCCGCGTCATGGACAGCGTGGTGACCTCATCCATAACCGTGAAAGAGGACCTTGCGGGAGAAATCCGATGAACGCCGGCCTGAAGGCAGCCATCCGGAAGTGGATGAAGGACAAAGGCCATGCCCCGGAGGAAGCGACCTTCCATCGCCTTGCAGGGGATGGTTCCAGACGCATCTTCTGGCGGATCTCCGCCCAGGAACCAGGGGCCTCCCTCATCGCCATGTCCAATCCCCCGAATGATCCGGCCGTTCGGCGCGAGAATCTCGCGTACCTGAATATCGGGAAGCACCTCCGCCAGAAGGGCATTCCTGTAGCTGAAATCTATCGATACGATCTCACATCCGGGTGGTTCATCATGGAAGACCTGGGGCATATCAACCTGCAGGATGCGGCAAGCTCCGAAGATGAAACGGCTACCCTGTACGAAAAGGTAATAGACCGTCTTTTCCGCCTTCAAACGGATGGCGCGGAGGGCTTTGACCCTTCATGGTGCTGCCAGACCGGGCACTATGACCGGACCGTGATGCTTCGATACGAGGCGGACTATTTCAAAAGCGCCTTTCTGGGCCGCTATCTTGGTCTCACTTCGGACAGGCCAAACCTCGATCCGTGTTTCCGCCATCTGGCGGAAACCGCTTCCAGGGCCGATGCCGGCTTCTTTCTCCATCGCGACTTCCAGTCACGAAATATTATGATTTCAAATGGCAATATCGGGTTTGTGGATTGGCAGGGGGGGCGTTTGGGTCCCCTTGCGTATGATCTGGCCTCCCTGATCATCGATCCCTACACCCGCCTTTCCCCTGCCCAGCAGAAAACGATCTACGACCGCTACCTGGACCTGATCAAGGGCCACAACCCCACAGGTGCCGGGGCGTTCGAGAAATACTATCCCTATCTGGCTATTCAGCGTAACTTACAGATATTAGGGGCCTTTTCCTATTTAACACAGGTCATGAACAAGGCCTATTTCGAAACATACATACCTGCGGCATTACATACCCTCAATGGCCTGCTCGATCAGGTTCGTGGCCGGGAAATCTCCCCGCTAAGGGATCTGGTAGCGAAATTGACGAGCCACCAAAAAATCCTCGACATACTCGAAAGAGCGGGGTAAGGTTTTTGGAGACGACAGATACAATTGCCGGAAAGGATGAGCGATGGAGAAGCGACGACTGTTTGAGGCAGGGGATATGGTAACCACCTTTACGGGACAGCCGGGAATAGTGATTTCCGAGGCGGTGCTCGCAGCGGCCGAAGCGAGGCTGAAAGAGGGAAAACGACCGGGTCACTATTTTGCGCCCGGGTGCTGTCATCATCCTGATTATGTGGTTCAGGTCCCCGTCCTGTTCGAGGATGGCACCTATGATGTCATGAGAGCCATGAACATTCGAAAGGCCCCTTCCCTTGCCGAAGACAACATAGTACGGCTTCAAGGCCTGAGAAATGGCCTTATCGTGCAGCAGACGGCCGCTGACACGGAGAGAAAGTAGTGGACACGTGTGTTTTCTGCAAAATTGTAAACGGAGAGATTCCCAGCTTTAAGGTCTATGAAGATGAGAAGACCCTGGCCTTTATGGACATCAACCCAGGACTCCCGAAGGGCCTGAGCTTCCGGTAGCAACCTGGGAACTTAAAGAGGGAGACATGGAGGCGATCAAGGGGACCGGCGCCAGGATCGCCGGGGCCATCAAATAATGCCGGTGCAGTTCCTCTATTCCACCAGTTCCACGTTCCAGTAGAGATAGTCCCGCCAAGAGGTGGGGACCTCTTTAAACCCGATCGTGATCCTCAGGGAGGGGAGCCATGTGGGCCTGGCAGGCTGACGGATCAGGGTCATATTGGCCTCATGAGGGGTGCGGCCCCCCTTTTTCCGGTTACAGTCCATGCAGGAGGTGACAATATTGGTCCAGAGCGTTCTCCCCCCCCGGGACTTGGGGATCACGTGGTCATAGCTCAGATCTTCCACGGGGAGTCTGCGGCCGCAATACTGGCACTGGTATTTGTCCCTGGCGTAGATATTCTGCCGCGAGAATTTTACTGAATTCTTCGGCTTTTTCACCATCCTGAGGAGTCGTACGACGGACGGCAGCTTGATGGTGAAGCTGACCGAATGGATCTCCCGCCCATATTCCTCAAGCACCTCCACCTTCCCCAGCATGGAGAGGGTGACCGCCTTTTTCCAGTTGATGATCTTGAGCGGCTCGTATGTGATGTTCAAGAGCAAGACCTGTTCCATATCCCTGCACCCGTCGAATCGGTCCCGATGCTGAAACGCAATCGTCGACCGTCCCTTGTCAGACAGCGCCATGCAATACAAAACACGCCTGTACAGAACGTCTATTTGGTCTGAAGTTTGCTATGTTTAGCACAAATGAAAGCAAGACGCAAGCATAAAATTGATGTCCCGGCAATTCTCGTTTTGGAAAAATGACCTTTTGGGAGCGGCTTTCCATTCCCGCCTACGAGCGCGACGGCAAGATGCCACTCGCACCGCATGGTGACTCCAGGTCCACTTCCTAATGAGAATCGCTTAATGTCTCCGTCGTTTCAGGTTGAGTGTCATCTGGCAGGCAAGAGGTTTTATCAAGCCTTTCCCTGTGCCACTGAGCCGAGGGTTTGAGCAGTCTTCCTTGCTCTTCCTGGCTCAAAAGGCGCATCCCCTTGACTGCCGGGGGCGACGGGACCGTGAGGACCGTATCTATCGTCAGCTCGTCCTGGATTCCGAGACCGGCGACCAGGCGGTTCATGTGACAGGCCGTACAGGCACGTCCGAACGGAGCGATGGTATGGGGCACATAGGGCATGAAGGTCCAGCCCTTTCCGGAGCCGTCGCCCCTTTCGGGGGCCACGCTGTCTAGGGGAACTTTCCCTTCCCGATCCACATGGGTGACGAGATACTGGTAAAGGGGGCGCAGGATGGCGTATCTGCCAGCGGGGTCCACGCCCAGAGGCATGGGTTCCCACGGCCTGAAGCGCCATCCCATAGACCAGATCCCTTCCCTTTGAAGGCCAGACAGATAATCGACAGACATCGGATAGGCTGTCTTCGGGCTGTCGGCACAGACCTTCAATTTCTCCTGAAGCCAGGGGTCCCCCTGGAGGGTGAGATCCCGCCACTTGTAGTCGTGGATCCGGTCTTCGCGCATGACGCTCATGCCATAGTCCTGAAACGACCACTGGGCATGACAGGCGCTGCACCGGACCCTGGCGTGGGCCTTGATCCGGTGACCGGCTGTCTCCGGGCCGAATTGGGGCAGCCGGTGTTTTTTTCTGCCGTCCCTCGAGACAAAAACGAGACCAACGGAGTCCTTCTGGATCGACGGCCCTGTCATATCCGGGGCCTTTCCGTCAAATCCGCCGTGACAGTCACTGCACGACCGTTTCGGGACCTCCATCTGAAAGCCGTAAACGCGACCGTCTCCCATGACATCTCTCCGGCTGTGACAGTCGATGCACCAGAGGCCCTTTTCCGCGTGAATATCCCTGGCGAGTCGGTGATGATCCAGACCGTAGAGCTTCGGCCCGAGACCTCCATTTATCATGGGCGATCGGTACACATCGCTCGTGTCATGCTGGAACAGCCCCTCGTAATCGGCTCCCACATGGTTGTTGTTGTGGCAGTGAAGGCACTGAAGGTTCGGGATCCTGATGGTAAATGCGTGCCTCGCAGGGTACCCCGTCCTGGAGCGATCAATAGCCCGGTCTCCCCCTTCGTAACGGCCCTCGTTAGTGTACAGCACATGACAAGCGGCACAGCCGGTCGACCTGTAGAGCCCAGGGCCCTTCGGGCCTTTGCCGTGGACATGGCACCTGAGACACCGCCTTCTCAAAAAATCATCCACCAGCATGGCCGGGGTTTCCGCATGGATTTCCGGTTGAGGCGTCGGCAATGGCTGAAGGGGTCCGCTTAGCCCATAAGTGGCTGGGGCCGCCGCCGCCTGTGCGCCCCAGAGGTATCGTGTCTGGTTGATGATTCCAGCCATGGTGGAATGAAGAGAATGGCGAACCTCCCTGATTTCAGTTTCGTGGCATGCCCCGCAGAAGGCATCTACCTGTTCGAGAGCGGAAGGATTTCGCACGATTTTTTCATGGCTCGTGAGGGAGTTGGAGTTGGCCTTTCTGTCCTTCGGCAGGAGGTGACAGTCGGCGCATGGAAAGGGATGACGGGCGCTAATGGATTCGATCCCCTGATGACATGCCAGACAGTCGGCATAGTTGATCTTTTCCGAGGCCAGGGCGCGGATGGCCATCAGTCCGATACAGACAAGGATCCCCACGGCCAAAAGGAGGCGGGCATCCGTGACAATCCTGACAGGCGCACGCTGAGGCCTCCTCACTTCAGGCATGGCAGTCCGGCCTCCCTTTCGAATCGCTTCCTGGACTCCTGAAAGTTTAGGTAAATCGGGTCATCATATCCCGTGTGACATCCGAGGCAGGGGGCTACCCCGAGGATACGGTCAATTTCCTCTCTCGTAAAGGGCCGCACACCGTTCTTAAACCCTGTCTGAAGGGGTTCCCCATCCAGGTTCACATAGGCGTCTAAAGGATGCGAAAGCCCAAGGCCTGAGCCAGCGGCATCATAGGTCGGCCTGAAGTTGCGTCTCCCCTCTTTCTGATGCAAAATACCCTCTCCCAGTCCGATGACCTTGGGGTCTTCGTGGCAGTCGATGCAGGCCCTTGATGTTGCGGCAGTTGTATGAGGATCAAATGCCGACAGGTTCATGACGCTGAAGGATCGCCCCTTCCGGTATTCATCTGATTCGTCAAAGACAGAGACAAACATCTGGCATGGAGAAAGGGTAACGACCTTACTGTCATCTCTGATGCCCAGGGAGGGCCTTGAAAAACGAATATAGGAACGGGCCTCTTTCCATCTGCCGGGCGATGTTTCCCTGGTCAGCCAGTCTCTCTGCTGCTCCGACTCCCTGTATGTCAGGTGACACCCGTAACACTGGGGTATCCATGCGGTGTGACATGCCTGGCAAGTAAGACGTTCATGTCCCCTCAGACGATGGTGGGGCTTCTCCGCCGCCGGCACAGTCATTTCAATGGGCAACCCATCCATCTTTCGATAAAAAATGACCTTCCCGTCCTCCTTCCGCAGGTTATAGACGGGGGTCCCCTTTTTGGTGAGGCCCACCGATTTTCCGACAGCGCCGGGTACCCGTCTGTTGAGGGAGGTCAGTCGCATTGCCAGAGAGTCATTCGTCTCAACCGGCGAAAACCTGGGGGCATGACACGCCTGACAGGTGATATCGATCTGATCTTTCATCTGATCATAGGCCTGCCCATCCCCCATCAGCCCGGTGGCCGTATGACAGTCGATGCATTCCATCCCGAGCTTTCTGAAGTGGACATCTCCCTGAAGGTCCATAAAAAAACGATTCCCGGACAGCCTCCTTCGGTTCAGCCCGCTCCCTTCATAAGGCGTCCCGTAGCCATCGGATTCGAACCTGCCGAAGTAAGAAAGGCCGATCCTCGCAGACCGGTTGTGGCACTTGGTGCAGTTATCGGATGGAATCCTCGTTGTCATGACGGGATGTTGAATCATTCTGGACTCTTGATCTTTTCTTTTCTTTTCATCCAGGACGTGACAATCGCTGCACCCACCTCCCCGTCTGGCCACTTCCCCCCTTCCGCTCCCCCTTGGCTTCCAGAGATGGCATCCTCCACACAATTTTCGATAATGGTCTATGGCAAGGTTCTGAGGGGGGTTTTCTTTGTAGAGGTCGCTGACATGCACGCCTCTGACCAGCGCATCTTGGCCATTCGCGCCACTCGGTCGAAGCCATTGCTCCTGAAGGATTCTGATCATCCCGCTGTTCGTGGCCATAACGCTCTTTTTCACCCGGTCCGCCATATCCGGATGACAGCCGAATTTCCCGCAGGTCTTGTCCACGATGCGCAGATCGCCCGGATTTTGAACCATGCTGAAATGGGCCCTTTCACGGTCCAATGAATACCTGTTTCCCAGGTGGCAGACAGCGCATCCAAAGGCCGAAACAGGGTGGGACGGATCCGGATCTTTCATCGCGTCGTGACAGCCGAGACAGCCGTCCTTCGCCGCTCCCGAACGTCGCTCGATGCCTTCCTCCTTAAGGACCAGCAAAATCCCTATCAGGCAAATTGAAATCAGCGCGAGGGCTTTTTTCATCGATTTCAAGAAATCTCCACAGTCCAGATGACTCTTATCGTATGGATATGATTAGATGTACAACTTCCACCCCGTCATTCCTACGAAAGCCGGACTCCAGCATGGTTTTAGTAGGGTACACGTTCTGGATGCCGGATCAAGCCTGGCTCGTACCCGATACGAGGTCCGGCATGACGAGAGAACTTTGGACGCTCAAGAAGCAATGTAATTTTCAGAACACCAAGGCTATTATGCCTGTCGATTGAGCATAAGTCTACACTTCTAAACCCGGCCGATCTCTCTCCACGCAGTGACAGAGCTGTCCTGAGGGGAAACGGCGCCAACCCGGTGCCATGCCAACACCATGATGCAGGCCTGAACGTCGAAACAGAGGCATCACTCCACCCTGAGGCGGACCGATCGAAGCCAGCCGTCCTTCAAAAAAAAGAGGCATTCCATCGTTCAATGGAATGCCTCTTTTTTAATAAAAATGACTTTCGAGTCTATACTACCGTGACATTCGCCGCAGCCGGCCCTTTTTGACCCTGCTCTACATCAAAGGTAACGCGATCGCGCTCATTGAGGGACTTGAAACCTGACGCATTGATCGCCGAATGATGGACAAAAACATCCGGTCCATTTTCCTGCTCGATAAATCCAAAACCCTTTTGGTCGCTAAACCACTTTACAGTTCCATTAGCCATTGTGACACCCTCCTTTCAAAGAATTTTCATAGTTCCAGACTTCAGGCTGCCACTTTAGCAAATGGAGCTTTCCTTCAGAGCGAAACCGACCTGCCACCCAATGACAGGCCATTTATGATTGTGGGGTATAATAATCGGTTTTCGAGAAAAGTCAAGCGGAAAGCGCCCTTTTTTCTTTTTCACTGCAACGGTGGGCCGAATGGTGGTCAGGAGCCACTGAAGGCTGCTGGCACCGATTGTGCGGGCGGGGGGACGGCCCTCCTCACATTCGTGCTTGACATGCCCTTCGAATTCACACCATATTAGGCGCCATCCAAACCCAGTTTAAAGGAGTGCCCCCATGGCCCGACCGGATGGTGAACCATCTGTCATCGAAGCCAAGGTCTTGACGCGCATATACCCCCTGGAGAACGGGGGCGTTGTCGGGATCCGCGATATCGACCTGGACATTCGGAACGGTGAGATGGCTGTGATCAAGGGAAACAGCGGATCCGGCAAGAGCACCCTTCTGGCCCTCTTCGGAGGTCTTGACAGGCCCTCCAGCGGTCGCCTGGTGGTTAAAGGATGGGACCTGACCACGGCAACGCCTGAGGAATTGACCGAGTATCGAAGGACCACCGTGGGGATGGTTTTTCAGGCATTTAATCTCCTCCCTACCCTGACTGCCCTGGAGAACGCGTGCCTCCCTGCACTCCTGGCCGGAAGTCCCTATGAGCCAACACGGGAGCGCGCCCTGACACACCTGAGGGAGCTGGGCATAGAGGCACTTGGAGACCGCTATCCCTCCCAGCTCTCGGGGGGAGAGATGCAGCGCACCGCTATTGCCAGGGCCCTCATCAACAATCCTTCGATCGTGCTGGCGGACGAGCCCACCGGGAACCTGGACAGTCGGAACGGGGAGATCGTCATGAGGCTCCTGGCGGACCTCAACCAGCGGCAGGGGCGTACGGTCATCGTCGCCACCCACAGCACCCTGGCAGACCCCTATGCAACCCTCCACATCACCCTTCGAGACGGAATGATCGCCCGGAGGACCCTGTGCAACATGTGATGATCTATCTTCGCCTGTTTGTCTGGCTCGATGTTCGGCAGCTCCGCAGACACCCGTGGCGTCTCGCCGCGGTTATTCTGGGGATCGCCCTCGGCGCGGCCGTTTTCACGAGCGTGCGTCTCGCCGTCGATGCATCCCTGGACGCCTTCACCCAGAGCATGGACCTGATCTCCGGAAAGGCGGACTGGTCCGTCATCGGCCAGGGCGCCCGCGTGCCGGAACACCTTGTAGCTCAAACAAAAAAGGACCCGGCCGTTGAGACCGCATCCCCCTTTATCTCCACCTATGTGGAGGCACACGGCACAAACCTTCCTCCCTTTCTACTGATCGGCATTGACCCCATCCTCGACCATCCGCTGCGGACCTGGGAGGAGGACTCCCCAGACGGGAAGGGGGCGTTTGTATGGCTGGATCTCATTCGAGTGCCCAACACGTGTCTGATGACCCGAAGCCTGGCACAGGCCCTTCACCGAGCCCCCGGCGATCTGCTTCAGCTTTCCCATGTGCATACCATCGCCCCGTTTCACATCCTCGGCATTCTGAAACCCCACGGTCTCGCGCGGATCGAGGGGGGCGGCATGGCCATCACGGATATCGCCACCATTCAGGAATTCATCGGTTGCCAGGGGTGGGTGGACCGCATCGATCTCAAGCTCAAGGCGGGGGCGACCGAGGCGGACCTTCAGCGAATTGAATCCTCGCTGCCTGAAGGTTTCGGGTTGGAGCGGCCGGTCGAGACCAAGGAAACCGGTGAGGCCATGATCCGGGGATATCAGCTCAACCTTTCGGTGTTAAGCCTGGTCTCCCTCTTTGTGGGCATGTTTCTCGTCTACAGTCTTGTTTCTCTGAATGCTGCTGCCCGACGCAATGAGCTGGCGAACCTGAGGGCCCTCGGGGCGTCCACGGGCCTGATCTTTCTGCTGATCCTGTCGGAGGGCATGGCCCTGGGGGTTGCCGGGTGGATTGCAGCCATTCCCATCGGATCCCTCCTGGTTCACTATCTCCTGGCAGCGGTGAGCGGGACCATCGACAGCCTCTTTGTACGGGTGCAGGCCGTGGCCCTGCGACCCGATGCGTGGGAGATCATCCTCTCTTTTGCGATCACCGTCGGTACGTCGCTCATCGCGGCCTTCAAGCCGGCCAGGGACGCCATCCGCATCTCCCCGAAGGAGGCCATGATCATTCACGGGTCGGTAAGCCAGCCCCGGTTGCGGGGAGTGACCCCGTTGGCCATCGGCCTCCTCCTCATCGCCCTCTCCTGGCCCCTGGCTTCGCTGCCCCCGGTAGGCCCGTTCCCACTGGCCGGGTATATCTCGGCGAGTCTCCTCGTGCTGGGGTTTTCCGCCCTTTCACCACCTCTCCTGAGGATCATGGGGTCCCGCCTGGCGGGGCCGCTTCGGCGCGTTGGAGGAGAGCCGGCCTTCCTGGCAGGACGATATGTGCGGGACGCAGGGGGGCGAACGGCCATCTCTGTGGGCGCCTTGATCACGGCCGTGGCCCTCTTCGTATCCCTTGTGATCATGGTGAACAGCTTTCGGTATACGGTGTCGCTCTGGATCGAGCAGACCCTGGCCGGCGACTATTTTCTTCGGCCCAGCATGGCCGGTCTCAATGAGTACCGCGATGCCTTGCCCGAAGAGGTGGTCCGGGCGATTCAGGGCATGGCAACGAAGGTGGATATCCTCCCCTATCACCGCCTTCACCTTCGGTATAACAGGGCGCCCTACGAACTGGAGGCGGTAGACCTTGAAAAGCTCACGGATTACGGCGGCTTTATCTTCCTTGAGGGGCGAATGGAAACCGTCAGACTGCTCCTTTTTCGAGGAGAAGGCGTCCTGGTTTCCGAGGTATTCGCCAACCGGAGCGGCCTCGGGCCAGGGGACCGGTATCGTGCGCAGATCGGCAGCGCGGTGATTGACCTTCCGGTCCTCGGAGTCTTCAGGGATTATCGTACCAACGGGGGTGCGGTTTACATGGATCTGAAGGCCTATCAGACCCTGACCGGAAATACCGCGTGGGGAGGCGTCCGTTTCTTTTTCAAGGACCGGGACCAAGACCTGGAAGCGGCGACCCAGGCCCTCGAGACAGAGATTCGCCGCTGCTGTGCACAGAACCATCCCCTGGAGATGGCATCGGGGTTGGAACTCCGTAAGGAGATCCTGAGAATCTTTGATGAAACCTTTGCCGTAACCACGGTCCTCCTTCTCATCGCCCTTCTCGTGAGCGCACTGGGAATCGCAACCACTCTGACGGTGCTGGTACTGGAGCGCTTCCGACAATTGAACACCCTCGCGGCCATCGGCGCGAGTCACGGACAGATACGCTCCATGGTTTTCTGGGAAGCGCTTCTTATGGTCGCGGCAGGGGAAGTCATCGGCCTCGCATGCGGCTTTTTCCTTTCCTCTTTCCTCATCTTCGTGATCAACAGGCAGTGTTTTGGATGGACGTTTCTCTACCGGATAGACATGGGGACCTTTGCCATTTCGCTCCCCCTGATTCTGGCCACGGCCGTCGCCGCTGCAGTCCCTGCGGCGAGGCTGGTCCTGCGCGCATCGCCGGCCCAGGCATTGAAGGAGGCATGAGATGAAAGGGCGGGGTCGTCGCCGGGTCTGTCGAATCTGCGCGATCGTGGTGTTTGGCGCTGTCGTCCTCTGGGGAGGCGGCGCGAGCGCCGGGTCTGACTATCTGTCGGTTGAGGGACCGTGTGCGTTTTCGTTTCCGAATGACCACCAGGCCCATCCGGGGTATCAGACAGAGTGGTGGTACTATACGGGGAATCTGACTGGGAAGGGCGGACGTCCCTTCGGGTTCCAGCTAACCTTCTTTCGACGACAACTCATTCCTTTCGAAACTGAACAGGGATGGCCGTCCAATCCGTCGTCATGGCGTGCCAAAAACCTGTTTATGGTCCATGCGGCTCTTTCAGACGTGACGGATGGCCGCTTTTACTGGGATGAGGAATTGGCCAGAGAAGCGGTCGGCCTTGCCGGCGTCCGGAAAGCGGAGGACACGATCGAGATCTTTCTGGGCCGATGGAGTTCTGTAATACTGGCATCTGAACACCGTCTAAAGGCAGCGACGGACCTCTTTTCCTTTGACCTTATGTGTAAGCCTCTAAAGGCGCCGGCGGCGCACGGACGGGAAGGGTACAGCCAAAAGGGCTTGAGGCCTGAAAGCGCCAGTTGCTACTATTCGATCACTCGGCTCGAGGCCTCGGGAACCGTGGCTGTGGGAGGCAGGACCTTTGATGTAAAGGGAACGGCCTGGATGGACCACGAATACAGCACGGCCCCCTTGGAGGCGTCGCTCGTTGGCTGGGACTGGTTCAGCCTCCAGTTTTCGGACAACACGGAGCTGATGCTGTACATTCTGCGCGAAAAAGACGGCTCGTGGAGTCCCGCCTCCAGCGGGACGTTCATTCCTGCCACGGGCCCGCCGCAACACCTTGGCAGGAATGACTTTCACGTGGAAGTGGTCGACCGATGGCGAAGCTCCCGTTCCGAAGGCGAATATCCTTCGCGATGGCGGATTCACGTGTTCCCTTTGGAGCTCGATCTGGAGATCTCCCCCCAAATGAGGGACCAGGAATTGACGCTGACCCGGTCCATGAGGGTGAGCTACTGGGAAGGAAGCGTGAAAATAGACGGACATAAGGCCGGTCGCGCTGTGGAGGGCATGGGCTATGTGGAACTGACCGGATACGCTGTACCTTTCGATCTCCTCGGCCAGGATTGAAGACAACGCGCACTGGACCAGGGGAAAAGAGGTCGGGCCGGCAAGGCTATTTTATCGGTTGCAAAATGGCTATAATGTAGTTACAATCCGATCATGAACGCCAGGCTGTATAATTTCAATACGGAAGGGCCCTTACGGCTGAATTCCTTTTCCGAACTTCAGTCGTCAGCCGTTTCACCCTGCCGATACAGGCGGGAAAATCGATGTATTGTTGGCCCGATTTATGGACAGCATACGCCCGGTTTGTGGAATTCCAAACGCAAGGAGATATCTCATGTCTGACGGTGTAACGGGAGCTGTTGTGGTCGCAGGCGCGGGAATTGCCGGCATGCAATGCGCCCTTGATCTGGCCAGCTCCGGATATTACGTGTACCTTCTCGAAAAAGGGCCCGCAATCGGGGGGGCCATGGCCCGGCTGGATAAAACCTTTCCCACCAATGATTGTGCCATGTGAATCCTCTCTCCCAAGCTGGTCGAGGTCGACCGGCACCTGAATATCGAACTGATCACACTGGCAGACATTGCCGCCATCCACGGCGAGGCCGGAGATTTTGAGATAGAGGTTCTGAGACATCCGCGTTATGTCGACATGGACCGGTGTATTGCATGCGGAACCTGCTCCGAAAAATGTCCGAAAAAGGTGGATGACCTCTTCAACGGGAATCTCATTCAGCGCAAGGCCATCTATGTGGAATATCCCCAGGCGGTCCCGCTTAAATATGTCATTGACCAAGACAACTGCATCTTCTTCCAAAAGGGGAAATGCCGGGCCTGCGAAAAATTCTGCCCCACAAAGGCCATTCGCTTTGATGAAAAGGAGGAACGACGGACCATTCGAGCGGGCGCCCTTATCCTCGCCCCTGGATTCAAGCCATACGACCCTAGCCCTTATAAGACCTACGCCTACAGCAGATATCCCAATGTCGTTACGAGCGTGGAGTTTGAACGGATCCTGAGTGCCACCGGACCGTATCAGGGGCATCTCCAACGGCCCTCCGATGGAAAATTGCCTAAAAAAATCGCATGGCTCCAGTGCGTCGGATCGAGGGACGTCAACCAGTGCGATCATGCGTATTGCTCATCCGTCTGCTGCATGTACGCCATCAAGGAGGCGGTCATCGCAAAAGAACATGCAGGGGAGGGTCTGGACTGCGCTATTTTTTACATGGACATGCGGACCCATGGAAAGGATTTCGAGCGCTACTACACGAATGCCAGAGAAAAGCATGGCGTCCGTTTCATACGGTCGCGCGTCCCTACGGTTGATGCCCTGAAAGACTCGGGCGACCTTCTGATCCCCTATGTCAACGAGGCCGGAGAGGTGGTGGAAGAGACCTTTGACATGGTCGTCCTTTCTGTGGGGATGGAGACCTCGTCCGAATCGCTGGAACTGGCGCACCAACTCGGCATCGAGCTGACCGAGGGAGGGTTCTGCAAGACAGAATCGTTTCATCCGGTAGCCTCATCCAAACCCGGGATTTATGTGTGCGGGGCATTTCAAGGGCCCAAGGATATTCCCCAATCCATCATTGAAGCCAGTTCTGCAGCCGCAGAGGCAGGCGCCCGCTTGAGCCCGGCAAGGAACACCCTGACAAAACATATGGAGGTTCCGGAAGAAAAACAGATCGCTGGAGAAAGGCCCCGCATCGGCGTATTTGTCTGCCACTGCGGCATCAATATCGGAGGAGTGGTGGATGTCCCCGGAGTGAGGGATTACGCCAGATCTCTTCCCTACGTGGAATATGCGACCGACAATCTATTTACCTGTTCTACAGATACCCAGCAGATCATCGCCCAGATTATCAAAGATAAAGGCCTCAACCGCGTGGTGGTGGCCGCCTGCACGCCCAAGACCCATGAGCCGCTGTTTCAGGAAACATTGGTCGATGCAGGGCTGAACAAATACCTCTTTGAAATGACCAATATTCGAAACCAGGACTCCTGGGTTCATAAGGATTCTCCCCAATTGGCGACCGAGAAGGCCAAGGACCTTGTCCGCATGGCCGTTGCCAAGGCCGCCCTGATGGAGCCCCTGGCGGAAACCGAACTGGGAATCAGCCAAAAGGCCCTTGTTGTCGGAGGGGGGATCTCTGGAATGGCGGCGGCAAAAAGCCTTTCAGACCAGGGGTTTCCGGTCTGTTTGGTGGAACGGTCGTGTTCGCTGGGCGGTCAGGCCCTCAACCTTTTCAGGACCTGGAAGGGAGAGGACATTCAGAAGAATCTGTCTGAGTTGGTTGACTCCGTTCAGAATGACCCGCATATCGAGGTGCGCCTCGAGACAGAGCTGGGCGATGTGGAAGGGTTTGTGGGAAATTTCAGGACCCGGCTTGTCTCAAAGGGGAAAGATTCTCTGATTGAGCACGGCGTTGTCGTGCTGGCTACCGGCGCAAGGGAATCGAGGCCTCGCGAATACCTGTATGGAGAGGATGCAAGGGTGCTCACCCATCTCGAGCTGGATCGAAAGATGATTGGAGGCGACCCGGCCCTGCGAGAGGTTCGGACCGCCGTTTTTATCCAGTGCGTGGGGTCCCGGGAGCCTGAACGGCCCTATTGCTCCAGGGTTTGCTGCAGCCATTCCATCGAAAGTGCACTCCACCTGAAAGCGTTGAATCCCGACATGAAGGTCTATGTCCTCTACCGGGATATCCGTACCTATGGGGAACGGGAGCGTCTCTATCGGGATGCCCGCCTGGCGGGGGTCCTGTTCATTCCATTCTCGGTGGATCACAAGCCGCGGGTCTTCCCGGACAAGAACCGTCTCAGAATTGAGGTAGAGGACACGGCGTTGGGTGAAACGGTCACGTTCGGCGCCGACCTGGTGGTGCTGGCAGCCGCCATTGTCCCTTATGAAGACGAGAAACTGGCACAATTGTTCAAGGTACCTATGAACGAAGACGGGTTTTTTGTTGAGGCCCACGCCAAATTGGGACCATCGGAGTTCGCCACCGACGGGGTATTTCTCTGCGGCATGAGTCATTATCCCAAACCGATAGATGAATCCGTTGCACAGGCACTGGCCGCCTCTTCCCGGGCCGTGACGCTCCTGTCCAAAAAATCCGTTCGAATGACCGGAACAGTGGCCCATGTGGACCCCCGCGCGTGCAGCGGGTGTGGCGTGTGTGCGACCATCTGTCCCTATTCAGCCCCTGCGGTCATCACGACGGGGCCCTTTGCAGGCAAGATGGAAATCAATCCTGCCCTATGCAAGGGATGCGGCTTGTGTGTAGCCTCGTGTCGTTCGGGCGCGCTGAACCTCAAGGGCTTTGGCGAAGATCAAATCATAGCCATGATTAATGAGATATAAAGAAATGTGGTGATTGAGAGAATGAAGGATGCCGGAATTGAGGGATACGGATGTTCCTGAACTTCATAGAGAGACATCAGAGTGTTTTTAAACGTTTTTTCAATCATCAATCAACAATCATAAATCCTAATATCAAGGTGCATATATGGGAACCATAGACCTGGATCGGAGCGATTCGAAGTTTATAGAGGATCTGGCCGGACAGCCCGGAGGAGAGATGATACGGGCCTGTTTCACCTGTCGCAGTTGCGTGGCAGGCTGTCCGATCGCCGCGGTCAACCGGGAGTTCAGCCCAGCCAAAATCATTCGAATGGCCCTTTATGGACTCAAAGATCACGTCCTGAAAAGCGATTTCGTATGGCTGTGTTCCACCTGCTATACCTGTCAGGAGAGATGCCCCCAGGGGGTAACCATCACAGATTTTATGACCCTCCTGAAAAACAGGGCGATCAAGGAAGGATTCGCGCCCCCCGGGATCCGGGCCCAGTTGAAACTGGTCACCGGCGATGGCCGGATCTATCCGATCGATGATTTTGACAACAAAAAGCGGTCAAAGGCAGGGCTACCAGTGTTGCCGACCTCATGCGAGGAGATCAAGAAGTTATTTCACGGACAGGATGCCGCTACAGATACGGATATCCCGGTTTGACCTTTCATCGTACTGAAAAGGACGCTACGGCGTGTTCAGTTAACCAAACCTCAAGGAACCGACGAATGAAATACGCATTTTTTTTGGGCTGTACCATTCCCGCCAGGGCCAGAAATTATGAGCTTTCTGCGAGAAAGGTGGCCGAGACGGTAGGGATCGACCTGATAGAGACAGACAGGTTTATGTGCTGCGGATTTCCCATAAAGGCAGCGGACAGGGATGCTGCAACGCTCATGGCCGCTTACAATCTCGCTCTGGCCCAGGAGAAAGGCCTGGATATATGCTCCCTGTGCAGCTCTTGTGCCTCTCAACTGGCTGAGTCCGCACATCATTTGTCGTGGGACGAGGATGAAAGGGCCCGCGTCAATGAGCGACTGTCCGCAGTGGGTCTGACATATAATAAAGGCCCAAGGGTCAGGCATTTTGCCCGTATCCTGTTTGAAGAAGTGGGGGCCGAAACCATCAAGACCCATTTAAAAAAGGACCTGACGGGCCTCAACATCGCCGTTCACTACGGTTGCCATTACCTCAAGCCCTCTTCCATCCACGATCATTTCGACGATGTGGAAGACCCTGAATCCATTGAAGATCTGGTAGCCCTCACCGGGGCTAAGATAGTTGATTACCCGGGAAAGAAGATGTGCTGCGGCGGCCCCGTGCTTCCTGTGGATGAAAAGCTGGCCCTCTCTGTCACGAAAAAGAAGCTGGATACCCTTGTGGAGGCCAAGGCAGATGCGCTGTGCCTCGTTTGCCCCTTCTGCTCGGTCATGTACGACGGAAACCAGAAGAGTATTGAATCGGAATTCGGCGTGACCTATAACCTTCCGGTCCTCTACCTGACCCAGGTCCTGGGTCTGGCCATGGGCTTTGACACAAAAGAATTAGGGTTAACTATGAATGTGGTGAAGACCAAGGAATTGGCCGCCAGGATAGGGCTTTAGTCCCTCCGATTATGCTTAAGGGAGGTTACGCAAATAGATCGCCTTACTCGTGGATTTCCTTTTCTTTATGAGAAATAGAATCATCAGCAGCAAGAGGATGCCCGAGACGATCCCCACGAACACGAGAATCGTGCTTTTCTTGATTTGGATTACGTCGCCTGTTTGCTCCGCGACCTCGGCCTTCATCTCCTCCCGGGCTTGGGTCGTGGGTTTTATCGGTTGAACAACGGGCGCAGGCGCCGAAGGTGGTGTTTTGGCCACAAGTTGCATCAGCCCCTTGGAAAGAAGCTCGCGGGCCTTGGCATCCCGGACCTTCCGGTTGACAGATCCGAGAACCACAGCAATGGCACGGACCCCCTTTTTTTCGGCCGTTGCAGCAATGGAAAACCCCGCCAGGCTGAAATAACCTGTCTTGAGCCCATCGCAACCCTCCATGGCCCCCAGCAGATGATTGTGGCTCCGCATCAAAAACGGCTGTTTGGCATCCGCGCGGAAAGGCCGCTCTCTGGTTGAGGTATACCGAAGCGTCTCCGGGTATTTCAACAGTTCCCGGGAGAGTTTTGCAAGATCTCGGGGTGTGGAAACATCCGGCTGTTGACCTTTCGCCGGAGGGAGACCATGCACGGAATGAAAGACGGTGTCCGTCATACCGATCTCCTGTGAGCGTTTATTCATCATATCGACAAAGGCCTCCTTGCTTCCCGCATAGTGAAGCGCAAGGGCGGTCGCCGCGTCGTTTGCAGACTGGACAATGGTCGCAAACAGCAAATTCTCCACCGGAAACACCTCATGTTCCTTCAAATAAACCTGCGACCCGCCGATCCGGGATGCCTCTGCAGTAACGGTGACCGGATCCTCGAGATGGAGCCGTTTGGATTCGATGGCCTCAAGGATGATGAGGAGGACCATCAGTTTGGTGATGCTCGCAGGATATCCTTTGGTATCGCCATTGTCCTCAAACAAGACGTCCCCGGTCTTTGCATCGATCACGATGGCCCCCGCGTAAGGTTCTTTTGACATGGCGCCGGGCCTGGGCTTCTGTTTCGCCTGGGCTGAGTCAGTCTGACCTGATGGGGCTTCACGTCCCCTGCTTCTTTCTTTAGCGGCATGGGTGGATGAAACGATGAAGACACTCAAAAGAAGAGCAACCCCAATAATCCGAAATAGATCCCTTTTCACGATGCCTCCCAATAATCTTTGGTTGTTAGCGAAGAATAATGACGGAGTATAGGGACATTGCCTTCTCGGTGTCAAGCGGAGGCAAGGGCTTTCTGAAAAAAAACCGACCTGTACGGTCAGGGCGTGCGGATCTCTTGCCAACTGCTGCAATCCCGCTTTCATCAGGATGGACGCGCCTCAGGCGTTGGGTGTCTGGTGGTTACCACGATGTTGAACAAGGAGGCTTCATGCGGCGATGATGGCGGCACTCACAGCGTCAAACTTTTCAGCAATGAGGTGCTCGAATTCTTTTCCAAAGTAGCGACGGTTTCTCTGCAGGTACCATTTGATGCTCCGCCAGTAGTCTTCCAACTCATCCATGTCGGAGACATTTCCAAGAAAGCCCTCAATTTCATTTAGTTTTTCCCTCTTCAAAACATCCTTTCTTATCTCGTAGAGATCATTCAGCCGATGCTTCTGTTCAGAAGAAAAACCGATATCCCATGCACGGTCCAGAAGATCGTTGACCAGGTCATGGAGGCCCTCGAAATCCTTGATCAGGCCCATCTGTTTGTCTGTCCGACTCAGGATCATATCGGTAATTTCGGCCATCCTTTTTTCAAATGCCTCCTCCAGACGCCGTTCGTAGTCATCCGTGTAAAAGGGATACTTTCTGAGGGACCTCAGGCTGTAATGAAAGTAATTTTTCAACTGTTCGAGATCAGTGATGGATGACAGATACGATATTTTCTGGGAGATGGAGATGCGGTCCTGAAACTCAACGGAAAGGAGGTTTGGAAAAGCGCCCTTTCTGAGCAGGATGCCTGTCTTCGCACTCAAGAAATGGGCCAAAGGATATCTCCCCTCCCAGAGTTTCTGTAGAGAGAGGTCATTCAGACAATCGTTGATCGCTTCATACCGTCGGTCGACTTCCTGGATCATCCCCAGAAAGCTGAGCGAGGTCGGATGGGCATTCGACTCCATTTCCCGTATGCCCAGCAGCCCTATGAAGAGGATTTTGATCTGGTTTTCGTAGCTCAGAAAGCCTCTGATTTTCTCGTAACCAAAGATGCGCACCCTGTCTCCGATGAGCTGATCGAGAATGAAGTGCCGCATCGGTTCTGGCAGGGTTTGAAGGGTCTTGTAGATACGAAAGGCCTCGTAGACCTCTTTTTCGAATGTGGCATAGCCCACATTATGAAATCTTCTTTGCTTGTGAATATATTTCAAAGGGACCTTCAGGTTCAGGTTTACGAGATCCTGAAACTCAACGTATCGAATGCCGCTCAACCTCAGAAGCCTCTCCGTGGCGAAAATCATCCTTCCCGCCTTGAGGATCTTTGAGCGCTCGGCCTCATTCCACTCAGTGGATTCCAGGCAGTCAGCCAATGAAACTCCCTCAGGAAGACCTCGGGCCTGGTGCCTTTCCAGAATGGAAAAAAGGGAGCCCCTCTCTTCGAAAATTTTGTTCAACTCTTCATCGAGCGATGTTTTTCCATCAATGATCTCATGGCACATGGCCCTTATCTCGAAGAGGCGAATGGCTAAATCCTCAAGGATGAGATCTTCCCGGATTGCAGATAGCATGATGAATGAAGAGACCAGAAAGGCATCAAAGCGTTCCTTATCCCGAGGGTTGAGGACCGATTGAAGGGCAGCGAAGGAGATCTCTCCGCAGACCGTATGGTGAAGCAGTGCGTGATTTCCAATTAAGAAAAGGAGGTGGGATTTTCCCTGTCTGGTGAGGTTGTATCTCTCCGCAATTTTTTCTCTCTCCACCAAAAAGGCGTCGGCGTCGGCGAGATCCGCAGGGTTGATCTCTTCCCTGTACCTTTCCCTGAGGGCCGGAACTCTTCCGATACCCTGAAATATGAAAGACTTGGCGAGGGCGTCATACAGATCCGGATTGAGCTTGAGCCTTTCCAGGATTTTCCAGAGGGTCTCCAGTTGCAATTCGCTGACGCCAACGATTCCCGCAGCCATTGGCCCGAACTCCTTCTGGGCCAACCGGTGGAGAAATTCTATGTCGTAAAAGTTCTGTCTGTCATGAGTGATCAAGGCCTGAAATTTTCGGGTTGCCGTGATAATGTATTCGGTGACCGGGGACGTCAGATAGACATGCTCGGAAACATCGACGTCTTTAAGGGCCATGAATTCCGGAATCAAGAAATTCAAGAGGGAGGGTGCATTGCGATAGAGCGAATCTAAATCGGTATGAATGGATTCAGGACGAAACATCACCCTCAGAAAATTGGATTTCAGCCTGGCCCTTAGTTCCTCCACTTTCTGGAACCACGTCCTCTGTCTGGAAGGGACCCTCAAGGTCTGGTCTCCCTCTTGAATAACCCTGATGTGGCCTTGAAAAAACGTTTCGAGATTTGAAAAAAGGGTCTCCATCGTCTTGAGAAAACTCACCGGGATATCGGAAATGAGGCTACCCATGATCCTTCGGATCAGGGCACTCAGGCGGTCGATGTCTCTATCGACATCTTTATAGGATATCTCCAATGCCTGGGTTCTTGAAGATGCCTTCAGTTGAAATCCGGTGCCCATGATAAATGATATGTTTTCCCGGCTTAGCTGATCGCTGAACTCCTTGAGTGCGGGGAAATTCAAATGCTCGATATTGATGGACCGCACATCTTCCTCCACCTTTTTCACCCGTTTTTCTATGTCAAGGGGTTCCGCGTCAGCCAAAATCGGGTTGAAGTTGATAATTTCCCCCTTTGCCACATTGACGGCGATCCAGAGAAGCACAAAGACATTTTCAGGGGCCATTCGTTCAAAGAGATGCCACGTCCCATGGAAGGTTAGATTAAGAAATTTTCGATAAAAAACAGGGAGCTGAAGTGGATCGAAGTTGAGATACATCCCCTCGAAGTGCTCCATCGTATTCACCAGACTGATGACATTTTCTATCCTTGCCAGCCGCTGTTCGTCATAATCAGCTAACGATTCCTTCTCCATTCGACCCTTTTGCCTCAGTTCAGACCAGTTGTCGAGGAACTCAAAATAATTCATCATCATAAATATTTTTTGGACGATCCGGTTATGAATACCCCCCATAGCGGCGATCTTTTCGTCCAGGAGTTGATCCCAATCCAGCTCCCGGTTGACGACGACCCGGACCGCGGATTCGTAGAGTTCAAAGAGCTGTTGAAGTTGTTCGTGGGTGAGCTCCGCGCCACGAGCTGCCTCCGTTTCGGCCAATGTCATCAATCGACAGTAGCGGAGGAGGTTGAGGGCCTGTTGGGAGTCATAGGTTTGGGCCAGATCAGAAACCGGTTTCAATGCCTTCTCTGTGACCTTGCCCGAAATGATTCGGCCCATGGCGGTGTGCCCCAAGGCAATGAGGATCATCTCTCTGAGTTCATTGTGGGCAAACCCGAAGAGGGCCAGGGCCTCCAAATTTTCAAAGATCGGGGTTCTAGGTCCCTCCATCCCGCCAGGGTTCAGGTAGCCCTGTATCCGTTCGAGGGAGTGGATCCTTTTGGTGAGTTTGATCACATCGTTGAGAGCGCTGAATCTTCTGGTTTTGCTTTCCAGCGGGAGCGTTAAGCGGTCAATAAAAACCTGGGGCATCGCCCGATAGCTTTCCCGCCTGAGTCTCCCCGCCAAAATCTTCAGCGTCCGGATCAAGTATTCAAATGAATTCCGGTAATCAGCCACGAATTCAATGGGACAGCCCATCAGGTTGGATTTGACGACATCCATTTTGACATCGGACACCGTCGTCTTCACCTGCCTTATTTGGCCCAGGTAGATCAGCATGTATTTGGGAGAATAATCCTCGCATGAAAATCGCTTTTTCCATTCTCTTCCCACCGGATCGGGCACCACAGGCTTGAGCAATACCTTGTCAAAAAATGGCGCCAGAAGCCTGGGCCATGCCTTTTCCTGATCAATAAAGAAAGGCCAGTCCTCAAATGGCGTATTGAGATAGGGGAGATCATGGATCTTGTCGAGAGACAACTCCTCAAAAGATTTTCCGCTCAGCAACTGATTGATGCCTTCCTGTTCAACGTAGAATGCACTTAGATACTTCTGAAGATCGAAGATATTGACCCTGGCCCTGTGCTCCTTGATCTGATATCGCTTTCGAGTGGCGAAGAGATGGGTGAACAACAAAAAGTTCTTTTCTTCGTGCTCCGTCCTAAATGTCAGCTCGACGCTCTGGCGGGTCCTGGCCGTGACGTGGTCGGCAAGGATAAAGATCTCTCCTTCCTCCGGCTTCAGTACGTTGCGAATTTTCCAAAGGAGATAGGTGCAATACTGGTCGAGACGTCTTTTTGAGAGGGCTTCCCGGGCAAGCGGGCTGAATTTCTCCATCAGGACAATCTCGTACATATCGCTGGGCAATATGACAAGATCCAGCGCCTGATTCAGGTTCAACAACTTTTCAGCCGAATCCAGGACAATGAAATGGTGTTCCTTGAGGCGAAAGGTCAACTCTTGAAGAATCAGATCATCTGGCCGACAAAAGACGCCGATCTTATGATACTCTTTCAGAAACTTATTCCGGTGGAACCTAACGGTTTTGCTGATTTCGTCCACCTTGGCTGTGACATGGATAAGGGAGTTCGACATGAGATGGACAGGAATCAAATAATACCGTTTTCCATAGCTGGAAAAGCGGATCAGCAGGCCCATTTTGCGGTAAATTTCATTAAGTTCTTTGTAGTGGCATCGAATGTCGTCTGCATTTTCGAGATTGACGCTCTGAAGCTGTTCGATCTCATTTGGGTTGAGACGGTCATAATCCTCAAACAGGCCGAACCCATAGGCATTGCCACCGAATCGGCTGCGAAGTTGCGAGGGGTGTTTGAATGAAGCAAATGTCCCCAATGGGACAGATGAGGAATCTATCCCTAAGGACGGAAAATCATCGGGGTTGATGAATTGAAAAGGGCCTTCTTGCCAGAGGGTCTGTTCCGGAAGGGGATTGGTGGAACCCATGACGCTTCGATCTCCAGTAGTGGATGGATTGACGCAAAGGCCGGGTCCAGGCCGTCTGAAACTCAGCAATGGAGAGTCGCATCAACATTCACGGACACGTGAGCGGTTTTGTGTGACAATAGAAATTGATTCCTCAAAGAACAGTTCGAACTCTTTCCGACAAAAAAATAAGGTTAAAGCCACCGTTTGCGACGTTTGTAGGCCTTCACATTTTTATAGGATTTGAGTGCCCCTGAGGCTGCCGTGCCTAAATAAAACTCCTTTACATCGGGATTTTCCCTAAGCTCTTCAGCACCGCTCTCCATGACGATCTTCCCGTTTTCCATCACATATCCGTAATGGGCGATCTGAAGGGCCATATTGGCGTTCTGCTCCACCACCAGAAGGGTGGTTTTCTTCTCCTGATTGATTCGTCGAATAATCTGGAAGATCTCCTTGACCAAGAGGGGGGCAAGGCCCAGCGAGGGCTCGTCTAACAGCAACAGCTTCGGGTGGGCCATGAGGGCTCTTCCGATAACCACCATCTGGAGTTCGCCGCCGCTGCAGTACCCTGCCATAGACTTTTTCCTTGCAAGGAGGGCGGGAAAATAGCTGTAGACCATCTCCAGATCTTTTTGGTAGGGCTTTCCCCATCGGGTCGCCGTGCCGACCCTCAGATTTTCTTCCACAGTCAGATACTTGAACTCCTGACGCCCCTCCAGCACCTGAATGATCCCTTTTCGCGTGATCTCTTCCGGAGACGAATTCTGGACCGGCTTACCGTCATATTCGATCGAACCTTCGGTCACCTTGCCGTTTTCGGGCTTGAGAAGACCGGAAATAGCCTTAAGTGTCGTTGTTTTTCCAGCCCCATTGCTCCCCAAAAGAGAAACAACCTGGCCTTCCCGAATGGTGAGGGACACTCCCTTCAGTACCTGTATGACGTCGGAATAGACAACGCTGATGTTATTGATCAACAGTCGGATATTATCCTGCATGGTGTAAGGAGCCTCTCAGTAAGAAAACGGCCACAACCTGAAGTTTGACCTGACAATGCGCCACACCTCGGCCAGCCCTTTCGGTTCAAAGATGATAAAGAGGACAATGGCCAGGCCGTAGACAAACTCACGGAGCGGGGCAATGGTGATGCCGACACCAGTGGAGGCGCCAACATTCATCAGGTATGTTGTAATATGACTCAATATTTCATTCAGTGATACGATGAATACCGCTCCGAAGACGGAGCCGGGAATGCTCCCCAGTCCCCCGATAATGATCATGGCGATATATTCGATGGACAGCCACAAATTAAAGGGCTCCGGCGTGATGCTCATAGTTAAATAGGCAAACAGGGCACCCGAGAAACCCGCATAAAAGGAGCTGATGGCAAAGGAAAGGAGTTTATAGGAAAAGATCGGAATCCCCATCCCCTCGGCCGCCCGGTCATTATCCCGAATGGCGATAAAGGCCCGGCCGATCCGTGTGCGGATCAGATTGACAGCGATCCATGTCATCAGGACAAAAGACAAAAATATGACATAAAAAAAGGCACGGTCGCTCCCGATATTGATTCCGAAGAGCGTAGCGCGTGGGACAACGATGCCCTCCGCACCCCCTGTGAGGCCTTCCCACTGGACCAGAACATATTCGATGATGAACTGCCCTGCAAGGGTTGCAATACAGAGGTAGAGGTGTTTTAGCCGGGCTGAGGGGAGACCGAAGACCATTCCTACGGCTGCAGATACGACTCCGGCAATGGGGACTGCCAGGAAAAAAGGAAGCCCCCCCTTTGTGGCCAAAATGGCTGCGGCATAGGCCCCCACGCCGAAAAAGGCCCCGTGACCCAGTGAGATCTGACCGGTGAATCCGATGAGCAGGTTTAGACCGACTGCAGCGATGGCGTAAATCCCCATATTGTTTAAGACATACAACATATAGGAATTGCTGATGAACGGCACGACACCGAAGAGGAGAACAATGCCGATCCACATCCAGAGTCGGCCGAAATCGGTGCTAAAGATATGCAAATCTTGATGGTAGCTTGTCTTGAAGCTGCCACAAGGATGAAACTGGAGTTTACGCATGTCTATGTCTTTTCCTCATTCCGAGAATGTCTCGCGCAAAGACGCAGGGTTAAAAAACAGTTTCTTCTATAGTGTCCAACCTGCAATCTACTAAACCCTTTCAATTTCCACCAGGCCGAAGAGTCCATACGGTTTTACCATAAGGATAAAAATCAGGACAATATAGGGAATGATTTCCCTGAGCGAGGTGGAGATATAGCCGCCGGTAAAGGTCTCCAGCAGGCCGATGATGACGCCCCCCAAAATTGCACCGCCAATACTGTCCAACCCCCCTAAGATCACGACAGGAAAAACCTTGAGACCGATGGAACTCAGTTCGTGAACATTGATCCCGTTCATGATGCCTAAGACGATGCCGCTTATGGCGCAGACCAGGGCGGCAATGGCCCATGAGAGGGCAAATACCCTTCTCACGTGAACGCCGAGGGAGAGGGCCGCGGGCTGGTTGTCGGCCACAGACCTCATGTAGATCCCCTGGGACGAGTATTTAAAAAAGAGGCCGAACAGGACCAGGAACAGGATCCCGATAATGAATGCCGCCACATAAACGGCCGGAATCTGAATGGCCCCCCACTTCAAGGAGAGGGCCTCGGGCAGGAAATCGGGATAATCGTGGATATCTCCTCCGAAGATAAAGAGGAGCAATCCCCTGAACATCAAGGCCAGCCCCAGGGTCAGCATGATGACCTGGATAAGGGCCTCTCCGATCAGTGGCCGCAGGAAAAATTTCTCGAGGATAAAGCCAAGGATAAAACTTCCAGCCAGGGTCAACGCAAACGCCAGGACAATCGGAAGATCTGCCCAGGCGGAGAGAGCAAGAAAAAGAAATGCCCCGATGGCCATCAGTTCCCCATGGGCAAAATTGAGGACGCTGCTCGATTTGAAGATCATGACAAAACCGAGCGCTGAAAGGGCGTAAAGAAACCCCAATGAAATCCCACTCACCAGAAGCTGAAGAAAAAATTCCATACCAGCAGATGCCCCCTTACACCGTCAATATCCGTACGGTTGTTTCGATGGTCCCTATGGTTCCATCCCTGTATCGCACCTCGCCCTTTATCGGCAGTTCCGTCTTGTCCGAATACATGGCGTCGATGAGGGCCTTGTATTGTTCGAAGACAAACTTACGCCTCACCTTGCCCGTTCGCGTCAATTCCTCATCGTCTGCGTCCAGAAGTTTATACAGGAGAATAATTCGGACCAGTCTCATCGGCTCCGGCAGCTCGGTATTGACCTTGGCCACCTCGCCCTTAATCATTTCCTCCACAGCCGGCTGCTGGGAGAGATCGGTGTACGTGGTATAGGGAATCTTTCGGTCTTCGGCCCAGTTTCCCACGTTGCCAAAGTCGATATTGATAAAGGCCGTGAGATATTTTTTGCCTTCTCCCCAAATGACGGCCTCTTTGATATACGGGCTGAACTTGAGCCTGGTTTCAATAAAATCAGGCGAGAAGGCCTCTCCATCCCGGGTCCGCATGATATCCTGCTTTCGACCGATAATGAGGAGGTGCCCGTCATCGTCGTAATAGGCGGCATCCCCGGTATGAAACCACCCGTCTTTGAGTGTCTCGGCAGTGGCCTCCGGGTTCTGATAGTAGCCGACAAAATTTGATTTACTACGAACCAGGACCTCCTGGTCTTCGGTGATCATGACCTCTGTTCCGGGAAGTGGTTTCCCTACAGTCTCGGGTTTGACCTCCTCGTCAGGCTGTACCTGAAAAATTCCACAGGTTTCCGTCAGCCCGTAACATTGCTTGAGGTTGAGGCCATTGGCTCTGAAAAACCGAATCACATCAGGACTGATGGGATGCCCGCCCGTGTAGGCTGCACGAAAATTGAGGCAGCCGACGCGATCCATCAGCGGCCGCGACACGAGCCGTGTCCCCAGCCACCTTAACAGTTTCAATCCGTTCGAAATCCCTTTTTTCTCTGATTCCAGATCGACAATCTGCCTGCCGATATTCTGCGAAACATCATAGAGCCGACGTTTGATAAAACCGGCGTCGTTGATCTTGACCCGGATTTTGGATGCGAGGTCCTCCCAAAATCTGGAAGATGTGATGATGACGGTCGGTCCAATCTCCCGAAAGTCTTCCACTGCGGTCTCAAAGGTCTCAGGAAAATTCATGACCATGCCCCCGCAGAGCGTAATGCCAATGCCCCACATCTGGTCAACGATCCAGGCCGTCGGGGTAATAGAGATCCAGTTGTCCTCAATCCCGATGGGGGCCGTCTTGAGCCACTTGGATGCCATATCGGTAAAATTGCCGTGGCTCAGCATGACCAGTTTGGGAACCCCGGTGGTGCCCGATGTCATGAGCATGAGCGCCACATCCTCGGGCTTTCCCTCCCACAGCTCTTTGTTATAGAGTTCGGGCTGTTCCTTGTCCAGCTCTTCTCCCAGATCCAGGAGCTGACTGAAGCTGATCAGCCACGGATTATCCTCGTAGGTCCGCATGCCTGTGGGATCGGTGTAGATGACGCGTCTCGTGTGGGGTAGATCTCCCTTGCAGGCAAGAAGTTTATCCACCTGTTCCTGATCCTGGGCAAAGACATAGGCCGCTTCGGCCCGGTTGAGGCCCCCAACCAGTTCCTTGGCCACCGCTGATGTAAACAGGGGAAGCGCTACCCCCCCCACAGACTGGGCGCCCAATTCTGCAAAAAGCCATTCCGGGTCATTGTCAAGGATCAGACCCACATTTTCACCCCGCTTGAGACCGAGGGAAATCAGGCCCATTCCAATAAGCTTTGTATACCGGAAGTAATCTTTCCAGTGATAGGTCTGCCATATGCCGTAGGCCTTTTCCCGCAGGGCGATCCGTTCAGACCCCAGCCGCTCCGACTGTCTCAGCAGGATCTGAGGCAAGGTAAATTGCTCTAAGGAGGATAGCGTCTCCGGATCAATACGTTCTATCTTATTGTTGCCGTTTACGGACATCTTTTTCCCGATACCATTACTGAATCCCTCAATTTCTCAATCCCCAGATTCGCAATGCCGGTTAGGGTGTTTATGTGACTGACTATTCGATCTTGGAGGTATCCCCGAGATAGGCCTTAATGACCTGCGGATGATTCTGAACAAAATCGGGAGATCCCTCGGCAATTTTGATGCCGAAGTCAAATACCGCCACTCGCTTCGAGATGCTCATGACAATGGACATGTCATGCTCCACCAGTATCATGGTCTGGTTCCACGCCTCATTCAGCTCAACCAAAAACCGCACCATGTCCTCCTTTTCCTCCAGGGTCATCCCTGCAAAGGGCTCATCGAGAACCAGGAGCCTTGGTTGGAGTGCCAGGGCGCGGCCTAATTCGACACGTTTTCTCATGCCATAGGGAAGTGAGCCTACGAGGTGCTTCCGGATCGATTGCATCTCTAAAAAATCGATGAGTTCTTCGAGTATCCGCCGGTGGCGAACCTCTTCTTCTCGAACGCTTTTCACGAAGAAAGCGGCCTTTCCCAGGTGATATCGGCAGTGAACATGCCGCGCCAGCAGCATGTTGGAGAGCACTGTCATACCGGGGAAAAGTTCGATATTCTGATAGGTTCGACCGATGCCGATCTTGGTAAGATGATGTGTTGAGAGACCAGTGACATCTTTTCCATTAAACGATATCTGGCCTTCCTGTGGTTTGTAATAGCCGGTAAGGCAGTTTAACAAGCTGGTCTTGCCGGCGCCGTTAGGTCCGATAATAGAGACAAGTTCACCGTTACGGACATTCAGATCAATCTTGGTCAGGGCCGTAATCCCACCGAACTTGAGGGTCAGATCTTTCACCTCCAGCTCGGCCCGTCGTTCCTCAGGCCGAGCGGAGGTGAAGATACTGGGCTCACCGCGAAAGGCTTTCATTTTACGATCGTTACCTTTTCTTTTTCCGGGTTCCAGAATTTTGTAAGAGGCTTAAATGTCTGATCCTCATTAATTTTCACAATTCTGGCGGAAAAAGACCCTCCATGGTCGGTCTTTGTATAGGTGACGTTGGGAATCAGCCCGCCGAAATCTTCGTTCTGGAAGGTCTCCAGGGCAAGATTGATGGTCTCACTGTCTATTTTACCCAGTTTGTCATGGGCTCTTTGGAAGGCCTTTGCCATGATAGCGCCGATAACAATCCCTTCCCAGTAGGAACAGTCGAATTTGTCTACAGTCTTATACTTCGCCATGAGGTCTTCAATCAGCTTGATCCCTGGATTGCCGTCACCCGGCAGGCACCCCGGAAACTGCATGTACATCCGGTCTCGAATAAGGCCGGCCCCCCGTTTGAAGAAATCAGGGTCTGTCGACGTCCAGGTCCCGAAAAAGGGGACATTATAACTCACGCGGTCGGCGGATTGAAGGGCCATAATAATGGCGGAAGGGAGGACTTGCATAAAGATATACTCAGCGCCCTTTTCCTTGAGTCTCAAAAGTTCGGTCTTCAGATCCAGGCTCTTGGGTGGAAATTCTTCAATGGCAACGATCTCAATCTTGTTTTTAGAGGCATATTCCTGGCTGGGTTCGTGAATCGATTTTCCGTAAGCATTGTTGTAGGTAAGGAGTCCTACCTTGGGCGGTGAACTCCCTTTATGGATGGCCTTGATGTATCCGAGGACCGCGTAGGAGTCCATCACGTAACTCCCAAAGGGGAGATAGGCGTAGTCGACCGGGGGCTTGAGGATGCCCTGGTAAGTGGAATAGTTGATATTGGGAACCTTATACTCCTGAGTGATCGGCTTTGAACTGACCCCGGAGCCTGCGTCCCAGGTGGCAATCATGTCCATCTTGTCAGACGTACAGAAATTCTTGACATATTTCAGGGCCTCGGGGACCTTGTAGGCATGATCAACCACCGTCAGGTCGATCTTGTTGCCGGCGATGCCGCCTTTTTCTTCGTTAATATATCGGAAATAGTCTTGATGTCCCTTGGCGTGAAATTGACCCCACGTTGATGCGGGACCGGTGAGGTTAATGACGGCCCCTACCTTGATGTCCTTTGCGAAAGCGCCCATTGGAAAGCCGATAGCGACCAATCCTGCCATAACCAAACAAACAGTTGCCAAAACGAATAATTTGCGCATAGTCGTCTCCTTTATCAACTAAAGAGTTTGTTCGCTACATCCACAAAACCTCACGCCTGATCACGACTAAAGTGAATCACCTCCCTTTCTTTCCTTGGATTAATAAATATGCAGCAATATGGGTAAGGCCCCTCTTGGCCCCCTGATAACGGTTAGAATACGCTTAACTTTCAAGACAGTTACTCCCTTAACCGCCGTGCCCTTGCACTCTAATTCAACTTAGAATTTTTTGTCAAGAAGTTATTGCCACCCGATTTTCTATTATTTTTCTGCTCCGGCGCTTTGCTCAACCCATTCGTATTCTCCGTGCCCGCCGCTTTTTGGTATGGCAGAGGCGGATTCACCTGCTGCACTGCATTATCCCCGCTTCGTAAAAGACACTCTTCAGACATAAAATCTGGCACATTCAAAAACAAGGTTTCGCCTTCCCTAAAATACCTGAATGAGGCCTTCCTTTCTAAAAATTCAGTCACAAAATACAGAAAAAGGCTTGACACCGACCGCACGCAATGGTATCAGATTTTTGAATGAATAGTCATTCATTAACGGTGCGAACTGATGGCAAAGAGAAAAAACAACGAAAAATATCAGAGGATTATTGCGGCGGCCACCAAGGTTTTTGCCAGGAAGGGTTTCTATCAGTCCAGGATATCGGAGATTGCGAAAGAGGCCCAGGTCGCGGATGGAACCATCTACATCTATTTTGAAAACAAGGATGATATCCTGATCTCCCTGTTCGAGGAGCAGATGCAGGCCGTACTGGATAATATGACCTCCCGGTTGGTGAACCTGACCGATCCGGCGAAAAAACTCGAAGAATTCGCGTGGACCCACCTGAGCCTTATCCATAACAATAAGGACATGGCCGAGATCATTCAGGTCGAGCTGCGTCAGAGCGGCAAGTTCATGAAAGAATATAAGAATGAAAAATTTACTCAATATCTCAACATTATTGAAGACATTATTGTGGAAGGTCAGAACTCGGGCCTTTTCAAGAAAAGTGTAGTGCCAAATGTAGCCAAAAGGGCATTTTTTGGAGCCCTGGACGAGGTGTCGAGGGTTTGGGTGTTGTCAAGCCGCAGACAATATGATATCAAGACTGTCGCCAAGCAGATCAGCGAATATTTTTTGGATGGAATAGTGGCTTGCCCCGGCTCTACGGGTATTCAGGCATAGGCCGGCATTTTCGAACCTATGTCAACCGGAGACGCCTGGAACATGATGCGTTGGAGTTTTCATGCAGCATGATTCGTAGGTTGAAGGGAGATGGCTCATCATATTGTCGACCCTTCATATTGTCGACAAATTAATCTTTAACGGAGTTGGAAGAAAGGAGGATAACGTGAACATTATTGTTTGTCTGAAACAGGTGCCGGATACAGAGACCCAGATCAAGATCGGATCGGACCGCCAGTCCATTGTGACCGATGACATCAAATGGGTCATGAATCCCTATGATGAATATGGCGTAGAGGAGGCCTTGCGCCTGAAGGAAAAGCATGGGGGCGAGGTCACCGTGGTGGGGCTCGGTCCGAAAAGGGTCACCGAGTCTATACGCACCGCCCTGGCCATGGGCGCGGACAAGGGGATTCTCATCAGCGACGAAGCCCTGAATGGAAGTGATTCGCTTGCCCATGCAAAGGCACTCGTTGCGGCCATCAAAGACACTGAATACGATCTGATCTTCACCGGGCAGCGGGGCGTAGATGACGATTTGGGCATTGTCGGCGCTACCCTCGCGGAGCTGTTGAACATTCCACAGCTTTCACTGATTATCAAGGTGGAAGTGGCGGAGGACGGTAAGTCGGTCAAGGTGGAACGGCCAATTGAGGGGGAGACTCTGGTCATCACATCCCCGCTCCCGGCCCTGATCACTGCTCAGAAGGGTCTGAACGAACCTCGATACGCCTCATTGCCCGGAATTATGAAGGCAAAGAAAAAGCCACTTGTAGAAAAGTCCCTTGCAGATCTTGGGCTGAACGTTGCCGATTTTGGAGCTGGCGCGAGAAAAATGAAAATTCTGGAGCTGACTCCGCCTCCCGGCAGGCAGGCAGGCAAGATTATCGAAGGGGAGACGCCGCAGGAAAAGGCCGCACAATTGGCGAAGTTGCTCCACGAGGAGGCAAAGGTTCTCTAAAGCTTGAGCCGGCGTGATATCGCACTGGCGCTAAATTTGAGCATGAAATCAATACAGAACAGGTAAGGAGATAAAAATGGCACAGGGAGTTTGGACAATTGCTGAGCAAAGGGACGGAAAAATCCGTAAAATTACTTACGAACTCGTCAGTGAAGGGAGGCGTCTGGCCGATGCCTTGGGTCAGGAACTGACAGTGGTGCTGCTCGGCTCCAATGTCAAAGACAAGGCTGCGGAATTCGGCCCTTATGGAGCGGACAAGGTCCTGGTGGCTGACGATTCAAGACTCGAACCCTACACCACCGATGCGTATGTCTCCGTTATCTCGCAGTTGGTGAAGGCCAACGAACCGGGCATACTCCTTTTGGGCGCATCTGTTGAGGGAAAGGATCTGGCCGGCAGATTGGCTGCCAGATTGGATGTGGCCATGGCGCAGGACTGCACAGCCTTTGCCATTGAGAACGGGAGCCTTGTGGCGACCCGCCCCATCTATGCAGGCAAAGCGTATGCGAAGGTGACATTTGAAAACAGCTGGCCCCAGATGGCTACTGCCAGGCCAAAGGTAATGAGCGTCAGGGAGCCCGATCCTTCCAAATCTGCGGAGGTGATAGATGCGGCTTTCACATTGAACGATGCGGACCTCAAGACAAAGGTCGTCAATGTGGTCAAGGATGAAAGCGGCAAGGTTGACCTGACCGAGGCAGACAAGATCGTCTCGGGGGGCCGTGGCATGAAAGGACCTGAAAATTACACTATCTTAGAAGCGTTAGCCGATGTGATCGGCGCCAGCGTGGGGGCTTCGCGTTCGGCCGTGGACGCGGGCTGGCGGCCCCATGCAGATCAGGTGGGACAGACAGGGAAGGTGGTGTCGCCAAACCTCTATGTGGCGTGCGGGATTTCAGGGGCGATTCAGCACCTGGCGGGAATGAGCACCTCAAAGGTCATTGTCGCCATCAATAAAGATGCGGATGCCCCCATCTTTCAGAAGGCCGACTATGGGGTGGTCGGCGATCTCTTTGATGTGGTTCCGGCCTTGACAGAAGAGGTTAAGAAGTACGTGTAAAGAGGAGTTTGGGGATTGAGGGCATTGCCCTCAATCCCCCCATCCCGTATCCCGTTTAATTCCCTTCAAGCGCCGATGTGAACCCGCTGGCATTATTTGGTTGACAAAAAACAAAATTTCGATAAATTACCAAGTCTGAAAAACAGACGGCGGTGTAGCTCAGTTGGTCAGAGCATACGGCTCATATCCGTAGAGTCACTGGTTCAAATCCAGTCACCGCCACCAATAAAAATCCCGATCAGATATTGACAAATGCCGGGTCGGCCTTATTTTCTGCCAGAATTATACCCAATTCACGAGCCTTTTAAGATGGCCTCTTTCAGGCAGAATGAACTCATTACGGTAAGCGATGCCCTCGACATTGCAGAGGACGCGACAGGGAATTTCTTCAAGACGTCGATCGCGCAATCTAACAGGTATGGGTATGATGTGAAGACCCTTTCCTCTCTGAACCAGGGGGAAATCAGTAATTTTGCCCTTGCAGTTCTAAGCAAGGGGATGAGGGTATTGAACGATTTTGAACCCAGAACCAAAACGCGTGATTTTTATTTCATCTGCCTCCAAGACCATCTCATTCTGAAGGCGCTCAGAAGGGATAGAGATCTGGCGCTTCTGCCGTTTTTGGTGTATATCTTCACCCACGAACTGGTTCATATCGTCAGATTCTGTAAGTTTTTTCAGAGATTCGATGTGACGGATAGAGAGCGGGCCGAGGAAGAGGAGGTCGTGCACTCGCTGACCTTTGACATATTGAAAAAATTTTCCCTGGCCCAACTGGATTATGTTCTGGATTCTTACCAGGGCCACAGGATCTGTCAAATCAGGAGTGACATGAAGGAGGAAAATAGGAATGCCGATTTACGAATATGAATGTGACGCATGCGGACGTCATATGGAAGTCTTGCAAAAATTTTCAGATCCGCCGCTTACTGAGTGTGAGGCGTGCCATTCTGGCAAAGTCAAGAGGGTCATCTCTCAAAGTACCTTTCACCTGAAAGGGAGTGGTTGGTACGTCACTGACTATGCTTCCAAGTCCGGCTCCACCTGCAGCAGGGGCGCTGAAAAGGGTTCTGACGGGGGCAAAAAATCAGACGTCCCATCTTCCACAGACAACAAACACAAGAAGGAAGTCCCGGTGACTTCCAACGCCAAGGAATAGGCCGAAAAGGTTTTCCATGTACACACGAGATTCCGGAAGGGTCCAGGATAAATTGATTAATAAACTTGAGAGGCAGGAAAAGCAGAGGGCCTTTCAGCAGGGACGGTTTTTCAGATTTAAGCTCCCAGAAATTCACAACAAGCTGCGTCAGACACTCCTGGAGGAAAAGATTATTGAAACCGACAATGCGGCGGCTGTTTCCGATTCTATCCTCAAAGGTCTGAAAATGGCGCTCAACAGCTCCGAATTCGATTTCAAATATTTTGTTTCACCCATCCGCGATCTCGTCCCGCATCCGAATCCCTATTCTCTGTATATGACCCAGTATTTGATGGAGGTCCTTATCAATGATCCGGACGTGATCGAGATATACGGCACAGATGAGGACATCTACCACTCCATCGACCGAATTGTCACACAGAGCCGTAACCAATTCGAGAAGGTGGAAAAGGACATTTTGGACCAGTTGGCCCAGAAAAAGACGCTGACGCCCGGGTCTGCCGAGTACAAAATCGCCATGGACCAGCTTCTCCGAGAAAAGCTGGGGGAACCGCAAAAATAGTAGGCGAGGATCGCTAAGTGGGCGCGCAACAATAAGCTGACCAGTTTTAGCTGTTTGGTGCTGTAGTATAATGGTTTGAGTTCTGTCATATTCATGATAGCGTATATCGCACAAACCCCAAATGTGGTCATGTTATTTCTGCGCGACTCCTAAGAATCCGCCTCATAGTCCAAAAGATACCGCTTCACATCAAGCCCGCTTCCAAAACCGCCGAGGCCCCCGGCAGCCACCACGCGATGTCACGGAAAAAGCAATGGAAAGGGATTTCTCCTCATGACCTGACCGACGGCCCTGGCGGCCAATGGTTTTCCCATCATTGAAGCGACCGCCCCATACGTCCGCGTATGGCCAAAGGGTATGGTCGCGATGGCCTTCAATACGGCCCATTGAAACGGGCTGAATGAGACATCCATGGAGAGGGCTTTTTCTGCAGGCGTATTTCGCAAGGCCGCCTCCACGGCCTCGGCAAGGTGTTGATTCAGACGGTCGTTCTCGCTAAGATTTGCCGTCGGAAAGAGACGCCTGAAAAAGTGTACGGGATGGCTCGACCGGTTCAGCTCCAACCCGATTCGAAACGCCCCTTTCCGTGTAGATGCCAGATAGACCGTCAGACGGCCCACTTTCATTTTCGAGCAGTAGATGTCTGGAAATGTTTTCCCTGCCATGTGTCT
>CAYLJZ010000008.1:0-60687 GCA_964384085.1 uncultured Desulfobacteraceae bacterium
CTCAACCCGGGAATTTTAATTGTCGTCGGCCGGGAATTATAATTGTCGCTGATCAGAGGGCTGTCTGCTCCTCCATGGTGCGCAAGGTGCAGTTGACAATGACGTGAATGACGCCCTGTTCCGAACACCGGGACAGAAATCGTCGGGCCACTGAGCAGTCGGGCGCCACTGAAGGCGCTCACGTATCATGGGGGGTAAACGCTTAGGCCCTTATGAACCGCAACACGAATTCTTTAGGGGTCAAGATGGGAATGCCCCGGTGGGATTTTAGATGCAGCAAATGAGGGTCGCCGGAGACGATGCAATCGGCCTTGCCGTCGATGGCGCAGGCAAGCACGAAATCGTCGTCGTGATCCGGGCTGATGGCCTCTTCGCCAGGGATGCCGGGAACAAGGATGGCAAAGGCACGTAGAAAGTCAAGAAGAACCTCTGCATTTTCAGCGGCTTTGGGATACTTGCGGGCGATGTGCCGGCGTGAAATGACCTCACTGAATTCTTCGACCAAATGGTTTGAGGTCACCAGTTGAATGGTCTCGCGGCGGGCGGCATCCAGAATTTCGGCGGAATAGCCTAAAGCGATCACGCCGCTGACGAGGACATTGGTATCAAGAACGGCTCTTGGCATGGTGGGCCTTGCGGGCTTGCCGGGTGGCCTTGACCGCATCTGCCATCACTTCGTCTTCCGGGATGTGGGCATAGGTTTTGCGGATGGATTTGAGCGCGCTTGAAAACCGCCGCGACAAAGCCGTCCGGTCGATTTCTTTGTCCAGCAAACGCCACAGCACCACCTTTTCCTGTTCCGGTAATCGGCGAACCGCCTGCTTGATATGTTCTATGGGTATTTCGAGGCTGACCGTGTTCACGGGAAAGGCCCTCTCCTTGTCAAGACACATTGAAGGATAAAACCCAGTTCCTATGGTTGCAGTGTAGACCGATTGATCTTTGAATGTCAACATCCAAGGTTTCCGGCTGTCTGAGAAAAGTCCGAGAGATCAGACAATGCATGGATATGAGGCAGAAACAGATCACAAGCAGGTTGGAATAGCCCGGCCTTGCATGGGTGACGATCCTGTTGGCCTCCGCCCCGACCGGGGGCATCCCTGCCAGTCGCCTCAGTGCATCGACCGCCGCGATATCTTCTCCTCCCTAAGCGTAGAGGGCTGTCTGTTCTTCCATGGTGCGCAAGGTGCAGGCCACAATGACATGCATCCCCTGTTCCGAACAGCGGGACAGGAACCTCCGGGCCACTGAGCAGTCGGGCGCCACTGAATGCGCTCACGTATCAGGGGGTTAAACAGCAATTCTCATTTTCGCAAAATTGTCATGTGGGAGCGGCTTCCGAGTCGCGAAAAGTCGTGGCAAGATGCCACTAACACAGATTGTTAACACAGGTCTGCCTCATAATGAGAATTGCTGAGGGTTAAACGCCTGGCTTGAAATGTGTTAAAAGAATCTGTATATTGTTAAGCCAACATCCCAAAGAAGGGAACTGCGAAACCGAGGGACCACCGACGTTTCTTTTGGCTCGAGAATGACAATCTTTACCAGAAAGAAAGGAGGGGAAAGCTATGAGCCATGTTGCCCCCGAAGAAAGAAATGCTACTTATTCCAGGGGCCAAACTTTGAGCAATGTTCAAATGGAGTTGATCAAACTGTATTCCACCGATCTGGAGAATGACGATTTGATGGAACTAAGAAAGGTCCTGGCCAATCATTTTGCTCAGAAGGCAATGAATGGCGCCGATGCCTTGTGGGACCAGAAGAAACTGTCCTCCGACACAATGGAAACCTGGCTGAATGAGCATTAATCAGAGATTTGTCATCGACACCAATGTGCTGTTGGTTTCGATATCAAGGAACTCACCGTACCACTGGGTATTTGAAGCGCTGCTCCACCAAGAATTCGACCTGGCTGTCACGTCTGATATCCTTTCAGAATATGAGGAGGTTATCGCGGAAAAATATTCTGTTTTGGTTTCACGGAACGTTATGCGGGCACTTCTCCTGCTTCCCAATGTGATTCGTACGGAGGTTTATTACAACTGGAACCTGATAAAAGATGACAGGGATGATGATAAATTCGTTGACTGCGCTGTCGCATCCAATGCGGATGCTATCGTTACGCATGACAGGCACTTCAACATCCTCAAGAGCGTTCCTTTCCCCCACGTCACGACCTTGACCATATCTGAATTGGAGGCTGTCCTAAACAAACGAGGATAGGGTGCCGACCTTCCAGAGCCCGGCTTTGTAAAATCAGATAGTTAGCACCGCTTACAGCGTCAAATTGCGAAAGACGGGTTAAGAAATACAGTATTTCTGGAGGGCTTGGCATGTCTGTGGAAAGATGGGAAGGATGGGTCATCCGATTTGGGAAATGGACATTATCAGCCCCGGTGCTGGAGGTTGAGGCGTGGCCTTATGGATAACGTTCGGTCGTCTCGGCACCGGGATTGATAATTGCTGCAGCTCTCGAAGTAAAGGAGGCTATTTACCTTCCAACCCAAAGGCGAAGCCTCTTTCAATGGCTTTCTGGTTCTGGCCGAAGAATTTTTCCTTCCCTTTGAGTGCAGCCTGCATCCCCTTGATGGTCTCTTCCAGAGACAGCATCCCTGTTTTGGCGCAGACCGTCCCTATCATGACCATATTCCCCCCGCGCTCTGATCCTGCCTCGCGCGCCAACTCCAGGGTAGGCACCGATACGACCTGGATATCCGTGCGGGAAGGCTTTTCCTCAAACAGAGAGGCGTTCAAAAAAACAGTCCCCCCTTCAATGATGGTGGGTTCAAACTTCTGGAGAGAAGGGAAGTTCATGGCCACCACGATATCCGGGTTGGACGCTACCGGGGAGGCGATCTTTTTGTCGGACAGGGTGACCGTGCAGTTGGCCGTTCCGCCCCGCATTTCAGCGCCGTAAGATGGAAAATACGTTACATTGAGTCCTTTGTGCATGGCCCCGTGGCTCAGCACATACCCCATGAGGAGGACGCCCTGGCCCCCGAAGCCTGCAAATGTTGTTCTGGTAATCATTTCTTGTCCTCGTATCCGGTAATATCCTTGATAACGCCCAACGGATAGGTCTTTACCATCTCCTTGGCCACCCAGTCCCATGCGGCCTTGGGGGTCATCTTCCAATTCGTGGGGCATGGGGAGAGAAGTTCCACCAGGGCGAACCCCAGGTCGTCCAACTGGCACTGGAAGGCTTTTTTAATGGCCTTCTTGGCCTTTCGGATCTCCTTGACCGAGTCCAGGGCGCAACGTTCGACAAATACCACGCCGTCGCTGACGGCCAGCATGCGGGATATGTCGATAGGGCTGCCGTGGAGACGCGCGTTCCGGCCTCCGGGGGCCGTGGTTGCGTTCTGGCCTAAAACCGTGGTAGGCGCCATCTGACCGCCGGTCATGCCATAGATCGCGTTGTTAATAAAGATCGTGGAAATTCTCTCGCCCCGGTTCGCCGCATGAATCGTCTCGGCCGTGCCGATGGCGGCCAGGTCCCCGTCACCCTGGTAGGTGAGGACGAACTTGTCCGGATGGACCCGCTTGATGCCGGTGGCGACTGCCAGGGCCCTTCCGTGCGGGGCCTCAACCATGTCGAAATTAAAGTAGTTGTAGGCCAGGACCGCGCAGCCCACGGGCGGGACCCCGATGGTCTTTTCGCGAAGCCCTAACTCATCCAGACACTCGGCCACCAGCCTGTGCGCCACGGAGTGGCCGCACCCTGGGCAGTAGTGATTTGGCGTATCCTTTAGGGATTCCGGCCTCCCGAATATTTTCGTGTATTCAATCTGTTCGCTCATACGTCGATCCTCCGGCCCACGATTCCGTCGCCTTTGACGGCCGATCGGATAAATCCGGCCACCTCTGCCGGGGTGGGAATGATTCCTCCTGGAAGGCCATGGAAATAGATCTCGGCCCTCTCGCCCACGGAGAGGATGACATCTTCCACCATCTGGCCCATGCATAATTCAAATACCGCGATCTTGGGGACCTTTTTGGAGAGCTCCCTGAGGGCAGGGAGGGGAAAGGGCCACAGGGTAATCGGTCTGAACAGGCCCGCACGGATCCCCTCGGCCTTGAGTTCTTCAGTGGCGCTTTCGGCGATACGGGCCGCCGTGCCGTAGGCCACGACAACGACCTCGGCGTCTTCTGTTTGCTTGGTCTCCCATCGCAGTTCTTCAGCCGTTATGCGGTCGTATTTTTCCTGAAGATGAAGGTTGTGCTTGTAGAGTTCACCCTGCTGTCCGAGGAGCATGGAATAGATGGCCCTCGGTGGGCGGCCTTTGCAGCCATCCAGGATCCAGTCTTTTTTGGGCAGGGCTTTCAAATCAATGAAATCCGGAAAAACCACCGGTTCCATCACCTGCCCCATCAGGCCGTCTCCCAGGATCATGACCGGATTGCGGTACTTGTCGGCCAGATCGAAGGCCACAAATGTAAGGTCAACCAATTCCTGCCCCCCGGCTGGCGCCAGTACGGGGGTCCGGTAGTCACCGTGGCCGCCGCCCCGAGTCGCCTGAAAATAATCAGCCGCCGAAGGTGCGATATTCCCCAGTCCGGGACCTCCGCGCATCATGTTGATGATGACCGCTGGAAGCTCCATTCCCGCCATGTACGAGATCCCCTCCTGCTTGAGGGAAATCCCGGGGGAAGATGAAGATGTCATGGCCCTTTCTCCGGCAACCGAGGCGCCGAGAACCATATTGATGGACGCGACCTCGCTCTCGCCCTGGATAAATGTACCGCCTACATCCAGCATTCGAGCGGATAGATATTCCGGAAGTTCGTTTTGCGGGGTGATGGGATAGCCGAAGTAGTAACGGCATCCGGCACGAACCGCCGCTTCTCCCACTGTTTGGGATCCGTTCATTAACATTTTTTCACTTGGCACGATACACCTCGATAGCTACATCAGGGCAGACCGTGGCACACTGGGCACACCCGGTGCAGCCCTTCTCGCCCTCGTTAACGGTTTCCTTGAACCGGGCCGGAGAGTAGCCCTTTTGATTGAGCGACGCATCGACTTCGATTCGGTTGTTGGGACAGACGCTGATGCAGAGATGACACCCTTTGCATCGTTCCCTGTCGATAACAATTTTTCCCTTTTTTGTATTCTTAGCCATGTTCTTTGTACCATTTCCCCGTTGATTTCCATCAGTCGAATGCCCCAGCCGGTCTCAGGCAGAATGGGCATGCGGACTATAGGAATTGCGAATTGTGACCCCCGTAACATCAAACGCAGACTCCCCTTCACAAAGCAGGCACGGCGACCTTCGCGGGCCGAATTAGAGCGCTTTTGAGGAACGCTCCTTCATTCCAGTGAATGAAATAAGACATTCCCGGAGCATCTCAATGCCATATTGTTAAGGATTCATGTACCCTGCGTGAAACGGGGGATTCCGAAATGAATGCCTAAAAACTGAGAATAATATTTATATAGTAATTTTCTGTCAAGATGTTTTTTAACAATTTTTGAACTTATTGCTGTTGAGCCAGAGGAAAAAACTGTGTGCCTGTGCAAACGTGCCTACAGTTCACCCCTTGCGGGCACGACGCAGATGAAATCAAAGGACTCCTTCCCTGTGTTTTTAAAGCAGTGGGGCTGGTCATCATGAATGTATACGTAATCTCCAGCCACCAATGGATGTTCATTTCCTTCCGGATCAATCACGATCCCCTTTCCAGCCTCCACCTTGACCAGGTGCGGAAAGGCGTGGTGATGATGCGGGCTCGATCCCCCCGGGGCTACTTTAAAAAAGCGCAAAACAATCTCTGCGGAACCGTCGGCAGGGCCGATGACGATTTGTTTGGTGATCTTGTCATAGCCCTTTGTGACTGGCGGCGGGGATGTTTCACGAAAGAAAACCTTGCCTCCTCGCGCTCATCGGATTAATATAAAAATCATCAATTTCGAGATAGGAGAATGAAGAGAGTGAAGCCCTTATTCTATCATGCCCATGCCTTCATCCTCATGGCCTTTTTCCTGGTATCATGCAGCACGGTCCCTGTGACCGGGCGAACTCAACTGGCCCTGATTCCCAGTTCGACCATGCTTTCCATGAGTTTCCAGCAGTATGACGCGTTTTTAAAAGAAAATAAACTCAGCACGAATCAGGAACAGACCCGAGTGGTCAAGCGGGTCGGCCAGAGGATTCAAAAGGCCGTGGAACAGTATATGTCCGAGAACAACCTGTCGGAGGCCATAAAAGACTACCATTGGGAATTCAACCTGGTCGAGAGCCCGGAGGTCAATGCGTGGTGCATGCCCGGGGGCAAGGTGGTGGTCTATTCGGGGATCCTGCCGATAACCCAGGACGAGGCTGGATTAGCCGTGGTGATGGGTCACGAGATCGCCCATGCGGTTGCGCGGCACGGCGATGAGCGAATGAGCCAGGGCCTCCTTGTTGAGACCGGCGGAATGGCCCTTTCCGCGGCCCTCGCCAGCCAACCGGAAACCACCAGACAGCTCTGGATGACCGCCTTTGGCCTGGGGGCTTCTGTAGGGGTGATCCTCCCTTACAGCCGCCTGCATGAGAACGAGGCAGATCGTCTTGGACTGATATTTATGGCCATGGCTGGATATGATCCCCGTGCGGCGGTAACGTTCTGGGAACGGATGTCCCAGCAGAAAAAAGGCGCCGCCCCGCCCGAATTTCTCAGCACCCACCCGGCCGACGAGACCCGAATACAGAACATCAGGGCCCAGATTCCCGAGGCAATGAACTATTATCGATAGGCACGCCGTTAGATTGAATTTTTGTCGTTGACTATGGATAAAGGAGGACCCATATCATTCGGCCTCGACACCCCTTAAGACTCCTTGCTGTGTATGCAATCAGCATCCTGTATTTACTCCTGAGTTCGGCCAGCCTCTTCGCTGGGGATCTGCTCAAAAAAAGGGGTTTTGTGGATGATGATGCGGTTCCCTGGAATATCACTGCCAACTCTCTGACATACAATGAAAAACAAGGGACTTACCATGCCGATGGAGATGTGGTCATTACAAAGGGAGGGCAGACCCTCTTCACGGAGCATGCTGACTTCAACGTGAAGACGGGGATCGCCAACGTATCCGGCGGGTTGCGTCTGGAGACAGAGGGGGACGTGGTTACCGGCAGGGAAGGGACCTTCAATCTCAACACCCAGACAGGTGAGATAGTGGACGCCTCTCTCTTCCTGAGGGCCAATCACTATTACATTCGGGGGAGTCACATGGAGAAGGTGGGGGAGGATAGTTATGTGGTCCAGGAATGCAGCCTGACTACCTGCGATGGCGCCCATCCGGACTGGACCATCACCGGGTCCGAGGTCAAGGTGACCATCGAGGGCTACGGCACGATCAAACATTCTGCATTCCGCGTAAAAGACCTCCCTATTATTTATATACCCTACATGATCTTTCCGGCCAAGACCGAACGCCAGTCCGGTCTGCTCCCACCCGCCGCAGGCTATTCGAGCCTCAACGGCGGCGAATTGGAAATCCCCTTTTACTGGGCAATCTCGGACCAAACTGATGCCACCTTCTATGGCCGCTACATGAGCAGCCGGGGATATATGCAGGGGGTGGAATTCCGCTATATTGAAGATGACAAATCTAAAGGCGTCATGGAGTTCGATATCCTCTCCGATAAAGAAAAAACAAAGGATATGAACGATAAGGATTCCCTGGAGGTCAGTCCGTTTGACCGGACCAACAGCTCTCGGTACTGGCTGAGAGGGTGGGCCGACCAGGATCTTCCTCTCAATGTGGCCGCTCGTCTCGACGCGGATTATGTCAGCGACCAGGACTACCTGAGGGAATTTGAGGAGAAGCTTTTCGGATTTTCCTCCAGAACACGAATGGATGAGGAATCGAATCGCCCGTTTGAAGAAAAACGTTCACCCACACGGAGATCCGCTCTCAGGCTCAGTCGAGACGGCGAGTCATACAGCCTTCAGGGGATCGGAAGCTATTATCAGACTGTGGGAGATCCCGCCGGCAACAAGGAAATACAGGAACCTGTGGGGGGCCTCTCTTTCACGCTTCTCCCTGAGCAGATCAGAAAGCTGCCCATATTCTTCAATATCGAGTCCAATTACGATTACGTCTGGAGCGATGAAGCGAGCAAGGGACACGGCGTCTCTATTTCCCCTCAGGTAAACCTTCCTTTCTGGATCGGACCGTATGTCCAGTTTGAACCATCCTTCAGTTATACGTATAACGGCCTCTGGGCTGACGACAAGGAGGGAACAAGGGATAACCAGTACCAGACAGCCTATGAGGGAGGCGCCAGACTGGCCACCAATGCGGAGCGGGTTTATGACCTTCAGTGGTTTAATGCCAAAAAGTTGCGGCACAAGATTTCCCCGGTGCTCACCTACCTGTACAGAGGATACCGTACGAACGGAGACACTAACCCCTGGTTTTCTCCCATCGACAGGGGCGGATACGAAAGCTCCTGGTTTGATTCCATCACCCAGGACCAGGATGACGACGAGAGCAGAAACCGTATCGCCTTTGCCATCGAGAACTTCCTGGACGCCCGTTTTGAAGACAAGAAGGGGAATGTTACCTACAGTCAGTGGGGCACATTTAAACTCTACCAGGGATATGACATTGAACCGCCGAAAGACGAAGATGAAGACGAGCCTCTCACACCGCTCACGGCAGAATTGATTGTGAGGCCTTTTTCGTTCCTCGATCTGCGGGGGAGCGCTGGGTGGGATCACTATGATCATGCCTTTTCTCGTTCGACCCTTTCCGGGAGCCTCTCTGTCAGACGATCTGCCGGAATGACCGACTCCTACGAGGTGAACTACCAGTACTACAAAGACGGACGAGACGGCCAGACAAATGTCAATTTTCGTGCCAACATCAATCTCGTTTACGGTTTTTTGGTCGGAGCTTCTTTTCAGCGGGATATGGATGCGGGACAGACGATCTCAAGCGCTGGCTGGGCAGGGTATCAGAGCCAGTGCTGGGGTCTGAAACTGGGCGCATCAAAGGAGGATGGCGACACCAGTGTCATGGTCCTGTTCCGCCTGATCGGGATGGGGGACTCAGGGAGATGGTAATGTCTGGGCTCTTTGGCCTTTGACCGGCCGCTGGCGGATTTGAGGAAAAGAAAGTGAAAGAGAGAGACGATGCGGATTCAACCGGAATGCATTCCCTGTATATTGACCATGTCGATCACGGCCATCAGGAGTTTGGGTGTCGAAGAGGGCGCGTTAAGAGAACTGTATCGTACGATATTGGAGATCCCTTCTTTGAGAGGCCGGTCGTGGAATGTCACCAGCCCGGAGATCCTGGAACTGGTGATGAACCTGATGATGCGTGCGACCGGGAAAAAGGACCCTTTTCGCGAGATCAAGGCCCTGCAGAATAAAAGGATCCTGAAGGTCGTTCCTTTTCTGAAAAACGTGCTGAGCGAGGCAGCGGACCCGCTCCAGACGGCCGTCAAACTGGCCGTTCTGGGAAACACCATCGACCTCATGATGGGCAATCGGCCGACCGATATAGAAAACTCCATTGCTGAGAAGCTGAAAGAACCTGTGTCCGAAAGGGCTTATCAGGAATTCCGAAGGCGGTTGGACGAATGTCGCTCCATCGTCTATCTGGGAGACAATGCGGGTGAGATCGTTTTTGACAGACTCCTCATAGAGGTAATCAGGGAACTGGGGAACATCGATATTGTATTTGTTGTGAGGAGCGTCCCGACGCTCAATGACGCCACCTTGAGTGAAGCACGTGTCGCAGGGATCCACGAGGTTGCAACGGTAATCGAAAACGGCATTGACGGGCCCTGCCCGGGAACGGTCCTTCGCAGATGTTCACAGGAAGTAAGAGACCTCATCAACCGGGCCGACATGGTCATCTCAAAGGGTGGCGGGAATTTCGACGCCCTGGAGGAGGAAAAGGGGGAGGTAAGAGACAAGATCACATTCATGCTCCTCTCAAAATGTACCCCCTATTGCAATTTCTTCGGTGTAAATCTGCACCAGCCCATTTTGTGCCATCTCGAACGAGGGTAACTTTTTCTCATTGGTTTTGCTTTTGTAGGTGGCGATGATGCACGCCTGAGTGTCGCTGGCCACCCGTTACGTGCGCTGGACGTGAAGAGGGAGGGCTTTTCATGACGAGGCGCGACAGCATCTGTTTGTCATTTGAGCAGGCGCTGGATGCCGTATGCGTCGATTTTCGACGATACGATCCGCAGATTGTCCTGGTGTGTCAGATTATATCGCTGGTTTCGAGCGGCAGTGTTGTCGTCAAACGGGCAGGGGAAAAAAACGGTGCATGGATCACCATACAGGGCCGACCGAACATGAGGTGGATGGAGGGGCCCGAACTGGTTGATTACGCGTGTGCAGCGGTCAAGGGAGTAGGACCGGATTCTGAGCTGGTTCCGTCCATCTGCGCCAGGGTGTTCCATACGCGGGCGCTGGCAGAGAGGGATTCTAAAACCAGACAAATGGGCGTCCGAATCGAAACCGGCATGGAAGACTTCGTGTGCAGGCAGTGCGGACGATGCTGTACTGCCCTTGATTACCATAATGAGCTTACCGAGGAAGACGTGGCCCTGTGGAAGAAACTGGGGCGAACCGATATTCTGCAATGGGTTAGAACGGTTGACCAGGAAGGCCAGAAAAGGGGCTACCGAATATGGACGGTTCCCGGCACGACCCACCTTGCAGACACTTGCCCATTCTTGAAAAAGATTCCATCGGAAAATCGATGGGAGTGTGTCATTCACGATGTCAAACCGGCGATCTGCCGTCAGTACCCTTTGAGCAAAAAACACGGCCTTATGACGGGGTGCCCCGGTTTCGACACAAAAAAGACGGAGGCGCCGCAAAGGAACTGATTCGGCTGGCCGATATAAAAGAGGGGTATCCTTTGCAGGAATGGCTGTCGCAGGGTCATTTCCGTTTGACGACAACCGAGTTTGGCACGACCTTATCGGCCCTTGCCCTTCCGGATCTGAGCGAATCGATAGGCCATTCCCAGGGCCTTGATGCACCGTTCGGGTTCATCGAATACCGGAAAGCCTAAGTCTTCAACACGCTCCTTCAACTTTCGGGCACTCGAAGGATTGGGTCCGTAGATCCATGTCACTACGGGTTTGGGAAAGAGGCCCTTGAGGGCTTCGTACGCCTCCAGGTAGGCCTTTTCGTTTTTGCCCCTGGCGTCGGCCCATACCACATTGAAGAGGGCATCCACGTTTTCATCGCGCAGCACGGCCTCGAGAATGTCCGTATAAACAGTGGAAAAATCACTGATTGCCGGAATCATGGGTCCAATATCCACCGGCATGTGGCCCAGTCCGGGAAACATCCTTTCGAAGGCCTCAGCCGTTTCGGGCGAAAGCCGGGCCATAACGAGCCCATATGCCGCTCCCTGGTCGGAGGCCAGAACGCCTACAGCGCCTGTAAAACTCACCATCCCCAGCCGGTTCCCCTCAGGCAGAGGCTGGGATACAAAGATTTTGGGCATCTCGAAAAGCTCGTTGAAGGCCTTCAGGCGCAGGATCCCGGACTGGCGGCATGCGGCATCGAATATACGGTCATTTACCGCAAGAGATCCGGTATGGGATGCAGAGGCCATAGCGCCCTCGGTCGTGGTCCCCAGCTTCAGGGCGAGGACGGGCTTCTTTGACGCCACCCGACTGCACACCTCCAAAAACCGTTCGCCGTCCCGAATGGTTTCAAGATACATGCTGATGACCTGGGTGTCCGCATCTTTTTCCAGGAATTCCAGGAGATCGCATTCGTCCAGGTCGCACTTGTTCCCGAAATCGCAGATCCTGCTGATGCCGACTCCCAGATGGGGATAGGCATAGGCCTGAGGGTTGATCATGCCGGTCTGGGAGCAGATGGCCACAGACCCGGGTTTGAATCCATAGTAGCCGGCCTCATAGGGGCAGGGATTGAACCCGTTGCGGCTGCTGGCGATGCCGGCCGTGTTAGGACCGATGACCCGGACCCCCCACTCCCTGGCCATGGCCGTGATACGGTCCTGAAGAAAGGCTCCTTCCCGATCCCTCTCGGCAAAACCGTCTGCCACCAGGATAACGGCCCGGACCCCCCGCCTGGCGCACTGTTCAAAGACCGCGAGGACATTTCTGGCATTGATCATGATGAGAACCACATCCGGGGTGTCCGGCGTGTCATCGATGGAGTCATAAACGCGCAGCCCCAGGACCTCTTTGTAGGCTGGGTTCACCGGGTAGATATGCCCTTTGTACCCGGCCTGGAGAAGCGATTTGACCACCACATATCCACCGAAAACGCCCTTCCTGAAGGATCCGATAATGGCCACGCTGTCAGGCTCAAAAAATCGGGAAAAGATATCTCCACCCATAATTTCTTTAAACTCCCCTAAGCTTAGCGGTAAACCCCTTCGTTCGTGTGGATTACAAGGATCGTTTTTTTGATGGAAAGGTAGTTGAAGCGGCCTGAGGGGTCAAGAAAAATCCGTTCATATTGGCCTGCGTACGGATTGTATTGTGGCTGGAAATCCCGAGGCTGAACCGGAGGTGTGAAGGAGGAGAGGGGGAAGGGAAATAAGGTTGCGTTTGTTTAAGGTTTGAGGCAAAATTCATTTGATGCCGTTATCGTTTTTCAAATTTCAAAAAACCATTATAAAGACACTTCGAACGAAATGGCCTTCCTGAGTGGCCTGAGGAAGGGTAGGGGAGTCTGAATGTTGAGAAAATGAAAGCAGGATCTCCTGAAGCTATGGCGCCCTGGTAGATGAACGTTTTAGAGGGGGTAAAGAGATGACTAAAAGCAATATATTTTATGATAAATATGCCAAGACGAAGCGAAGGCTTTTTGTTTTGATCTTGGTGATGACATTTGTTTCGTTAGGTGCAGGGTTAGGGATCCTGAAATTGAGTAACCTGAAGACGGTGGGCATGGGGCTTGAGACCGTGTATCATGACCGCGTCAGGCCGTTAAAAGAGTTGAAAATGCTCTCTGATATATATGGAATAACCATTGTGGATACCGCAAACAAGGTTTTGAATGATGCGGTGTCATGGGAGGAAGGAAGAAAACGCCTTGCACAGACGACAAAAAGGGTCTCGGGCTTGTGGGGTGAATACCTGAACACCTATCTTACGGAGGACGAAAAAAGGGCGGCTAAGGAGCTTCAGTTGCTGTTTGAAACGGCTGACAGGGCGCTGATACAGCTTGGACAAATCCTTCTCAATGAAGATCGTAAGGCGCTTGTGGAATTTATCAAGCGGGACCTCTATCAGACCATCGAGCCTGTTACACGTAAAATTGACGAATTGTTTCAGATGCAGATACGCATTGTGAAAGACATAAATGATACAGAAAAAGTTCGGTATAAATTCGGCTTGAGTATCGGAACTGTGAGCATTGTCTTGAGCATCGTCTTATTTTTTCTGGTTGTCTTGCAGTGGAGAAGATTCCGGTCTTTGCTTGATTCTTTGTAGGAGAGCGACAGGCGATTCCTGTGTGGGACTCAAATCAGATAGAGAGCCGAGGCAATCCTGCACCTCTGAACCGTTGAACTCGCAAGCGCCTCTCTATTTCTTGAGCTTTTTTCGCTTATCGCTGATGTAAATGGCCCTGCTGTGTCCGTCGCTCTGGACCCTTTCATCGATATTGAAAATGTCGATCGCCGCGGCAAGTTCCCCGAGTTTGCTGAATCCGTAGTTCCTGGGATCAAATTCGGGGGCCTGCTTGGCGATATTGCTCCCCACAGAGCCCAGATGGGCCCACCCGCTCTCGTCTGAAGCAGCCTCGAGGGCGTTTCGCAGGAGGGCAACCAGTTTGGCGTCCCGTTTCAGTTCGTTTCCTGTCTTCTGTTTGACAGCCGTCCCTGTAGTCTCCTGGAAACGGAGAACTTCGGTGAAGATGAACTTATCGCACGCGGATACAAATGCCTTGGGTGTCTTTTTCTCCCCAAAGCCATACACAAGGAGCCCTTCCTCCCTGATGCGGGAGGCGAGACGGGTGAAGTCGCTGTCGCTGGAGACCAGGCAGAACCCTTCAAAGCGTTTGGTGTAGAGGAGGTCCATGGCGTCGATGATCATGGCGCTGTCCGTTGCATTTTTGCCGACCGTATATCGAAACTGCTGCACGGGCTGAATGGAGTGTTCCAACAGGACGGCCTTCCATCCGCCCAGACTCGGGGTGGTCCAGTCGCCATAAATGCGCTTCACGCTGGCAACGCCGTATTTGGCGATTTCCGACATCAGACCCTCGGTGATCAGGGGTTGGGCATTATCCGCGTCAATAAGGACCGCGAGCCTTTTTTGGGCCGGTTCACTTAAATTCATAACAGTTCCTTTCTGTGTTCAAATTCCCGAACGATCTCCTCTGCAACGGGCTCTTTATGGCCGGCGCCGATCTGTTTAAGGATGCGTGCCATGGTTCTCAGATCCCCTTATAGCTTTTTCTTCCCTGAAATGCAAAAATTCTCCATTTGCCCTTACCCTCTTTGGCCGACACTGTTATTGTGACAGCGCGCATCGGATTGGCACTGGGGCGATTGGGAAATCTCATTTACCCCGCTGCAACAAAGCCTTTCGAATAATGTCGCTCGAAAACGGGGTCCCATGCGCAGGATAGACTGTTTTTGCTCCGGCGTCCAACAGCAATTTCCAACTTTCTCTGACCTGTTGCATGTCTTCAGCCAGGATGGGCAGTCCCGGGCTGAGACGCATTGGAAACTTGTTCATCGCCAAGTCTCCTACGAAGGCATCCCCCGTCTCCAGCAACACACTGACTGATCCGATAGAATGACCCGGCGTATGCATAATTCTGCCTGGAATCCCATACTCAGTTAGAGGAAAGTCTCCATCCCCCAGAACGATGTTCACATCGGTTGCAGGGATATGAACCAATGGCAGGAACACCTTCATGATATTGACAAAGATGCTCCCCCACACCGTCACTCCTGACGGGAGCGGTTTCAAGGATTTTTCGAGACAGTCCCTGTCTTTCCAGTGCATGGCAATTTTGGCCCCTGTGAGGTCTTTAATCTCCTTGGCGGATCCGATATGATCCCAATGCCCATGGGTGATCACCATCAGCCGAATGTCCTCGGGTTTTATTGAGAGGGGTTTAATGGCGCTCAGAAAGGCTTTCCCTTTCTTCGGGGCCCCGCCGTCAATCATGATGATTCCTTCAGATCGAATGATATAGCAGCGATCAATTCCCAATAAAATCGGGTGAATTTCCACCTTCATCCGCGGTCTCCTTTCTCAATTGCGGCCTGTCAGCCAGCCGATACTGATTGGCGATCTATAATGGAGGCGATGGGCCGCTCATTGCGTTATCAGCCGTATGCCCGCCCTGCGCGCCTCGGCTGGAAGGATGGCGCATTTCAGCCTTTTACTCCCATAGATGCATATCCAGGTTCACGACAACGCGGAGGGCCTTGAGACCCTGGACACCGGGAAGCTCTTCCAGTTCCAGCTTCTCCGGGTCTCCCGCAAGATACCCCTCTTCTGCCAGAAACTGGATATGCTGGCGCATTTCCGTCTCTTCCTCAAGCTGGCTGTACACTATCGCGATCTTGCCGGGTTGTGTCAGCCGTTCGTTGCCTCCTTTGACAACGGCCTTGTCAATCCTCGATTTGATGATTTCGTGTCGAATGTCGTAGGCACGATCTGCATCAAACCGCTTCTCATCGAACCGAAAGCGGATGGAAAGGGGGGTGTCCTGAACCAGTATCAGATGTGCAGTCTCGAGCTGAGTCTTCAGGGAGGACTTGAGGTCTTGAGCATGGAGGGCCATCCCGCAGGCCACTTTCAACTGCCAGAGGCGCATATTTTTCAGATAGAGCCGATTGAAGTTAGCGTCTTCGAGGAGGGCGGCCCCCATGTAGATCAGATAGTCCACGCCATCGGTCCGATGGCGCTCAAAATAGTGCGGAAAGCGCTTCTGGGCCTCTCCCTCCTCCTTATCCAGGAAGGCGGCAAGCCGGTCATTCAGGAGATGGACGCTTTCCTCGAAATCCTTTCTCATTCGATAAAGCGTGCCCAGCCTTTCATCCATGGCGCTCTGGTAGGCGGAAATGGCATCTGCCGCGTCCGGACCGAAATCCCTAAGGAGGGGAAAAAGGGCTTCCACTTCCTCTTTGAGGAATCGGTCCACCCACAATTCATCCCCGGTGGTAAGCCCGGATTCGATACGATGACAATGCCCCTTAATGCGGCTGGCCATTTCCTGCAGGATGAGGAGGGGATTCAGTTTTTCGCCCTCTGTTACCACCCTGAGGGCCAGGTTCAGGTGCTCCACCAGGTCCTCTTGAATGGCCTTGTTGCGCTCGACAGTGGACCCGCGAACGTCGGTTACCGCGTAGAGGGGATACACCTGATTGAATACAAGGGATTCCATGTCAGAGGGGAGACCCCTTTCAAGTCTCTCCAGATGACGGAGGGCCGCTTTTCGGAATCGCCATTCCACGCACGGATGAATCGCAGTGCATTCCTGCTTGATGACCCCCTGCACCCGGTATTCCAGGTCGTCCAGAGCGCGTTTGACCGCCATGGCAAAAAGGGGTTGAATCTGGCGCATGGTAAAGGCGTCCATGGGTCCGAAGTCCCCAGGGGTGTCGGACACCAGGTCGAGGGTGCCGATGCTCTTTCCCTTGAAGGAAAGGGGGGCGATAAGGAGGGATCTGGCCCCTCGGGCCAGCAGCCGTTCCTGCCCATGCTTTTGCCGAAGAGAGGGCTCTTTCAGGAGGTCAGGCACAATGATCGTCTCCCCTGTCTCCGAGGCCCGCTGATAGAGGGTCCCTTCGAACTCCGAAATCGGCACATGGCGGGAATTGCCAAAGATACAGGTCTCGAGCAATGGCGCCCCGCTATTCAGAAGGAGGACCTGGTCCTCCTGAATGGCAGCGATCCCGGCCACAAGCTCAGGCCTTCGGAACAGGGTCCGAAGTCTGTGCTGAAGTCTAAGAAATCCGGCCTCGGAACTGATGGATTCCTGGTCCACCAGATCCCTCTCCACAGCAGACAAGACCTCGGATGCGGTTACATCCACGGCCTGGTAGATGGTAAATCCCTCAATGGAGAAGTTCCGCGCAGGGAGGATCTCTTCCAGGATCTGCGGATCTGTCAAATGGAGCAAAACCCTGGCTCGTTCTTCCGGAGACAGGGGTTCCGGCTCGTTCACGGCCTGCACATCCAGAAAGCGAAAATCCAACTTCATGTTGTAGTGGCGGTCCAGACCGGTTTGCTCATCGACAACCGTGTGGATCATCGGATAATCGAACGGCTGTTCAATGCCGTAGAATTTCTTCAGAATGAACAAATAGGCCCGAATGAGACGCCCCCTTTTAAAATCCTCTTCCTCGATGTTCATTCGACTCTTGAAGGCGCCCTCCGTGTCCAAAAAGAGCTGCCTGAAGAGCGGGGATACCAGAACCAGTTCCATGGAAAGGGGGACCATGCACGCGATGGCTTCCGAGTCCCAAAAGGTTAACGGAAGCACAAAGTCGAGGAGCCTTTGAACGTGGGGGCCATGCCTTTTCAGGACCTTTCGGTCTTCAATCGGCCGCGTCAGATCGGGGGCCTCCTGCAAAAGCTGATCCAGCTCATTTTTAGCCGAGGCACAGGCCCCCGATTCAGAGAGGGCCTTTTCAAGATAGTGAATAAGGGGTTGAAAACTGAGTACACAACGAAACGGATAATGTTCCATGCCATTGCCCATGCTTGGACTCCTTTACGAGGTAAAAAAAGATTAAGACATCCCATTTTTGTCTGAGTTTCCGGGATCGTTTAGTGACTACACGAGCCCCCATTTGGCCAAAGGGGGAGATCTAATGAATTTGTGGCCTCCGTTCGGCAGCTTATCCCCTGGGTTGTTTCAAGAATACATCCAAAATTCTGACCGGTCGATCGAACGTCTTCCATCCATGTCGCTCGCCTGAAGGGATGAAATAGCACTCGTTCGCTGTCAGCAATCGGCGCTCCTGACCGACAACCATCTCTATCTGGCCTTCCAGGACAATGCCGCACTGGTCAAAAGGATGTTCATGCCCGGTGTCTTCCTCTCCCTGACCGATCTGCATGCAGACCATAATCAGGTTCTCCCCCATCTCCGCCTTGCTCATGATGCCGGGCCTGAACGCCTCCAATTGTAACGTGCCCAAGTTCCAAAAAGCCATTGCCTTCCTCTTTTTTTGGCCATCATTCACATTGATGAATGTTATGCGCTCCCTTCGGCGACATGAAGGGCGGATTGGGAAGAATCACATCCGCATATTCGTTCCAGCGATCCTGGCTGGTGAGGGTGTCGTACTCGTAGATGTGCGGATCGGCAAAGCCGTGCAGGTAGAGGTTTACCAGGGAGAGGCGCACCATGTCCGGGGAGATGTCGTAGCCCTTGAAGTTTTGGGCGAGGCGGCCCTTTTCGTCCGGGGTGAGGGCACTGTTTCCCCTGGTGTCGGTATTGGCCTTCAGGATGTGTTTGTAGGAGGAGATCAAAAACCCTGCCGTACCGCATGCCGGGTCGAGCACGGTCTCGGTCTTTTTCGGGTCGATGATTTCAACCATGAAGTCGATGATGTGGCGCGGGGTCCGGAACTGGCCGGCATCGCCCTGGGAGCCGAGCACGGAGAGAAGATACTCGAAGGCGTCGCCCAGGCTTTCGGAATGGTCATAGGTGAATTCGTCGATCACCTTGAGAAACATCTTGAGGGTTTCAGGGTCGCGATAGGGGAGGTAGGCGTTCTTGAAGATGTCGCGGAATAAGGGCGGGATGCCGGGGTTCTCAGGCATCCTGGCAATGGCTTCGGCATAGAGGTTGAGGGTCTCGTGGCCGCCCAGACCGGAGCGCATGAGTTTGGCCCAGCCGTAACGGGCAAACTCCCTGGCGAAAAATTTGCGTTTGCCACCGAACTCCTCGCTCTCGGCATCCATGTCGTCCATAAACTTGTAAATCAGGGCAATGGTGATCTGCTCCACCTGGCTTTTGGGGTCGGGCACTTTTCCCACGAGGATGTCCCGGGCGGTATCGATGCGGCGTTTGGTGTCTGTGTCGAGCATGGGGCGCCTCAGGTGCTGGTGGACTTAGTGGACGAGGTGGACTTAGTGGACCGGGTGAACGGGGGCCGCGAAGAGCGCTTTTGGGAGCGTACCCGGTAAAGGCGCTCGGTGAATCCGCCTTCCTTCTCAAAGGCTGCTGCCTGGGCGGCCAGTTGTCGGTCGAGCAGGCTGCACGCCACTGCCAGCAGCGCCAGCGCGGCGTTGGCGGCAATTTCGGGGTAGGTGGAAGTGGACATCGTGGACTTGGTGGACAGTCTGGACGGTTGTTTTTGTCCACTCAGTCCGCTGCGTCCACCTCGTCCACCATCGTGCTCTTCCCGCACCCATGCAGCCACCTCATCGGCAGTGGCGCACCGGCGGTCGATCAGACGTTGCCGGCGGGGATCGTCGCGGCCCCAGATGGGCAGGCCTCGGTGGCGCAAAAAATCTTCGTAATCGAGCTTCAGCTCTTCGAGGCTGGCCCGTGCCACGTTGGTGAGCTTCAGCTCGGTCTTTTTCGATGTACCGGAGGCCTGGCTCCCTTCGGCGATGTTTTGGACCCCCGACCGGGCGGCTTGAACCATCTGGTCGTGGGTGCGGCTCCGCTTTTCGATGTAGCGGCTGCAAAAACGAACTGTTACATCATAGATCAGTTGCGCCACCTGAAAGCTCTTGAGCTTTCGGTAGCCCCCGTGCATGGTAATCAGAGATTCATTGGCTGTCATGTTGTCGAAATATCCTCTTACGCGGCAAACTGGTTCAAGGGAACATATTCCTTGAAGCATTCCGGAATGACCGTGGGAATTTTTCCGGCACGGCTCAGAAATCGCGGGCGGAAAAGAGCGGGTTGGGTGCCTTGACCCAAAAAAACTTCTTGAACTTACGCTGCATAAAGGCCTCCTGTTGGTCTTCGCCTGCTGCATCGTCGGTGAAAGAGAAGATGAAGCCCGCTTTGGAGAGGAGTTCCGTCATTATTTCAGCGTGGGCATCCACCACCGTGGGGTCAATGTTGGCAGGCGCGTTACCGTCCGCAAAGAAACGCCAGCCTGCCGTTTCGAGCAGCTTGTTGATCTTGATTCGGGCTGTAGCTTCCTTACTGGGCACTTTGGTTCCTGTCTTCGCGAGGGTCGTTACGCGTTATAACACTTCGAGTGAGGCACTTCGCGTTGGCCGCAAAGGGAAGCGGCGCGCTATTTGCCATCAATTGCTTGCAATCGTTCAGCTTCTTTAAGTTTATCAACATCCATCTTATCTTGTGGCCTTCCGCTCGCTTCTTTGGATCGGATGAGGTCAGATCGGGAAATGAAATAAACCGTGAGATCATCCAGTTCAACAAACTCACGGTTTTCCCAGGCCTGATCAAACTCGATTCCTGGAATCGACATCATAATATCGACTCGCAAAGGAGGCCTTCCCATTTGATAGAAATATCCTTTTTGTGAAAAGTCCTTTGAAGTAAGATTTTCCAGTGGTGCACCGAATTCCTTTAATGCCTTATACACACCAGTTGCGTTGTTTTGATCAGTCGCTATAAACACATCAAGATCTTTCGTGAACCGCGGCTCGCTGTATTTCATTACGGCGTAGCCACCCACTATAAGGTAGCGGATATTATAGTTTTTGAAAATTCTCAACAGTTCTTTGAAGTCTGGGCTCGTCAGCATTTTTTCCTCGAATCAAAAAATAATCAGTTATCATGGCAGTCACTGCCTCAAAGATGGCGATATTTCCCTGGGATTGCCAGAAACGAATATCAAATGAACGGCTGTCATCGGATATGCGTTGATAATTCTCTTCAATTTTATTCATTTCTTATCCTTACCGTCTGTAATCCATCGGGGCTCACAGCTCAAACTCTTCGTCGTAGAAAAAAGACTCCTTTTTCACCGTCACTGATTGAAAGGCGTCCAGGTCGTCGAGAAAATCAAGATAGGTTTCGATGTCCGGCGAGTTTTTCAAGCCGGGTTGGTTCTGTGCGGGATGACACGAACTCGTGAGACTCCACTGAATGTCGTTATCAAGGTCAAGCATATTTTTTCCTTATACCAGGAACCCTGTAGGGCTGCCCGCTGAACTTTTAAAATCTCATTCGATGAAAATACTTACGTTATCGCAACTCCCTATTTTCAAATTTATCATACCTGTATGGGATGCTCAAGGACATTCCAGGCGGGCTGTTGCGCCCTGTGACAAATCGAGCGTTTTGGATGGGTCGGTTATGTGGTAAAAACAGCCGAGGCGAAGCTGACGGCCGAGCGGGTGGGGGCCTCGTGCCAGGTCTCGTAATGGAGGATTTCGCCGCGGCATTCCGGCAGGACCTCGAGAAGGCATGCAAGGGCTGAATAGCCGCAGACATTGAAGCGGTCCCTGACGCTCCGGGATTCTTCCCAGAAGCTGTCCGCATCGAGCCTGCGCAGATGTTCCAGGAGACTTTGGTCGTGTGTTCGGGCTTGAGTTTCCATGGCAGTGGCCGGCATCTCATGGCCGAATTTGGGTCCGATGTGGGAAAAGTCGACCCCGGCCACGACGAGGGTATCCTCCCCCGGTTCCTCAAGGAGCGCCCTTAAGGTATCGAGAAAAGGGCCTGCGGTTTGTCGATAGGCCTGTCTGCTGTATTCAGGGATGCCCACCTGAAGAGATCCGCAGAGGATCGGGACGATGGCAACGGGGCGATCATCGAGGAGGTGCTGCACGAAAAGGACCTGGAATTCGATGGAGTGTTCGGATCGATGGACAAAGTCGTCTGCTGCGATGATGTCCCGGCCGGATTCCCTCAACCGGCGGACAGCCTCCTGATCGGCCCGAATAACGCCCAGGGGGGTCTCGAAATCCTTGTCCGTGATGGAGAAGAGGCCGTTTTGCAGGTGATGTCCAACGCCCAGGACGATGATCCGTGATGGGGCCGTGCCTTTCAACATCTGGTAGGCAGTCGAATAGCCCCTGTGGCCCACGGTGAGGTCAATGTGGGGGGCAATGAGTGCCACCACTCCGCCTCCCGGGTCAGGCGGGGGTGGCTCGCAGTGAAGGATTTCATCCAGTCTTGCCTTCAATTCCGACGGGTTGTCCGGATAGCTCTTGCCACAATGGGAACAGGGTCTGACGCGGCGCGAGGTAAAATCGGCGATGATTTGATCTCTGGCCCTTCGATAGTTCTCGGAATCGAGGAGAAAGGATTCATCTAAATGGGCCAGAAGGCGGTTGATTTCATCCCTGCTTACCAGGACGCCTCCTTGCTGCCGCATGAATGCCATCTGGAGGTCCGCGAAGGTTGTCACGCCGTCTAAAAGGGCCATGATCTGGTAGAGAGGAAGCCCCACGGCCTTCCCTTCTTCGACCAGCCCAAGGGAGTCCCGAATGAGGACAACCTGCTGGCCCTGGTGCTGGATCGGGAAAAATTCCAGGTCGCGTCTGATGCGGGGAAGGTTCATAGGCACTGCCCTAATGCTTCCTGCTGGCGATCCGCCGAATGGCCTGGGCGGTTATCTCCATTTCCTCAAGGGTATTGAAATATCCCATGCTGAGCCGGACCGTCCCTTCGGGGAAGGTCTTCAAGGTCTTGTGGGCGATGGGGGCGCAATGAAGCCCGGTTCTGACCAGGATATCGTATTCGGCGCTCAGGATGTTTCCGGCTTCGGCCGGGTAGATCTCCTCCTCCATCAGTTCCAGATTGACCGCCCCACACCCACCGTAGTTGTACCGGTCGCCCGGGGGGAGGAGGCTGTCAAAGGTGAGGGAAAGGGTGGAGGTCTGGCCCTCGGCATTCAGTGGGCCGTAGATGGTAACCCCTGCCACATCATGAAGGGCCGAAAGGAGGACCCTGGTTAAGGCCTTCTCGTGCTCCCGGATGGTCTTGATGCCCGTTTCCAGTATAAAATCGACGGCCGCCCCGAGCCCTGCAATCCCCACGTTGTTGCGGGTCCCGCTTTCCAGCAAATCAGGAAAAAAGTCGGGTTGCAGTTCTTTTTCTGAGACGCTTCCCGTGCCTCCTCTGATCAGGGGCCTGACGGTCAGGCCTTCACGGAGATACAACCCACCGGTCCCCTGGGGCCCCAGCAAGGCCTTGTGTCCTGTAAAGGCCAAGAAATCGATGCCGGCGTCTTGAACATCAATAGGGAAACACCCGGCGGTCTGGGCCGCATCCAGCAGAAGGGGGACCTCGCCGATGGCCTGTTTAACCGCCTTCACATCCTGAATCGTCCCGCACACATTGGATGCGTGGTTGAGGACCATGAGTGCGGTATTTTCCTGAATCAGGGGCGAGAGGGTTTTGGGATCGAGTCGGCCACGGATATCGCAGGATGCAATGGTGAGGGTGATGACGCCCTCTCCCTCCAGATGACGGAGGGGCCGAAGGACCGAGTTGTGCTCCATGGAGGTGGTGATGACGTGGTCGCCAGGGTTAAGAAAGCCGTAGATGACCGTGTTCAGGGCCTCTGTCACATTCAGGGTAAAGACGATCCGGTTCGGGTCGGGGATATTGAAAAGGGTCGCGATGCTCTTCCTGACATTTTCCACAATGCGGCCGGCCTGCACCGCCTTCCAATGGCCGGCACGGCCCGGGTTGGCCCCTACCTCGGTCATGAACCGATTCATCGCCTCGATCACCTGAGGCGGTTTGGGAAAAGATGTGGCGGCGTTATCGAGGTAGATGAAGCGTTTCATGCACAACCAAAAATTTTCACACTAAGGCACAGAGGCACAAAGATTGGCGATTCATCTGCTTCCAGGTTGCTGGACCACGAATTTTGCCAACGAGGGAAACGTTCCGCTTTCGACACCATCCTGCCAGTAGGGAGACGCGAATTCGCATTACGAAACAGCGTTCATGATTTCCCGAAGCCTTTTCGTGGCTTCCGGATCTATTTTGAAGGTTTTCGAATCGATGACCACGCCGTAGTCTTTATGCGCACTGTCAATGCTGACATACCCGTCGATCACGTCTTCTTCCACCAGTTCCGGCGCACGCTTGAGTGGGTCGCCGAATCCGCCGCCGCCGGCAGCGTCCATGGTGACGATATCGCCAGGACCGAACTGGGAGAGTCCATAGGGATTGCCGTCCTTCTCGTTGATCAAAAATTGCGCTCTGGCCCCGGCCCCTCCGCCGAACAGGCCCTCGGGCGGATACCGGAATCTCCCAGACTGGATGCCCAGATTCACCGGCGGAACAGGGGCGTATTCGTCATCAGGGGCCCTGAAGACGACCCTTCTTCCCAATCCCCCTCGTTGCTGTCCAGGCCCGCCGGAATCGGACAGGATCTCGCGTTTTTCCACGATCAGCGGGGTATCGCTCTCAAAGATCTCCACCGGCGTATTGGCGCCGTTGGCCGGAAAGATGTAGTCATAGTACCCGTCGTTCCGGGCGCTGGCCCCCATGCCGCCCCCCCGAATGATGACCGCGTGCCAGGGGGTCGCATCGTGCCGCTTGCCATAAAAGACATTCATGGTCGCAGGCGTTCCGCCGCTCCCGGCGATGACCCGGTCCGGAAGGGCCTCGGCCATGGCCCGATAGATGATCTCCGTCATAAAGTGACCGATCTGCATTCGGGCGGCCACCGCTGCCGGGAACCGGCAGTTGACCACGCTCCCTTCGGGCGCGGTCATGGTGATCGGTACCGCGCAGCCGTCGTTGTTGGGGATGTCCGGGTCGAACATGCTCTTCATGGCCATGAAGACATAGGCATAGGTGAAGTTGTAGACCACGTTCCCACCCCAGTTCACTTGAGGTGAAGAACCGGCCAAATCCACGTGGATGCTGCTTCCCGAGACCTCGACCCCGGCTTTGATGACCACATCGTCCTTCCCCGCCATCTGCTCCACGATCCCTTGTGCCCGGTACATCCCGTCCGGGACCTTTGCAATAGCGTCGCGCATGCTTTTTTCGGTGCGGCCGATAATCTCGTCGGCCAGGTCGTCCAGACCCTCCAGTCCGTATTCCTCCAGCATCTGGCAGATCTTTTCCGTGCACACATGATTGGCCGCGATCTGAGAACGGATGTCTCCAGTCACCTCGTCGGGGGTCCGGACGTTCCAGCGGATCATGTCAATGACCGCCTGATTGAGGACGCCCCCTTCTTCCAGCTTGACCAGGGGGATGAAGAGGCCGTCTTCAAATACGTCATGGTTGTCGGAAGAAACCCTCCCCCCGATATCCGAGTGGTGAAAGACGCAGGCCGTCCACGCGGTGAGGTTCCCCTTGTAAAAAATAGGACTCATGACGCAAACATCGTTCAGGTGCCCGGCCAGTGCCCATGGATCGTTGGTGATATAGACATCCCCCGGCCCGAAGCTCCCCGGCGGAAGATTGGTGACGAGTTTCTTGACTCCCAGCGCCATGGCCCCGGACTGCCCGGGCGTGGCAAAAGAGCCCTGGGCCAGTTCTCTCCCTTTTCGGTCCGTAAACATGCAGGTGTAGTCGTGGGCATCCCTGAGCAGGCTTGAAAAAGCCGTACGGGCCACAGAGCCGTCGGCCTCGTCCACAATGGAAATCAACCGGCGCCAGAGTATCTCTAAGGTAATGGGATCAAATGTCTGCCCCATGTCTTCCTCCTTATTTTTAGACAGGATTTACAGGATGGACAGGATAAAAAAAGTTATACATCCCTGCATTCCTCAATTCCTCAATCCCTAAATTCCTCAATTCCAAAATCGCCGAATCCCTCAATTCCCCAGTTCAATCCACAAAAACCCGTATTCATCCACCGAAACAGCCGCGTCCTCGCCGACGATCACGGTGGACTCCCTTTCCTCGATAATGGCGGGGCCCTGGAATTTTGCGCCAGGGAACAGTTTGTAGCGGTCGTAGACCGTATAGGGAATGAAATCCCTGACCAGACCGGAGAAGGCCGGACGCTGGCCCTTGACGGCCTCTCGAAGGGAGGTTCGGTCGCTTTTCATTCGGGGCAACTGGAGGAGCCGCTCAGGGAGGCTGGCCCGTATCTTGAAATTGATGAACTCCACCGGGGAATCCGGGTACGTCCTGCCGTAAAGCCTTTTGTATATTTCATCGAAGCGCTTTCGAACCTCCTCCCGCTTCACGTCAGTGAAACGCCTTTCAGGTATCGGGATCGTGGTCTCGGAACCCTGGCCTACAAATCGGGCATCGACGGAACGATCGAATCGGATATCTTCCGCCTCCCCGGATTTCTGTAGGGTCCGGGCCCCTTCGGCCTCCATTTCCGCATAGATCTTTTCGATCTCACTGAAATCCGCCTCTTTCAGCGGTACCTTGTGGCTCCTCACCATATCGAATGCCCTGGGCGCGGTAAAGAACCCGAGGGCCGATCCCACCCCTGCATTGGGCGGCACCAGGAGCCTCGGGGCGCCGAGCTTTTTGGCCAGTCCATAGCCATGAACCGGACCGGCCCCGCCAAAGGCCACTACCGTCACGATCTTGGGGTTGCCCCCCTTTTCCGCGATATGGGTCTTGGCGGCCCCAGCCATGGTCTCGTTGATGAGGTCGTGGATGCCCCAGACGGACTGGATAAAGGAGACCCCAAGAGGCCGGGCGATCTTTTCGTCGATGCCGCGGCGAGCCGCCTCCAGATCCAGTTTCATCTCCCCGCCCAGAAAGTAGTCCGCGTCCAGATAACCGAGGAGGAGGTCTGCGTCCGTGATCCCGGGTTCGGTCCCGCCTCTGGCATAACAGATAGGGCCGGGATCCGCGCCGGAACTCTCGGGCCCCACCTGAAGCGTCCCCATCTTGCTGACCTTGGCGATGCTCCCGCCCCCGGCCCCAATCTCCATGAGGTCCACGACCGGGACCTGAATGGTCAGGCCGCTCCCCTTCATGAATCTCTGGACCCGGCCCACCTCAAATGTGGGGACGACCCCGGCCACCCCCTTCTGGATGAGGCACGACTTAGCCGTGGTCCCGCCCATATCGAAGCAGAACATCTCGGAAATATCGAACAGTTTTCCATAGTACTGGCCGGAGATGACCGCAGCGGTGGGGCCGGATTCTATAATCCGAACGGGGAATTCGGCTGCTGTTTCGATGGACGTGATTCCCCCGCTCGAGAGCATGATAAAGAGCTTTCCCTCAAAGCCGATGGATTGCAGCCTGCCCGACAGGCGGGAGAGGTAGCGGCCGGTCAGGGGTTTGACATAGGCATTGGTGACCGTGGTGCTGGTACGCTCATATTCCCGGATCTGGGGAAGGACCTCGTAGGAGATGGAGACGGAGAGGTCAGGGGCCTCCTCTGCGATGATCTCCTTGATCATGAGCTCATGGGCCGGGTTTTCAAAGGAGTTGAGGAGACAGACGGCAATAGACTCAACGCCCAGTGCGATGAGTCTGCGCACCACGTCCCTGGCCTCGGCCCGGTCCAGCGGCCGAATGACCGTCCCGTCGCTTCGGACCCTCTCATCCACCTCCAGGCGAAACCGTCTGGGGATCAGGGGCTTGGGAAATTCCGCAAACACGTCATAAGGGGCATACCGGATCTCTCTTCCCAGTTCCAGGACATCCCTGAACCCTTTGGTGGTGATGAGCCCGGTTCGAGCGCCCTTTCTCTCGATAATGGAATTGATGACCAGGGTGGTGCCGTGAATCACCTCGTCCAGGTCCTCTACAAACCCTGGCGCCATTCGTTCCAACTGCCGAATGCCCTGTTCCACTGCGTCCGAGGGATCGCTCGGGGTCGTCAGGCACTTATTGATCGTGATGACGCCGGTGCGGTCATTGAGCAACACGAAATCGGTAAAGGTGCCGCCGATGTCGCAGCCTAAGCGATAAAACCTGTCAGACATTCATACCTCCCACATGGAAACTGCAAACTGGATATTTGATACCGGGTACTCGATGCCGGTTACCCGTTGCTGGTCGCTGGATACTCGCTCCTGTGCCTTCCGACCTCCGACCTCTGACCCCCGCGACTACTTCCTCTGTTTAAGGGCCGTCAGTATCTTCTCAGGGGTAATGGGGAGGTCTCGCATGCGGACGCCGATGGCGTCATAAATGGCGTTGGCAATGGCCGGGGCTGTTGGGACCAGGCCGGGTTCGCCGACTCCCTTGGCGCCGTAAGGGCCGTCCTTGTCATCGGGTTCCACGATGACCGGCTCGATGGGGACCACGTCCATGGCGGTCAGCATCTGGTAGTCACGAAAGCTGGGGTTCATGACCCTGCCGTTTCGCACCTTGATCTCCTCTGTCAGTCCATAGCCGACGCCCGTGTAGGCAGCGCCGTAGATCTGGCCCAGCAGAAGGGTCGGGTTCATGGCCTTGCCCACGTCGTGGGCCGAAACCAGCTTGAGGATCTTGACCTCTCCAGTCTTTTCATCCACCTCCACCTCCACCCCGCAGGTGCCGAAGGCATAGGTCATGGAGAGATTGCCCATCATTTCGCTGTTCAGCATCTCGGTCGGCGGATCATAGAAGGCGTCCGCTGCGACGACCCGACTCTCCCCGATCCCCACATGAAGCCCGTTCTGAAGGATTGCGGAAAGAGGCACTTTAAAGTAGGGGTGTTCCGGTTCTCTCTTGGGGAAGATCATTCGGTCCCTGATGTCCATATCTTCAGGGTTGGCGATCAACCCATAGTCCAGGTCCGGCTCGACGAATTCAGGGTCTTTCCGCTTCATCCGCTTGAAATTGCCTTTGACAATCTTGGGGATCAGTTCCACCGCCATATCGAGGATCTGTCGTTTTGCCTTTCCGCAGGCAATGATCGCAGCATTGCCTGCCATAAAGGTGTGACGGCTGGCATGGGTCCCTGCATCCCACAAGGCGAGGGCCGTATCTCCGAATGTCAGAAAGACATCCTCAGGCCGAACCCCCAGGGCCTCAGCAACAATTTGGGAGATGACAGTCGGCGATCCCTGCCCCTGGTCGGTGCCGCTCTCGATGACGTCCAAATGGCCGAACTCATCCAGCTTAACCCTGATGCCATGACCATCCGACTTGGTCACCCGTGCCCCGCCGGCCACATGAATGAGGGAGGCCATGCCCATACCGCGGCCCTTTTGTTTTTCGCGTTTTTTCTTATCCCACTGCAGCTTTTCCTTGACGGACGTAATGCATTCCTCGAGGCCGCAGGAGGTAATCTTGAGCTTCATCGGGGTGTCGTCGCCTGGCCGGTTGCGATTGATCAACCTGAATTCGGCCGGGTCGATTCCCGCCGCTTCAGCCAGGGAATCCATGGAGGTCTCTACGGCAAAAGTGGCCTGGGGATTGCCGTAACCTCTCATGGCCTGGGCATAGATATTGTTGGTGTACACGCAGGTGGCCTTGAAATAGACATTGGGCACCCGGTAGAGAGAAGACATGGGCATGATCATGACCGACGGGGTGGTGGCCCCCCAGGACGTGTAGGCGCCATTATCCAGGATTGCCTCGCAGTGTCTGAAGATAAGCCTTCCTTCCCTGTCGCACCCCTGCTCGATGGTAAAAACGGCAGGCTGCCTCGGCGGCAGCGCCCGGAATTCTTCTTCCCTGTCAAAGATGATCTTGACCGGCTTTCGGGTCTTGAGAGCGAGCTGGATGGCGATGAATTCATAGATGTCGGTATCTAGCTTGGTCCCGAAACTTCCTCCCACAGTGGGGTTGACGACCCGAATCTTTTTCCCGGCCAGGCCGATCCGTTCGAAATACTCTGAGATCCGGCCGACATGGCCGAAGATGACGTTGGTCTGGCTGTAGAGGGTCAGATGGTTGCTCTGGTCAAACTCGGCAATGCAGCCGCTCGTCCCCATACAGCACTGGTTGATCCAGGTGGTGCTCACGTTGTCTTTGGTAATGAAGGCCGAATCCCTTCGGGCCTGTTTCATATCCCCTACTGCGAATTTCCAGGGAAGGGGAAGGATGTTGCTCTTAATGGGCCGGCCCCGGGCATCTATCTCGTGAACCAGAGGCGCGCCCTCCTTCATGGCCTCGAACGGGTCAAAGATGCCAGGGAGCTTTTCATACTCCACTTCGATGAGGCTGAGGGCTTCCTCCGCAATCTCGGGGGTAATGGCCGCAACCGCTGCCACCTCATCCCTGAACTGGCGGACTACATCCTTTTTGAGGACGGTCTGGTCCTTCAGAAACCCTACCCTCACGTCCGGAATATCCTGCCCGGTCAATACCGCCCTGACACCCTGGAGTCGTTTTGCCTTTGAGGTATCGATTCGCTTGATTCTGGCGTGGGCATGGGTGCTATAGAGTATTTTCCCGTACAGCATACCGGGCCGCTTCAGGTCGTTGATATAGACCGCCTTGCCGGTCACCTTATCGGCCTCGATGGTCCGGGGGATGCTCTTTCCTACAAAGAGATTGTCAGGCATTTTTTCCTCCATTTCTATTCTTTCGACCTGGCGGCCATTTCTATCGACTCGACAATCTGCACATATCCGGTGCATCGGCAGAAATTGCCCGAAATGCTTTTTCTGATATCGTCTTCATTCGGGTCGGGGTTATGGTCCAGAAGGGCCTTCGCAGACATGATCATGCCCGAGGTGCAAAACCCGCACTGGACCCCGTTATTTTCCAAAAAGGCCTTCTGTATGGGGTGAAGGGCGCCGTCATTGGCGGCAATGCCCTCGATGGTGGTCACGGATTTTCCCTCGACCTCAGGGATGGGATAGAGACATGAATTGATGGCCTGTCCATCCACAATGACGGTGCAGGCCCCACACTCCCCGACGCCACACCCTTCCTTGGCGCCCGTCAGTTCAAAATAGTCCCGCAACGTCTTGAGGAGGGTCCAGGTCACCGGGACCTCCGCCGTGACAGGATCTCCGTTGAGGGTGAACGATACCGATACCTTTTTCATGGTGGTCTCCTTCAGAAAGAGAGGTGATTTAGGGATTCAGGAATTGAGGGATTGACGAATTTAATGGTGTTCATCCCGGTACTTCAATTCCAAAATTCACAATTCCTGAATTCCTCAATTGACAATGCCTGAATTCGGAATTCCAAAATGTTTATTATTTTATCCGTTGGGCCGCCAGTTGTGCCATTCGGGGAAGGTAGGCCTCGATGATTTCGGCCCGATACCAGGCCTCCCCCCGAAGGCTGTCTCTGAGGGTACAGCAATCAGTGGATGCCGCAATCCTCCCCGCTTCAGCCAGCACCGCGTCGTCCATGGCCTTTCCTGTCAGGAACTCTTCAGCCTTGTAGGCCCGAATGGGCGTGGGCGCGGCCACAGTCAGGGCGATCCTGGATTCTGAAATGGTCCCTTTGTCGAGCCTCAGGGAGACGGCGATTCCCGCGATGGGGAGATTCATGGCCTTTCTTCTGGACTGCTTCCAGTAGGCGCTCCCGAATTGTTCCATGTGAGCCGGTATTCGAATCTCGGTGACGACCTCGGTCTCTTTCCGGACCGTCTTGTAGGTGCCGGCAAAAAAATCCGTCATAGGGACAAGCCGGTCTCCCTCAGGGCCTTGGAGAACAACCTGAGCGTCGAGCGCCAGGAGAGGGCCCGCCGTGTCGGCCGATGGGGCCGCATTGCAGATATTCCCGGCGATGGTGGCCACATTTCGAACCTGGACCGAGCCGATTCGGGATGCCCCCTCATGAAGGGCCGTCAAGTCCTTCTGAACCAGATCCGACTGCTCCAGCATTCGGTGGGTGGCCAGGGCTCCGATATGATAGTCTCCATTTTTTCGAATATAGGAGAGATCCTTCAGACCTCTCAAGGAAATGAGGACCTCAGGGGCCTTTCTGGTATTCCGAATCTTGACCATCACGTCCGTGCCCCCGGCGATCAAGGTCGCCCTGTGACCATATTCCTTCAGGAGGCTGAATACCTCTTCCAGGTTTCCGGGTTTTCTGTAATCATAGTCGATCATGTCAACACCCCATAGACATCTAAAATTGAATTTTTAAGAATAAAATTTTGAGGTCCATGCACCAAGCGAAAATTCGCAATCCCTCAATTCCTGAATCCCTAAATTCATTAATTAATCCATTTCCCGATTATCAAATACCCGCTTGCTTTTCCTCTCCGATCTCGGTAAGGAGCCGTATTCGAGAAGTTCTACATCCGCGCTGACCATGATCTGTTTCTTGATCTCCTGTCCGATCCTCCGGCGCAATTCTGGGTCCCGGTCAGTGCCCACCCCCTGACCCCGTTCCACCTTGAGGGTCATGTAGTCTTTTCCATCGTCCTTTCGGTCGAGCACAATCTGATATTCGCTCCCGATCCCCTCCATCCCGGAGAGGGCGTGATCCACCTGTCCCGGATAGATGTTGACGGCCCTGAAGATAATCATATCATCGGAACGTCCCAGAAGACGGTCATGCCGAGGGAGGATGGAGCCGCAGGGACACTTGCCCGGAATGATTTTAGTGAGATCCCGGGTCCGGTAGCGGATCAGCGGCGCCGCCTCCTTTCTGAGGGTGGTGACCACCATTTCTCCGGTCTCCCCTTCAGGAACGGGCTCCAGGGTATCCGGGTCCAGGATTTCCAGGATATAATAGTCTGCCCAGTAATGGATGCCGGTGTGGTAGGGACAATCGAGGCCGGTGCCGGGGCCGTAGAGCTCGGTCATGCCGGGGATATCGAACATGTGCTCGACCCCCAGAAGGTCTCGTATCCGCTTTCTCATGGAGTCGCTGGACCGCTCGGAACCAAAGATCATTTTCTTCAGATGAATCTTGTCCCGAATGCCCCGTTTGTGGACCTCTTCTGCCATCAGGAGCCCCATGGAAGCGGTGCAGCACATAACAGAGGTCTGAAGATCCACCAAAAACTGACACTGCATATCCAGGTTTCCGGGACCGGCGGGAATGGCCATAGCCCCGAAGGCCTCGCACCCCATCTGAAAACTGATGCCCGCTGTCCAGACCCCGTATCCCACGGCAATCTGGACCCGGTCCTCAGGGGTCAGCTCGGCCATTTCGTAGCAGCGGGCAAAAAAGTGGGTCCAGTCCTGGATATCCTTTTGTGTGTAGCAGAGGACCTTCCGCTTTCCTGTGGTGCCCGAGGATGCGTGAATCCGCACGACCTTTTCATATGGGACCGAGAGGAGGGGAAAGGGGTAGCCCTCCTGCAGGTCTTTGGATGTGGTGAAGGGAAGGCGCCTCAGGTCGTCGAGCGAGCGGATATCCCCGGGTTGAACCCCTGCCTCATCCAACCTCTTCCTGTATAAGGGCGAACCATGATAGGCATGGTTCACAGTCCATTTGAGTCCTTCGAGCTGGAGCTTCGCCAGTTCATCCGCCGTTTTGACTTCCGGCATAAATCTCTTTTTCATTCTTGAGTTACCTCTTCCGTCTCATTCCAGATTTCATTCCGTCTCAGCAAAAAGCCAGAGTCGTAGCGTGTCCCCGCGTTTCCCCCCTCACGGCACCAGATTGGACAGGATGGTGACTGTCCAGTAAGGCGAGAGCATCAGCAAGATGATGGAGATGATATAGGCGGGGATATAGTACATGCTTCCCCTGAATACCGTCCCGATAGGTATGTCTTTTGCCATCCCGGCCACCACATAGCAACAGATCCCGATGGGCGGCATGATGGCGCCCATGGTGGTGACAATACAGATGACCTGGCCGAACCATATGGGGTCATATCCCATGTGAGTCACCAGGGGGAAGAAGATGGGAAGCGAGATCAACAGAAAGGCGAGGGCATCCATGACACACCCGCCGATGATGTAGCAAATCAGGATACACCAGAGGAGAACCCAGTTGGGGAGGTCCAGTTGGCTGATCAGGTCAGCCGCCTCAAAGGGGAGTCTGGTCAGTGCCAGAAACCGTCCGAAGACCGTGGCGCCGGCCACGATCATGAAGACGAGGCAGGAGATGCGAAGGGTATCGGTGATAGAGGTCAGGAACAATTTCCATGTCAGCTTTCTTCTGATGACGCAGATGATCAGGGCCAGGGCGCAACTGGCGGCCGCGGCCTCTGTGGCGGTTACGACCCCTGTGAAGAGGGCGAACATGATGATGGCAAACAGGATCAGGATATCAAGGATCTCGGGCAGGGCCTTTATCCTTTCGGACCAGGAGCTTTTGGGCCCTTTTGGACCCCAGTCGGGGTGCCGAAAGCAGATGTAAAAAACCGTTGCCGCGATCAGGACCGTGAGGATGACGCTTGGGATCACATTCCCGAAAAAGAGCTTTCCGATTGACTGACCGGTGTAAAGGCCGTACACCACCAGGACAATGCTCGGGGGTATCAGGACGCCCAGGGTCGCCCCGGCGGCCACAGAGCCGGCATTGAGCTGGGGGTGATACTTGTACTTTTTCATTTCCGGTATGGCCACGCTGCTCATGGTGGCAGCGGTTGCCGTATTGGAACCGCTGATCGCCGAAAAGGCCGCACAGGCCATGATGGTCGTAATGGCCAGACCTCCGCGGTAGTGGCCGAACCACCGATAGGTGGCATGATAAAGCCCATGATTGTATCCCCCATAGTGGACAAACTCGCCCACCAGGATGAACATGGGAATGACAGTCAGTCCATAGTTGGAAAAAATATTCCAGAGATCAGGCCCCAGCATGCCGATGGCGGCGTTGAACGAGGTCACATAACTGATCCCCAAAAACCCTACCAGCATCATCGTGAAGGCGGCAGGTATCCTCAGTAAAAACAGGACCGCAAACATGACGAGAATGCCAATGACACCAACAATCGGCCCGCTCATGATTCTACCTATCCTCCTTCCGCATCACTGCCTGAAGGAAATCGATCAAAAGGGTCAGTGTAAGGATAAGAAATCCAACGGCCACACTGAAGATAAAGGGGTAGTAGACGACCTTCAGCGTCTCCGACACCTCCCCTGACTCCGCGATTTTCATTCCCCACTGAAATATCTCCAGGGAGATGAAGGCGAAAAAAACCATGCAAAGGAGATGACTGATCGCATCCACGATCCGCTTCACACCTTCCGGATACTTGTCTGAAAGGATGTCCACCACGATGTGATACTTCATTTTCTGCGTATAGCCGAGGGCAAAGGCGATCGTGATCGCGCCCAGGAAAGAAACCACTTCATAGGTCCCCCGGTAGGGGAGCCCGAATATTCTCAGACACACATTGCCTGTGGCGAGGGCCATCAGCAGGAGGACGGCTATTCCGCCAAGCACGGTCATGATCCAGTTGCAAACATCATTGATTCTCTCCAAAAAGTGCATGGGTTGCCCTTTCTCTTTCGATTGCTCATGCGCATGAATCTGCGCGTGGGGCGCTTCTTTTCAGATGACCTATAGACGAAGGGGACCATCCTGCGGTCCACGGGCGCCGCCCTGCTGCGGGCGGTAACCCTCAGAGGTTGCACCTGTGGATGGCTGCGTGCAGCCGTTCCCCTTGGGTACGGAAGGACCCTGTCTGCGCCCCCGCAACAGGAGGACGCAAACAGGGGGTACCCTTCCAATGTACATAAACCGCTTTTTGCATCCACGAGGACGGCAAAAACCCCTGTCATGAGTTCTTGCGCGTGCCCGCTACCATCTCCCCCGCTTACTTCTCGTACTTTGCCTTGAGTGCCAGGGCATCCTTCACGATCTGTTCTCCAGGCATACCCTGGTCGGTCACTTTCTTCACGTAGGCCTTGATGATCGGATCGAGGAGTTTGGGGATCTCGGCCTTTTCCGCGGCCGGGAATTCAAACAGTTGAAGGTTGTACTTTTCCTTGGACCACTTGATGGCATCGTTCACGTGATTATCCACATATTCCCCTGTCCACTTGGCCTGTTCCACCCTCAGGTCGTCCAGAACCTTCTTTACATCCGCTGGGAGCGAATCCCATTTGGCCTTGTTCATCACCACCGCAAAACTGACCACAAAGAGATTGGCTACGGTCGCATTGGCCGTGTAGGCGGCATAATTGAAATCCTTGAGTACCTCCATGGAGGAGACATGCCCTTTGACAACGCCTTTCTGAAGGGCCTCGGGCGTATCCGACTGGGGCATGGCCACTGGAATGCCGCCAAGGAGCTTGATGATGTCAGAGGCCGTCCCCGCACATCTCAGCTCCATTCCTTTGAGATCAGAGAGGGTCTTGACGGGGGTTTTGGTCATGATGTTGGCCGGAGGGCAGGTGAACAGCGTAAGGATCTTCACCTTTTCAAATTCTTTGGCCTTGTACTTGTCAATCAGATCGTAGAGGGCAAGGCTCGCCGCCTTGGCGCTCGGAAATCCGAGGGGAAGGTCAATCGCTTCCGAGATGGGGAATCGGCCCGGCTGGTAGCTCATGGCGAAGTTTCCAATGTCGGCGGAACCTGAGATCACGCCATCAAAGATGTTCTTGGCAGGAAGGAGCGTTCCTCCAGGAAAGGTCTGGACCACCACCTTGCCATTTGTCCTTTTCTCCACTTCTTGTTTCCATCGTTCCATCTGAACACAGGGAAACGTAGGGGCCGGCGGAAAATTGGCATAGGTTAACTTAATCGGATCGGCAGATGCCTGCTGCGGTGCAACAGGAATGACGACAAAGGCAGCAACCAAGAGAGCAGCAACGATAAACCCAACTGTCTTTTTCATAACGAAAACCTCCTGTGTTTATAGGTTCTTGGGTATGACAACCAGTTCCGCACGTTCAGACCTTCCTTCAGCTTCCACCCCCTTTCCTGTTTCAAGACCTCTCTTCGGGCAGAGCGGTCTATATGAATTTTTTCCAGAAATCCGGGTCCTTTTCCAGCTTTTGCTGCCAGGCCTTCCCGAAACGGTCTTCAAAAAAGGACTCCAGCCTGTTGAACCATTTCCCTAATCTCGCATCGCCTTTTTCGTGGGCGTCCAGGATATCCTGCAGGTAGACATCAATCTCCGTGATCTTCTCTTTGGGGATGTAGGCCATGGCCCCCCTTTCCAGGGACCGGGCGAAATCCTCCTTTGTCAGGGCATGGGCCGTGAGCATCAGGGTCGGGATGCCTTTGGCCTGGGTGAGCTCCAGAAGCTCATACCCTCTCACGCCCATAATATCCAGGATGGCAGCGTCATAAGAATTATTTTGGATGAGCTCCCTTGCGGCGTCGAAGTCTGCGGCCTTGTGAAGCACGCAGGCCTCCAGAACGTCCTCCAGCGTGGCCAGAACGTCTAACTCATCGTCCACGATGAGGATCCGCTTTCCCTTGAGTCCTTCCGTCGGTTTCATGATGTTTCTCCCGGTCAGAGGATGGCCTGCATAAGATTTTTTAACGATTAAAATATACTCGGTTCCTTGTATTGCCCGAACACGTCTCTGAAGACATTGGCCATTTCGCCCACGGTTGCGTAGGATTTGCAGCAGTCCACCAGATAGGGCATCACATTTTTCTTTTGACGGGCCGCCTGTTCCAAGGCCTTCAGGGATTGGCTCACCGCAGAAGTGTTCCTCTCCTGCTTGAGTTCTCGAAGCCGGTCAATCTGGAGCTGGGCCCATGCGTCGTTGTATTCATGGAGTTCCACCTCCATGTCAACACCTTCCGTATACTTGTTGACGCCGACCTTTATGACCTCCCCCGACTGAAGCTTCTTTTCAAATTCATAGGCCTGCCGCCCCACCTCCCTCTGAACATATCCCGAAGCCACCGCCTCCACCATGCCCCCCATCTTTTCAACCTTTTCCATCTCTTCCAGAATTTTCTCTTCCATCTGCTTGGTGAGGGTTTCAATGAAGTAGGAGCCAGCCAGAGGGTCCACTGTGTCCCTGAGCCCTATTTCGTCCATCAGGATCTGGAAGGTTCGAAGCGACAGGAGGGCTGCTCGTTCGGTCGGGATGGTGTAGGCCTCGTCAAAGGAGCAGAGGGCCGTGGTCTGTGCACCCGAAAGGGCGGAGGCCAGTGCATAGTAGGCCCCGCGCATGATGTTGTTCTCCGGCTGCTGCTTGGTCATGCCCGAGCCGCCCCCGCCAAATATGCCGCGGAGAAAGAGGGCCTTGTTGTCCTTGACGCCGTAACGGTCCCGCAGGAGTTTGGCCCACAGTTTTCGAGCAGACCTGAACTTGGCCACCGTCTCCCAAAGATTCCCGTAGATGTTTAAATTGAACGAGAATCGGCCCACAAAGTCCTCGGCCCGGTATCCACGGGCAACGACATTGTCGATGTAGGCAAAGGCAATCATGAAGGCGTAGGAAATCTCCTGGGCCGGGGTGCACCCGGACTCCCGAATATGATAGCCGCAGACCGACACCGGGTTGCACCTGGGGAGTTCCTTCATGGCGTATTCAATCGTGTCTCCGATCAGCCGGACCGCCGGTTCAACCGGATAGATCCATGCCCCCCGGCCGACGATTTCCTTCAGAATGTCATTCTGGGGGGTTGCGGAAATCTCTGTCTTCTGATATCCGAACCCTTCTGCCACAGACTGATACATGGCCAGCATGATGGATGCGACCGCATTGATGGTGAGCCCGCTTCCGATGCGGTTGAGTTGAATGTCCTTGAAGGCGATCTCGAAATCCCTCTGGGAATCGACGGCCATTCCGACACGCCCCACCTCGCCTTCGGCCATTTCGTCATCGGAATCGTACCCCATCTGGGTGGGGAGATCAAAGGCCACGTTGAGACCTGTCTGGCCGTGGGAGATCATCAGCTTGAACCGCTCGTTGGTCTCCTCGGGGGTTCCGAATCCGGTGTACTGCCGAGTGGTCCAGTTGCGGCTTCTGAAACCCAACGGATGGATGCTTCGAGTAAAAGGGAATTCTCCGGCATCCCCTAAATCCTTCTCGTAATCGAACCCTATTTCATCGAGGTCTTTGGGCGTATAAACCGGTTTCACTTTGATGCCGGACTGGAGGATGACCTCTTTGATGGCATCCTTATCATCTTTAATATATGTTGCTACTCCCATGTCTCCCTCTCCTGTCGAATGTTGCAGGTTATGTCATGTGGAAGCGCCCGGCGACGGAGCCTTTCTGGATCAAGCGTCTATTGCCTGGCAGGCACGTGCGTTTCAATAAAATCAACGATTTCATTGAAATAGCTCCCGCCGGGAAATATTCCCTCGACCCCCATCTCCTTCAGGGCAGGAATGTCTTTATTCGGGATGACCCCCCCCACCGCCACGAGCTTGTTGTCCAGGCCCTGTTCCTTCACCATCCCCATCAGTTTCTTACAGATGGGGATGTGAGCGCCCGACATGATCGACAGGCCGATGACGTCCACATCCTCCTGAACCGCCTGGTTCACGATGCTGGCCACGGTCTGGTGAAGGCCTGTGTAGATAACCTCCATCCCGGCCTCCCTCATCGCATGCGCAACTACCTTGGCCCCCCGGTCATGACCGTCCAGACCCGGCTTGGCCAACAGGACGCGTATCTTTCTATTTGCCATCGTTCACTCCTTAAAGCAAAAAGCAATTTAGGAATTTTGGGAATTCAGGAATTACGAATTTGGGGATTTCGCTATTACTAAAAGCAAGAGACTCATAAATTCGGGAATCCTATAGTTCCTCAATTCCTCAATTCCCGAATTCCTCAATTCATCAATCCCTCAATCCCCCGCCATATCAAATTCCTTCAGCACGATCTCCTGCCCTCTCAGAATGTGTTCTTTCACTAATCTCTCGACACGGTCGGCATCTCTTTCTTTCATGGCCATGAGCATCGAACGATGATCGGCATGACTCAGATCGGCCATGTTTTTGACTTTGAGAATGACCAGCCTGTAGCGGTAGATGTGGTCTCTCAGATCATTGATCATCCTGATGAGCCTGGGGCTTCGACTGAGGGCGTAAAGAAGGTCGTGAAATTCGGTATTGATCTGTGGGAGGGTCCCGACATCTCCACGCTCCAGGCGCTCTTGATAATCCCTGAGTTTGGCCTCTAACGGCTGCAGGTCGCCCTCTGTGTGCCGAATGGCAGCCAGCCGAGCGGCATAGCTCTCGAGGACGCTACGGATGCCGAAGGTCTCCTCGATATCGGCACGGTTCAGACCCTCCACAAAAAAACCACGCTTCGAATCCTGACGCAGGAGCCCTTCACGTTCCAGCTTGTGAATGGCCTCTCTCACCGGCGTGCGACTGGTGCCCAATGTGGCCGCCAGACGGCTTTCCACCACGCGCGTGCCGGGCCCGAAGTCTCCCTGGATAATGGCCTGTCTGAGCCGCTCATAGACGCCCTGACCCAGCGATATTCTTTCAGGGAGCGACTGAAGTCCTTCACAAGTCGAGGCGTCAATTTTTTCGGTTTCAAGCATAGTCGATCAGGGTGGTGTCTGTATTAAAGGCCGAACTGTCTGGCGATAGTGGTCTGCAAAACCTCATGGGTGCCGCCTCCATAGAGGAGAAAGCGGTTGTCACGGTAATACCGTTGTACCGAGTATTCCATCGAATAGCCATAGGCCCCGTAGATACGGGTCGCCTCATCGCAGGCGCTGCATGCGGATTCAACCGTAAAGTATTTGGCCATGGAGGCCTCGTTCAGGCATGGCACCTTATTGTCGATGAGGTGGGTCACCTTATAGGACATGAGGCGGCCTGCCTCCAGATTAACGGCCATATTGGCGATTTTGGCCTGAATGAGCTGGTATTTTCCGATCGGTTTTCCGAACTGCGACCGCTCCTTGCAATATCGAATAGAATCATCCATGGCAGCGCGATGGAGGCCGATGGCCAGACAGGCGGTCATGATCCGAATCTCCGCCAGGATCGTGAGGAGAACATCCAGACCCTTCCCCAACTCGCCCAGCATGTATTCGTTCGGGACATGGCAGTTGTTGAAATAGATCTCGGAGAGGGAGGATGTCCGTGTGCCAAGGGTCTCGAATTTTTTGCTGTGAGAGAATCCGGGGGTATCGCTCGGAACGAGGACAAACATGAGGCCCTTCAATTTTTTGGCCGGATCGGTCTGGCAGAGCACCGTATGGAAATGGCCGTAAGGCCCGCTCGTGGACCATGTCTTCATCCCGTTGACGACCCATCCGTCATCGACCTTTGTGGCTGACGTCCTCACGGCCCCCAAATCAGAGCCTGCCTCCGGCTCCGTCAATTGAAAGGCCCCGATTTTTTCCCCCTTCAGGGCGGGGCGGAGATACTCTTCATGCATTTGCGGGGTCCCGTAGAGATAAAGGCCGTTGGTCGCCATGAGACACTGCATGGCGGTGGTGGCGGCAAGGCTCAACAGGCCCCGTGCCAGTTCTTCCACGGCAATGCAGTAGAGGGTGGTGTTGCCGCCGGAGCCCCCCGCTTTCTTGGGATACCGGATGCCCAGGATCCCCATGTCAGCGAGTTTCTGGAACAGGTAAAACGGAAAATCCCCCTTTTCATCAATCTCTCTGGCCACGGGGATGACTTCCTCATTCACGAACCTGGCCATGATCTTTCTGTGAAGCGTTTCGATATCTGAACGTAACATGGTCTTCCCCCTATTTGCGCTTGCTTTGCGAGACAGCCCGGGTCAATTCCGGAATTACCTGGTGAAGATCACCCACAATGCCCCAGTCCGCCACCTGAAAGATAGGCGCACCGGCATCCTTGTTGATGGCGATGACATACCGGGAACCCAGCATGCCAGCCCGGTGCTGAATGGCCCCGGATATGCCGCAGGCAATATAGATCTCGGGTCTGACAGTCTGTCCGGTCTGGCCAACCTGCCTTTCCACCGGGAGCCAGCCCTCTTCCACAACGATGCGCGTACCTGCGACCTCGCCGCCAAGGGCCTCTGCCAGGGAAAACAGGGATTTCATTCCCGCATCAGATCCGACGCCTCTCCCCCCGGCAACGATCACCCGTGCATCGGCCAGGCTGACCCCCTTCTTCTTTTCCTTGAACTGCTCGAGGACCTTTGTGCCGATCTCTTTTTCGGTCAGAGTGGCCTTATACTGGATCACATCCCCCTTATTGCGGCCTTTCTTAACCGCCTCCATCACCCCGGGTCTAACCGTGGCCATCTGTGGCCTGGAATAGCGGTTGGCAATGGTCGCCATGATATTGCCGCCAAAGGCAGGCCGGGTCTGAAGAAGGATCTTTTCCTTCGGCTCGATGGTCAATTCCGTGCAGTCCGCGGTCAGCCCAACGCCTATGCGCCGAGAGAGGCGAGGCCCCAGATCTCTGCCGATATGAGTGGCCCCCATCAGCAGGATACCGGGCATGAATTGTCTGACCAGACCCGCCAGGACCTTGGCATACGCAATGGTTCGGTAGTCTTTGAGCGACGCGTGGTCGGCGAGATAGACATGGTTCGCCCCGTACTCGAACAGGACTTTGGTCAACTCGGATACGCGATTGCCTAAGAGGACGGCCGAGACATCCTGGCCCAAATCGGCTGCAAGAGACTGGGCCTTTCCCAGGAGTTCGAGGGAAACGCGGCTCAGGATGCCGTCACGCTGTTCGGCAAAGACCCATACCCCCTTCCAGTCGCTAAAATCAGGGATGATCCTTGGTTCGATGTCGGTCTGAATGGCCTGCTGTTTGCAAACCGCGATACAGGCCCCGCAGGATGTGCAGTTCTCCAGGATATGGGCCTTGCCGTCCTTCAATTCAATGGCCCCGTAAGGGCAGGCCTTGATGCAGCGTTTGCATCCATTACAGAGATCGGTTTCAATCCAAACGGTCATGTCGCTATCTCCTCAATTCCAGCATCTATTATTTTCACACAACGCCACAAAGCCACAGAGATTTTCAAATCTTCCCGGACATCCCATCATCCCCACCAGCGGCACAGAATCCGAGTGCCGGATTATATGATACCCTTCTCTTTAAAGGCCCTCAATTCCTGATCCGAATATCCGAGCTGCTGTCCATATATTTCCGGGTTGTGTTCTCCGAAGCGGGGGGGGAAGGAGAGCCTGCGGTCCAGTTGCTCCAGAAACGGGGTCATGTTGGGGGGGGGCGGCAGGGTAATCTCCGTACCCGTTTTCTCATCCGTGGAAAAGAGGAGCCGTCGGGAAACCAGGGGATCCGCAATGACCTCCGGGATTGTCTTGATCTTGCTGATAGGGAGGGTCAGAGAATTGAACAGGTCAATCAGCTCTTCCGAGGTGTGCTGACGGGTTACCTGATTGATGGCCCGGTTCAGATCTTCCACGTCCTGTATTCTCCCTGCATTTTTTTCATATTCAGGCCTGTCAAGGGATTTGAACATGTCGAGGGAAACCATCGACTTCCATTGCCGGTCATTTCCGACGGCCATGTAAACAAACCCGTTACTGGTCTGATAGACCGAGACCGGGCAGAAGAATTCGTGGGTATTTCCCCGGCGGGTGATCTTCTTATTGAGAAGCGTGCTAAGGGTGATGGGCACGGTCATCCACGAGACCGAGGATTCGAACATGGACATGTTGATGCAAGACCCCTCACCGGTGGCCTGGCGTTTGAAAAGGGCCTTCATGATGAGCCCATACGAGTGCTCGCTGGTACCCATGTCCGGGAGGGGGATCCCCAAGACCTGAGGGTCGCCATCGGCCTCCCCGGTTAATTCCATCAAGCCCGACCGCGCCTGTAAAATGGGGTCATAAGCCGCCTCGTTGCTGTCCGGACCGAAGCCGGTGACGCCCAGCCAGATGATATCGGATTTCACGCCCTTCAGCGTGTTGTAATCGATCCCTAACTTCTTGTAATTTCTGGGAAGCTGATTGGTTGCAAAGATATCAACGTTCAGCTCGTTGATCAGGCGGTGGAAGATTTTTTGGCCGTCCGGATCTCCGAGATTCAATGTGAGGGCCTTTTTACCCGAATTGATACAGAGGAAATAGGCGTTCATTCTCTCTTCTCCCAGGACATTTTCGCCTATCATCCGGTTGGGATCGCCGTATATAGGGTGTTCCAACCGAATCACCTGCATCCCGTCATGGGCCAGCCGGTAGGTTAAATAGGGGAGTACCGTTGCCTGTTCAAGCGAAAGGACCGTGATATTTTTGAATAGATCCATTGGGTTCCTCCTTATGAGCGTGAATGCCCGTCAATCGAAGGTGGATGGGAAAAATGATTTGGGTCTGTATCAGGAAGTTGTGTACTGTATACAATCAGGTGTGTCAAGCGGTTTTTTTGCGTTTAGGAACACAAAAAAGAGATTTCCCGTGCTCGAATGCGCGTCGAACAGCTCATCGCCGGCGCGGCCATGAGCACGGAGCAAACCCTCTGTTGGCGAAGTCCTGGGTGACAGGGGAGGCGGGGGGATGGGGATAGGAGAGGGGATCAGGATTCGGATTCGGAGGCCAAGTCTCTCAGGATGGCCGCATTGCGTTGCACACGCACCAGATTTTTCTTGATATTTTTCTTATTGGGCTTTGCCTTGCGGGCGCGGATCGCCTTGGTCTGTTTACTGTTGGAAGACATGAGTCGTTTCTCCTTTGGGATTCATTAATTATTGTGAAGCTCGAAAATATACGCTCAACGGATCAGTGTCAAGTATTAATTTGCGCGCCCTCCTTCGGCCTGGCCAAACGAGCAGCTGGGAGGAGGGATACCGGTGAAAGGGTCGTTGATCTGATCATACTATTGCGGACCCGATCAAGAGGTGTTTGCACCTGGATGCCGTGTGTGTTAAAAGGATTAAGAAAGGGGAGGGGGAAGATGGAACCAAATACCCTATGGGAGGAGCTGACGCCATTCAACTGCCATCCATGACCAGATTATCAGAACATTTTGTCCGGGCACTGAAAGAGGGAGGCTGAGACACGCCGTGAGCAGAACGGAGATGAGAATCATCGAACTGGCGACTTCCTTTACGCAAAACCCCTTTGCGGCATACTGATGAATCGGAAAACATACCTTGTTATTATAGCTCAGTTTTGACTTTATTCAACTTTACCAGTGTGAGGTGTTGACAATGATACAAAAAATCGGAAAACTCCATGTTCTGACAGACACAGTGCTGCAATCGCGTTTCTCCCATGTGGAACTGACGGAGATGGCGATTGCCGGAGGGGCGGACGTTATCCAGTTTCGTCAGAAACAGGGCTCCACCCGTGAGTTGATTGAAATCGCCACACAGATGAAACGGGCGTGCGCCGACAAGGGTGTTGCGTTTGTCGTAAACGACCGGATCGACGTGGCGATTGCGGCGAAGGCGGACGGCGTACATCTGGGGCAGGACGATTTCCCCATTCCCCTGGCGAGACAACTGCTGGGGAACGGAAGCATCATCGGGGGCTCCGCAGCCACGCTGGAGGAGGCCCGTAAATGCCTTGCAGACGGCGCCGACTATGTGGGGTTCGGGCCTGTCTTTCCAACTGGTTCCAAAGACGACGCAGGCCCCGTGAGCGGGGTTGAAATCCTGAAAATGATCGCTGAGGCCATTCCCCTGCCGATCATTGCCATCGGCGGAATCGGTCTGGGAAATACCCCTGCCATCGTGGGGGCCGGGGCCCACGGGATCGCCGTTATATCCGCGGTCTGCTGCCAGAACGACCCTTGCCAGGCGACGAATGCGCTTTGTGAACTCCTGTACACCGCAAGTTCCGAGGGGCGCCATGTCTGAGACCCTGGCTGACGTAGGAGAATTCGGGCTCATCGATCGGATTCATGAGCGCCTTCGAACAGCAGGCGCCCGTGTGCCGGAAGCGAGCGTAGGGATTGGGGACGACTGCGCGGTTTTTCAGCCCCGGGCAGGGTATGACGTTCTGGTGACGTGCGATGTCATGGTGGAGGGAAGGCACTATCTGCCGCGATTCATCTCGCCCCTTGATCTGGGCCGAAGGGCCATGACCCTCAACATCAGCGATATCGGCGCGATGGGAGGACTCCCGCGCTATGCGCTTGTTTCTCTCGGACTGAGGTCCGATACGACGGTCGAGGATGTGGAGTCGATCTATCTTGGCTTTGTCGAAGAGCTCAATCCGTTTGAGGCCGTCATTATCGGCGGAAACCTTACCAAATCAGACGGCGCCAACTTCATCGACATCACCCTGATCGGGGAAATTACGGCAGGAACATCGGTGCGACGTTCCACCGCAAGACCGGGCGACGCCATACTCGTTACCGGATACCCGGGACAGGCGGCCGCCGGGCTTGGGATCCTGTTGTCGGGCCGATCTGTTCATGATCTGGAAACCCACCCCCTGGTGCAGGCCTACAACAGGCCCTCTCATCGGGCGCTCGCGGGGGCAGCCGTTGGGCGTTCCGGACTGGCGACCGCCATGATCGATACGAGCGACGGCCTCGTCGGGGACCTGGGCCATATCTGCGACGAGAGCGGGGTGGGCGCCCTTCTAATTCGGGAGGATCTTCCGGTTAGCGATCCCCTGCGGGAGGAGGCAGGATATTTGAAACAGGATCCCATCGATCTTGTCCTCAGCGACAGCGATGACTACGAGCTGATCATCACCTGCGCCCCCGAACATGTAAAGGACATCCGCTCCGCAATCTCTGCGCTGGGCCCGATCCCGGTCAGCGCCATCGGGAAAATTACCCACGCATCAGGCGATATTGAATTGAGATCGGCCCCCGGCATTTCTCGCAGCCTAAGCCGGTCTGGATGGAACCACTTCACTCATTAAGGAGAAACCATATGTCAGATCGATCCTTGGAAGAACAGGCCACACACAATCTCGCGGCCGTCCGCACAAAGAAGCCGTTGATTCATAACATCACCAACTTTGTGGTGATGAACTACACCGCAAATGCCCTGCTGGCCTGCGGCGCTTCGCCTGTGATGGCCCATGCGGCCGAAGAGGTGGAGGAAATGGCCTCATTCGCCGGTGCATTGGTGCTCAACATAGGGACGCTCAGCAAGTCCTGGGTGGATGCCATGGTCATCGCCGGAAAAAAGGCCAATGAATTGAAGGTCCCCGTGATTCTTGACCCGGTGGGATCCGGGGCCACGCGACTCCGCACCGAATCCGCCAAGAGACTGATTCGGGAACTCTCCATCAGCGTGATTCGGGGAAACGCCTCCGAAATCCTCTCCCTGGATCAGGAGGGTGCCAGGACCAAAGGGGTCGATTCCATACACCGTGTCGATGAGGCCGAGGCCGCCGCCGTCGCACTCGCCAGGAGACTCAACACGACCCTCGCCATTACCGGGCCGGTCGATCTAGTTACGGATGGAAGGCGGGTCTGCAGGGTTTCTAACGGGCATGAACTCATGGGATTTGTGACCGGTACCGGCTGCACGGCCACGGCCCTGATCGGGGCTTTCCTCTCCGTAGACCCGGAACCTGTCAGCGCCACAGCCACCGCACTGGCATATTTTGGTCTGGCAGGCGAAAAGGCTGCTGCCGTTTCAAAAGGCCCCGGCTCTTTTCAGATCGCGCTCCTCGACGCCCTCTTCAGCATGGATGGAGACACTCTTAGAAAAGGGGCGAGGATCGAGGGGTAGATTATTTTTGACTATCCAGGTGCCTGTCGGTATAGTATCACTTCGATACGGCAGGGATACAGGCTGGAACCTCTGAACCTTTATCTTAGGAGGTGGGAACATGGCAAGAAAAGGCGTCGGCATCACGATTACGCAACACATCTTGCAGCAGCAGCGGCAGAACCCCGAGGCGACCGGTGGCTTTACGACCCTGGTCAACGAATTGATCGTTGCGGCAAAGGTGATTTCGAGGGAGGTGAACAAGGCAGGGCTCGCTGATATGCTGGGGGCTACCGGCCGGACCAACGTGCAAGACGAACAGGTCCAGAAGCTCGACGTATTCGCCAACAGCGTCATCATCGAACGGATGCAGCATGTCGGTCAGCTTTGCTGCATGGGTTCTGAAGAAAATGCAGACCTCATCGAGATCCCCTCCCAGTATCCGAAAGGGAACTACATCATTGTCTTTGATCCCCTGGATGGATCTTCCAATATCGACGTCAATGTGAGTATCGGCACCATCTTCGGCATTTACAAGAAAAAAAGTGAAGAGACCGATATCGACATGCTCATGAACGATGTCCTGCAGCCGGGGATACATCAGGTGGCTGCCGGATATTTCATCTACGGCTCCAGCAGCATGATGGTCTATACCACCGGAAATGGAACCGGCGTGCATGGGTTCACCCTCTATCCAAGCGTTGGAGAGTTTCTCCTCTCTCACGAAAATATTCGAATCCCGGAGAAGGGAAAAATCTACAGCGTCAATGAGGGGAACGATGCCTTCTGGGATGAGAAAACCCTTGCGCTGGTAAACTATTTCAAGGCCAGGGACACGGGGAGCGGCCGGCCCTACACATCCAGATACATTGGAAGCCTGGTAGCCGATTTTCACCGCAACCTCCTCAAGGGCGGGATCTTCATGTATCCGGCGGACAGGAAAGACCCCAAAAAGACGACCGGAAAGTTGCGCCTGATGGTGGAGGCCAATCCTCTGGCGCTGGTCGTCAAGGAGGCAGGAGGGTACGCCAGCGACGGCAATGGGCCGATTCTCGACATTCAACCGACGGAATTCCACCAGAGAGTGCCTCTCTATATCGGGAGCAGGGAAGACGTTGAATTCGCAGAGGAGGTTATCAGTGGGAGAAGGAGGTTGGCCTAAGGCGGCGGGTCAGGGAGCAACAGAATAGAACCGCTCTTCCGGGAGTTCAATACAGGTGAGCCGATTTCCATAAACAGCTCCGGTGTCGATGCCGATCTTGTTTTCCATGAGGAGCGGCCGAGGAAAAGGCGTGTGACCGAAAATGACCTTCTTTCCAAAATCATAGTTCGAGGAAATGAAGGGTTCCCGAATCCAGATCATGTCCTCCAGGGACTGTCGTTCTATCGCTATGCCAGGCCGGAAACCGGCGTGAACCACATAATAGGCGTCCAACTCCATCAACGGTTTGAGCGAACGGTAAAAGGCCATATGGTCAGGGGGCACGAGAGGCCCTCCCCTCACTCCCGCGTGCTGCGACCGATAATCCCTTATGGTGGTTATTCCCTTGTTGGCGATATAGAGATCCGGATCGATGCCTGCGAGGTAGTCCAGCAGCATGGACTCGTGGTTACCCAGGAGACAGGTCACCCGGGGGTCCATTCGAATGAGACCGAGGATGTGGTCCACTACGGCCCTGGAATGAGGCCCCCGGTCGATACAGTCGCCCACAAACAGGAGTCGATCCCGCCCCGGTCGCCATGGGATTATGTCGAGGAGCCGTTTCAGCATATCGAGGCATCCGTGGATGTCTCCGACAACAAATGTCTTTTCCCTCTCCATTAGAACCCGAAGATGATGCGGGGCCGCTCCCTGGAATCCAGGTGGTGCAGCCCGGCCTTTTTGGTTGCCGCCACCGCCTGCCGGTACTCCTCTGATGTCAGTCTCCGGTTGATCGTAGGATCGGCCTGCGCCTCACCACAAGGCCGGTACTGGTCCATGACGTTGACATAGGTATTCGGGGATATTTCTTGGGCCAGGAAGTTCATGATATCACCGGTTCCGGCCACGCCGTTGGGCATTACCAGGTGCCTGACCAGAAGACCTCGCACGGCGATACCTTCGCTATTCAGCGCCAGATCTCCCACCTGACGGTGCATTTCTCGAATGGCCGCCCTCGCCATGTCCGCGTAATCGGGCGCGTGGCAGAACCGCTCTGCCCATGATTCGTCCCAGAACTTGAAGTCGGGCATGTAGATGTCAACAATGCCGTCCAGGAGGCGCAGGGCCTCTACGCGTTCGTACCCGCCTGTATTGTAGACGATCGGGACGGCGAGCCCCTGTCCTATGGCGATCTTCAAGGCCTCCAGAATCTGCGGCATCACATGGGTCGGGGTTACCAGATTGATATTGTGGCACCCCCTTTCCATGAGATCGATCATCATGGCGGCCACCTGGTCCGGCGAGACCTCAATCCCCTCACTCAGGTGGCTGATCTCGAAATTCTGACAAAAACTGCACAGGAGATTGCACGAACTGAAGAAAATCGTTCCCGAGCCGCGCTGACCTACCAGCGGGTCCTCTTCCCCGAAATGGGCATCGTAGCTGGCCACCCTCGCATCCCTGCCGGTGCGGCAATAGCCCGTCTCCCCCTTCAAGCGGTCTACCCCGCACCTTCGGGGGCAGAGCCGACAGGGCGCCATCAGTGCCAGGGCCTTTTCGACCCGATCTTCAAGCACGCCAGTCCTGTAAAGGTCCAGATAAGACGGCCTATTCATGGAAAGCCACCCTCCAAAAAAAACCCCCTGAAAGGGGAACAGCTCTTTCAGGGGGCCGGGTAGGTAAATCCGAACACCTATTCGCGGGATGCCCCGAATATCCTCAGGAGCATCAGGAACAGGTTGATAAAGTCAAGGTAAAGGGAAAGGGCGCCCAGAATGGCCCCTTTTCTGACGACCGATCCGTCCACCCCTGCCGGCTGGGTCAAGGCCATGTTCTTCAGCTTCTGGGTGTCGTAGGCCGTCAGTCCGACAAAGACGATGACCCCGATATAGCTGATAATCATGCTCATGGCGCTGCTTTTGATAAACATGTTGACCAGTGACGCGATGATGATCCCAATGAGCCCCATGGTCAAAAAACCGCTCCACGACGTCAGGTCTTTCTTGGTGGTCCACCCATAGATGCTGCACGCGACAAAGGTGCCTGCGCAGATGAAAAAGGTGCTCACAATGGACGTTTGGGTATACGCCAGAAAGATGAAAGAGAGCGTTACGCCGTTGAGGGCCGAATAGATCACAAAGAGGGAGGTGGCCGTTCCTGCACTCATTCGATTCACCGCCCCCGCCAAAGCAAACACCATACCTAATTCAGCCAAAATAAGGACAAAAAAGATTAATGGATTGCCAAATATGAGACGCATCATCGTCTCGCTGCTCGACACATAAAACGCCATGACGCCGGTCAGACAAAGACCCACGGCCATCCAGTTGTAAACGCTTCGAACAAAGTCATTCACCAATACTTCGGTACGAGACCTTTCAATAGAAGCCTGTGCCATTTTTACCTCCTGTCGATTACCCCTGCTGTGCAGGAAATTTCCTTGATTGGCCTGTTTGTTTTAAATTATAACTGTTCTAAAAAAAACTTCAAGATGATAAATCATCAATCAGCGATTCTCATTATGAGGGAGACTTGGTATCAACCTTTTGTGAGAGTAGCATCTTGCCGCGACTTTTCGCGGCTCGGAAGCCGCTCCCACATGGCTATTTTCCAAAATGAGAATTGCTGATTATCCTTTCAACACGCAATGATTGGGACTTAATGGAGACTACCAAAAAACTGTACATTGTAATGGTCGGGCTTCCTGCCAGGGGCAAATCGACGATCGCCGGCAAATTGAGAGAAAACCTGGTCAAAGACCACATAAAGACGCGAATCTTCAATAATGGCGACCTGAGGCGAAAACTGAGCCCTGAAGATACCTCTTATCCTGAATTTTACGACCCCCACAACAGGGAGGGAGTAGCACTCCGGGAGAAAATCGCCTTAATCAACATCGAACGCGCCATCCAGTACCTGAAGGGAGCGGGTCACGTAGCTATTCTGGATGCCACCAATGTCAGCGCGCGGAGGAGGAAGAGAACCGCCGAGATGCTGAACGACCGCCCGGTCCTCTTTATTGAATGCATCAACCAGGACGAGGAAATCCTGAAGGCCAGCATCGATCGAAAGGTGTCGCTCCCGGAGTTCCATCATCTCGGAAAGGAGGCCGCAATACAGAGTTTCTGCCAGCGCATCCGCTACTATGAATCCATTTACACCCCCGTCAAGAAGGAGCGGAATCTGGTTCGTCTGGACTCACTCTACAACAAGATCCTCCATGAGGAACTGTCAGACGATATTCCGTACTATGATCTGATCAGGGACCTTCTCGTTGCCGATACGGTCAAAAATCTTTTTTTAATACGGCACGGAGAAACCTATTTCAACCTGGAAAACCGAATCGGCGGGAATTCCGGACTTACCGAAAACGGCAAGGCCCAGGCCCGTGCCCTGGCCCACTATTTCAGAAACCGGAAAATCCCGGTGATCTTTACGAGCAAAAAAAAGCGGACTATACAGACGGCCTTTCCGATTATGCAACAGCAACAAAACTGCGCCGTTATACCGCTGGCCGAGTTTAACGAGATCGACAGCGGGGCCTGTGAGCGCATGAGCTATGCAGAGATCCGCGACCGTATGCCCGATATCTACTCAGCCAGAAAACACAATAAATATAACTATATCTATCCGCAAGGAGAGGGCTACGCCTCCATGAAGGAGCGTGTTGACAAGGGCATCAAAAAGGCCCTCTACTTGAGCAGCAATCCCCAAAACATCATGATCGTCGGCCACAGGGCCGTCAACCGAATGATCCTGTCACACTTTCTCTACCGGCGCGAAGAGGATGTCCCTTATATCTATGTGCCCCAAAACAAATTCTACCATATTGTGGCCACACAGACCAAAAAGCTCTTTCAGTTGAAGGCCTTTGACATGGGGTGATCCCGGATGCCGGCCGCTTGTTGTTGGTCAATGGCTGGTTGCTGATGGCCCACGGCTGATGCATTCCCTATTTTCTGATCACTGACCACCGACTCCTGACTCCCGACTCCGGACGTCTGGCCCTTTTATCCATAAAGGAGGGAACAGATCGCCACGGCGGCGACAATCCCTACCAGGTCGGCGGTCAGGGCTGCAGCCAGGGTATGGCGCATGCGGCGGACCTGAACGGCCCCGAAATAGACTGCCAGTACATAGAAGGTGGTCTCCGTGGATCCCTGAATCGTTGAAACAAGATAACCGGTGTAGCTGTCGGGACCGATGGCAGGATTGTTGATAATAGAGGCCATGATTCCGTAGGCCCCTGATCCGGAGAGCGGTCGCAACAGGGCCATGGGAAGGGCCTCGGCGGGCATTCCCAGCTTGGCCGTCAAGCTTCCGATCAGGTTGACCATGGCATCCATGGCGCCGCTGGCGCGAAACATCCCTACCGCCACGAGAATCGCCACCAGGTATGGGATGATTTTTACCGCCACCTGAAACCCATCCTTGGCCCCATCCACAAAGGCCTCGTAGATGCGCACCCGTCGAGCCACGCCGAAGGTGAGGAACCCCAGCATAAGTCCGGGGATGATCCAGGGAGAGATAGATCGTCCGAAAAAAATGGTTGCTGGAATTAGAGAGATGAGGATGCCCATGGCAATCCCGCTGACCCAGACAGGATAGGCGCCGGTTTTCGCCGGGGTCTCGATGTCGGTGTCTTTCAGCGTTTCGTCACGGGTCTGAGCCTCGATTGGACGCGTTTTTCTGAATAGGGAGAGCCGACCATACATCTTGGCCGCAACGACGGCAGCAAGGGTCGAGCAGACGGTGGCAAACAGGGTGGTGGGGAGGATGCCGGCTGGATCGGTGGACCCCGCGGCCGCCCGAAGGGCAATGACCCCTGTGGGAAGGAGGGTCACGCTCGATGTATTGATGGCCAGGAAAAGCGCCATTGAATCGGTCGCGGTCCCATGCTGGGAATTCAGCTTGTCCAAGTCCTCCATGGCGCGAATCCCGAATGGAGTCGCCGCATTGCCCAGGCCCATGACATTGGCTGCCATATTCAGGATCATAGCCCCCATGGCGGGGTGATCGGCCGGGACATCGGGGAATAGTCGAACCATGATGGGACGGATCAGACGGGCCAGAATGGTAAGCAAGCCCCCGGCCTCGGCCACCTTCATGAGCCCCAGGAACAAGGTCATCACACCGATGAGTCCCAGTGCCAGCTCAACCGAACCGGAGGCCGATTCGATCATGCCCTGTGACAGCGTCTCCATGGGAGACATGGCTCCGTCCACGGCACGCCAGGTGAGTTCTCGCCAGCCGGCCGAGAGAAATGCCCCCAGAACAATGACAAAAAAAACGACGTTCATATTTCTGCCCTCACCGCAATTTCCGGATCCTCATGTCTAACCCCTTAGTGAATTTCCACCATTGCTCCGAGCCTACCCGTTGAAACGCTTCACCGTCAAGAGATTATACAAAAAACGCTTGACGTTCATCGGGTTCATCTGTTCAATCAGGACAAAATAGAAATCAAGCTTTCTTTTGATCCATATCGCCGGCATGTCCGGGTCTGGAGGTTCCCATGTTTGAACGTTCGGAAGAACAGACCATTCTGCTCAAGAATCTCAAACGGGCTGTCGATCAAAAAGTTGCCCCCGCGGCTGCGGAAAACGACCGGAGCGGCGTGTTCAACTGGGACATCGTTTCGCTTTTCTGGGACCTTGGGCTTCTAAAGATCATGCTCCCGCCGGAATACGAGGGATGGCCCGTCAACCCCTCCCACACCCTCTGCCTCTCGATAGAGGAGATTGCCAAAGCCTGCGCATCGTCTGCCCTCCTCCTCGTCATTCAGGCTGTGGGGAGCTATCCCCTGATATTCGCTGGGAATGAGGCCCAGAAGCGAACATACTGTCCCATGATATCGGAGGAAAGACGTCTGATGGGCTACCTGGTCACCGAGCCGGGGGCCGGTTCGGATGTGCAGGCGATCCGTTGCGCCGCGAGGGAATCCGGCGACGACTATCTCCTGAACGGACGAAAGGTCTTCGCCACCAACGGTTCGGTAGCCGGCATCTATACGGTGCTTGCCAAGACGGGTGACAAGGAACTTTCCTTTTTTATCGTGGAGAGGGATCGCAAGGGGATTTCCATCGGCAGGATCGAAGAGAAATGCGGCTTTCGCGGCAGCAATACCGCAGAGGTCATTCTGGAAGACGTGGTTGTCCCCAGGGCCAATCTCATCGGAAAGCCAGGGGAAGGATTCAAGATCGCCATGGGTGATTTCGATATGTCCCGCCCTGCGGTGGCCGCCCTTTCCCTGGGCCTGGCCGAAGGGGCGCTTGAGTATACCGTAGACTATGCCAGACAGCGTCAGACCTTTGGAAAACCCCTGATCCAGCATCAGGCGATCCAGTTTCTGCTGGCCGACGCCGCCACGCTGATAGAGGCCAGCCGGGGGCTCATGGAACGGGCGGCCCTGGCCTTTGACTCGGGCCAAAGAAATACGAAACTGGCTTCCATGGCCAAATTTTTCTGCAGCGATGCGGCCATGAAGATCACTACGGACATGGTTCAGGTCCTTGGGGGGTATGGCTATATTCGGGATTACCCCATCGAGCGAATGTTCCGCGATGCCAAACTGACCCAGATCTTCGAGGGGGCCAACCAAATACAGCGGATGATCATCGGAAGAGAAATCAGCAGGAAGTAAGGGAGGATACAGACTATGGAGTTTTCATTATCCAAGGAACAGAAAGACATTAAAAAGGCTGCCGCGGAGTTTGCACGGGGCGAGTTTCAGCCCGATTTGATTTTGGAGTGTGAGGCCAACCACCGATTTCCTCGAGAGGTCTATAAAAAGGCGGGGGAATTCGGCTTTATCGGCCTCGATTATCCGGAGGCGGTAGGAGGGGGCGATCTGGGGGTTATGGAAAACGTCCTGGTGATCGAGGAGTTCTGCAAGGCGGATTCGGGAATGGGAATGGCGCTCCATCTGGCCTATCTCCCGGCCAAGATCATCAAGATTTTCGGGACCCCCGCGCAACAGGAAAAATTCCTCGCGCCGCTGGTCAGGGGCGACTGGGTCTCGGCCGTGTCCTTCACCGAGCCCGACCATGGAAGCGACCTGACCCGAATGGAAACCACCCTGAGCGAAGAAGGAGATGGATTTGTCCTGAACGGCACCAAGGTTTTCACTACCAATGGCGGTTATGCGGACTTCTTCATCGTCCTGGCCCAGGAAGATGCGGATGCGCGGCCCGGGAGGGGAATGACGACGATCCTGGTGGAGAAAGACCCTTCATCGTGGCTGGGCGGAAGGTTTGAAATCAATGAACTTACCGGCAAGATGGGCCTTCACATGGCCTCCAGCAGTGAGCTGGTATTTCACAACCTGAAAGTGGCAAAGGAAAATGTTCTGGGAGAACGGGGCCGGGGGCTTCTGAATGTCCTCGATTTTTTGGACGAAAGCCGGATCGAGATAGGAGCGCAGGCATTGGGGAATTGTGAGGGGGCCTTTCTAAAGGCCTTGAACCACGCCCGTGAAAGGACCCAGTTCAACCGTCCGATCATCGATTTCCAGGGGATCGGCCACAAAGTGGCCCGAATGTGGAGTCGAATCCAGTCGCTTAAATGGCTCAATTATTACGGGGCCTGGCTCTGTGACCATGGGCCGGAGAAGCTCGCTTCTGCCGTGCCTTTGCTGACTTCCGTGGTCAAACACCATGTGCCCGAGACGGCAAAGGCCATTATTGACGATGCCATCACGGTCTTTGGCGGATATGGCTATTTTCTGGATCAGGAGGTGGAACGCCGGTATCGGGACAATCGCATTATCGAGATGTATGAAGGGACTGTGGAGATCCAGTTGAACAACATCGTTCGCGTGTTGAAGAAAATGCCCCCCGGTTTCATCGACACCGAACTTCTTTGAGACGTTTCGGCCGGCCGCAAGGGGACTGAGACTCAATCCGTCTGCCGGCCGAATCCTCAACTGCACGATCGCTTGAGGTCCTCGTGGCCCCCGACCCGGACCCCGGCAAACATACTCTCCGCCATTTTGGGGGCGGGGCCCTCGCGATATCGATTATCAATTCGGCGTCGGCAATCAGACGTTCCGCGGACTCTCCCGAATACCCGTACCCGTATTTGAGGTCGTGAAAAAAGGAGGCCGGATAGAAGTCGGTCGCCTTCCAGGAATCAAACCATGGGGAACACCCGTCGCTCTTGAACGGTTCGGGCGTCGGGTCGTTCTCAATCTCCTTCCACAGGTCTGACAGCCCGTACGCCCTGCAGATCGCTTCTATCTGTGCCAATGGCACCTCCATCCCCTTTTCAGGCAGATCCATTTGGCCTTCCTCCTTGCGATAAATGGCGTGCAATCGCCTATCCTTTTCTATTCTATGCTCCGTCTTTTAAACATGGGTTGTCAACGAGAAAAATATCAGGTATGTTGCCCCTCATTCAATCACTTCCACTATCCTCCGAAGAACCGAAATTCGGCTGGCATGACTGTTTCCGAGCTGGTGTTCGGGGATCTCATCTCCACGAAGGGCAAGGGTTGGCAATGACAGAGACTACAGATAATGCATCGGCTCCCTGCAACCTGGAATTTGCCAGACCGGATCCCGAGACCCTTGTGCTCCGAATGGCCGGGAGCTGGACCCTCAAAAACAAATGCCCTCCTGCGGACCGTGTCCTGAAAGAGATATCGTCCGGCCCCCCGGTAGCACGCATTGCCTTTGATGCGGCAGCCCTGACGGATTGGGACAGCGGATTTCTCATATTCCTCACAAGGGTGACGGAGACTTGTTCGAAGGACGGCGCCCCGACACTGGATATGAAAGGACTTCCGGAAGGGGCACGAAAGCTCCTGGCCCTTGCAGAAACGGTTCCCGAGAAAAAGGGGACGGGGAAAGCCGGGGGCAGGGCGTCTTTTCTTTCGAAGGTTGGAGAAGAGACGCTCGATTTCTTTCGATCCGCCCTTGAGATACTGGCGTTTATCGGAGAGGCGTCTGTCGCCTTTTCCAGGTTTATCGCAGGCAAGGCACGCTTTCGTGGCTCCGACCTGACCAGGATCTTTCAGGAATGCGGCATAGAGGCCCTTCCCATTGTATCTCTGATCAGCCTGCTGGTGGGTCTGATTCTCGCCTTTGTGGGGGCCGTTCAGCTGATGCTCTTCGGGGCTCAGATCTATGTCGCGGATTTAGTGGGCATTGCTATGGTCCGGGTCATGGGAGCGGTCATGACAGGCATCATCATGGCCGGACGCACCGGCGCCGCCTTTGCAGCGCAATTGGGCACCATGGAGGTAAACGAGGAAATTGACGCATTCAAGACCATGGGAATCTCACCCATGGAGTTTCTGGTCCTGCCCCGGCTGATAGGCCTTACGCTCATGATGCCGCTCCTCTGTCTGTATGCGGACCTCATGGGGATCCTGGGCGGTTTGATCGTGGGCGTGGGGATGCTGGATCTCACCGCGGTGGAGTACTTTAATGAGACAAAGGCCGCAGTGGGTATCGGAAATCTCTGGATAGGGGTCTTTCAGAGCATGGTTTTCGGCGTTCTGGTGGCCATATCCGGGTGTCTTCGAGGGATGCAGTGCGGTCGAAGCGCCTCTGCCGTGGGCGATGCGGCCACCTCTGCTGTGGTGACAGGGATCGTCAGCATTATTGTGGCGACGGCCGTGATCACGGTGATGTGCAATGTGCTGGGGATTTAGGAATGGAGAAATTGGGGGATTGAGGGATTGAGGAATTGAGGGATTGAGGAATTGAGGGATTGAGGAATGCTGGAATTAAAGAAAAATCGTAACCGTTCACGGGTTCAAAGGTTCAGGGGTTGAGTTCCTTTGAACCCCAAACCTGGCCACCCATTGGGTCGCGGGCTTAGCCCGCGTTAGAATCGTACCTGCAGGGGGTCCCCACAGCGAAAAGGGAACCTCAAATCCTATCGAAAGACGAAAGAAATGAACCGACAGGCAAGCAAGACCCTTATTGGCGGCTTTGTAGTGGGAGCGGTCGTCCTGATCGCGGCCGGCGTCATGATCTTCGGTAGCGGCAAGTTCCTGAAAGACACAAGCCGGTTTACACTCTTTTTCAAGGGATCTCTTCAGGGGCTCAGCGTGGGAAACGCGGTCCTGTTCCAGGGCGTCAAGATCGGATCGGTAAGTAACATTACGATCGTGGCGGATTCAAACGGCCAGTCGGTCTCCATTCCGGTGATCATAGACATCGACCCCACCCTGATTAAAATGGTGCATGAAAAAAAAAGACTGCATATCGACACTGCCCTGCCGCAGCTCATAGATCGCGGATTTAGGGCGCAACTGAGCATGGGGAGCCTGGTGACCGGTCAACTGATGATCGGGCTGGGATTTTTTCCCAATACCCCTGTGCGAATGGCTAACGTGAAGACTGAGTATCCCCAGATCCCGACGATTCCATCCCCTTTCGAACGGATTTCGGATGTGGTGAAGGGGCTTCCGCTGGAAGATATTGTCACCAAACTTGTGTCTGCGTTTGAATCCATCGAGACGCTCATGAAATCCCCGGATATTCCGGCCACATTGCACGCGCTCAAGGCAACGGTGGAGGACGCCCGAAGACTGGTCAACAACCTGGACCGCCGCATCGAGCCTCTGGCTGTGAGCATCGATGAAACGGTTGTGGCATACAAAAAGCTTGCAAAGGATGTGGATGCACAGGTGGATCCTCTGGCCTCACGGATGGGCAGTACAATCGAGGAAACCCGTAAACTGGTTCAGAATGTGGACGGCCGGTCAGAGGCCCTCGCACGCAGCGTGGCAACGACGCTTAAAACGGCGCAGGAGGCCCTGGAGCATGGAAAAAAGACGCTCGATACTGCAAAAAAAACCATCGCCAAAGACTCGCCGGTAATGTATCAACTGGATTACACGCTGAAAGAAATTTCCACCATGGCCCGCTCCATTCGCTCTCTGGCAGATTATCTGGAGCGGCATCCGGACGCCCTCCTTTACGGCAAGGGCTCCCCTAAAAGGAGATAATATCATGTTCGATAGGTTTCACAAAATGAAGGCCACAGGCATCGCTTTCCTGCTGATGGCCCTCACGGCATGCGCCAGCAGCGCACCTACCCATTTTTACATCCTGAACCCCATCGATGGCACAGATCAGGCGAGGCGGGAGGACGTGAATCTCCGTTCAATTATAGGAATCGGGCCAGTGACGTTTCCGGCCTATCTGGATCGGGAGCAGATCGTGACCCGTATCAACGACAACGAACTCCATGTGGCCGGATTCGACGAATGGGCTGAACCGCTGAAGGATAATTTCACCCGTGTCCTGGCGGAAAATCTGTCGCAGCTCCTCCCGGCAGATTCCTTCATCCTTTTTCCGTTCAGCGGTCCTGAGAAGATCGACTGGCAGGTGGCGGTGGAGGTTATCCGCCTGGATGGCGCCCTTGGGGGGAATGTTTTGCTCCTGGCCCGCTGGACCATCTATGAAAAAGAGGGAAATAAGATATTCACGACGAAGGAATCACATTTTTCACAACCTGCGTCTATCCCCGAATATGCGGCCCATGCAGCGGCCCACAGCCGGATCGTGGAGGCCCTCAGTCGGGAGATGGCCGGTACGATCCAGGGTCTTTCCTGCGAGAAGGGCAACCGCTGAAGGTCGAGAGATTCGGCGAAGGAAGAACCCTATGCCCTCAAAGGCCCCCATCATTGCCAAAGACCTGGAAATCTCCTATGGCGATAAGATCATCCAGCGCGATCTCAACTTCGCCGTCCAGAATGAAGAAATCTTTGTGCTCATGGGGGGAAGCGGGTGCGGCAAGACCACGGTCATGCGTTCCCTGACCGGGCTGAAAGAGCCTTCAAAAGGACAGGTTTTTTTGGACGGCGTCAGTTTCTGGGAATCCGAGCAGACAGCCAGGGATCGGCTTGCTCGCAACATCGGAGTCGTGTACCAGAACGGCGCGTTGTGGAGTTCCATGACCCTGGCTGAAAACGTCGCCCTCCCCCTCAATGAATTCACAGATCTCCCTCCACGGGAAATCGGGGATCTGGTTGCGCTGAAACTTTCATTGGTCGGACTTGCCGGATTCGGGGACTACTATCCCTCTCAAATCAGCGGGGGAATGCGAAAACGGGCCGGGGTAGCCCGGGCGCTGGCCCTCGATCCCAAACTCCTCTTCTTTGACGAGCCCTCGGCAGGGCTCGATCCGGTTACCTCGTCACTCCTGGATGAACTCATTCTGGAGCTTAGAGAGAGCCTCGGGACCACCATGGTCCTGGTGACCCATGAACTCCCCAGCATCTTTTCCGTGGCCGACAACTGCGTGTTCCTGGATGCGGAGACCCACACCATGATAGCGATAGGAGATCCCAGGCACCTCAAAAAGGAATCCCAAAACCCCAAGGTACAGGCATTTCTGACCCGGGGGGGCAAAAACCGGACCGGGTAATTGTCGTGGCAAAATGCCGCCGGTTGGAATTTTGTTTTTTCGAGTCTCTATGTTAACTCAAGTCGCAAACAGGGCTGTTCCACCAATAAC
>CAYLJZ010000009.1:0-60153 GCA_964384085.1 uncultured Desulfobacteraceae bacterium
ATGGGTTTCCCATCTACCGCCATACACGGGCACCCTCCCTAACGACGGTGACAGATGAAGCGGCCACCAGCTACCATTGCATCGATCCTTCATCTCCTTGAACACCCCCTCAATCACATATTGACTGCGATACGCACAAATGATCGAAGCATCGTCCCATTCGTCGCGGTTGGTGATGAGGATATTCTTCCCAAGCCAAGTATCAGAGAGTCCCTGTAGCGCCTCCCCATCCACATCATAGCTTAATCGGGGAATTCCGTCGGAACCTTCCGTAATGTCTGTTTTGATCAAGCGCTTCAGATGCTGCCTCTTCAGGATGCTATGGCACTGCGCCTGCACAGAATCCTTGCTCGGACATTTGCCTTGCTTGATCACCCCCGCAGCACGATCCTCCAGGCGACGACGCAGTGATGCAAGTTGCTCCATCGCCTTGGCAATATCGCTATGCACCGTCAGCCACTGCGCATCGTAGAGGTTCTGATTGTAGGTCACGACCAACGTCCTTTCCATAGACCTCTTTCTTGACTCGAAACCCCTTGGTCCCCTCCAATCTCTTCAATGCGTAAGTTTCAAAGCGATCGTCTTTGTTAGGAATTTCCGCCAATTCTTTGTGCTCATCCAGTTTAACAGACCCGACATATCCGACCTGTAGAGAGTCGAGCAGTTCAAAGTTTGTCTTGGAGTTGTTGCCTTTGTCGAAGACAACCGTGATCTTCGGTTCAGAGCAGGGGCCGTTGCATAGTTCCTTCAGAAATTCGTGAAAACGCTTCACGATTCCCGGAAACTCCTTCGCATCGTTTCGATTCCCCTCGTAAACATCATAGTAAAGAGGAATATGTCCATCCGAAGAGCAGAAAAGTGCGTAGCTGACCTGCCTCAGGTTGCATCGCCCCTGTTTGTTTTTACCTCGCATCGCGATTGAGCAGCGCACGTTGAATGTGTCAATAAACGTATAGAAGTTGGTCCCGTCATAAGAAACCGAGGACAGGTCGATCGATTCTCTCCTGACCACTTCGCCCAGAATTCGCTCCCAGATTTGAATGGCCGTATCCCCATCCACGCGATCCATATGATCCCAAAACCGCTGGGAGACAAGAGCGTTCTTCGATGCTTCCGGAAGAAAGCGAAGCAGAGCTGTTTGAGAAAACCATTCCCATATGGAACGTTTGCTCTTTGGTTGCATGGCCCGGTTAACCGCTGCAATGCTCAGGTACTGCCCCGTACTTAGGCCCTGATCCCGTTTAGGGCATAGCCCATCGATCGCCTCCACAACTTGAGCCCTGAGGACTTCTTTCCAAAGGGCACAGGGCAAGCCCCATTGGAAAACATCTGCATATATGGGCGCAGGGCCACCGCCTTCAACCGCTTTAACGATGTCCTCAATTTTACCCAAATATTTCTGCCAGATGCGCCGACATTTACCTCCCTTCCAACCCCAGTTGGAGTAATAATAATACGGGGCTATGCGCTTGACTCCACCGACCACAAGATGTAGACGTCGGACTTCCGGGCTATAACGCTACTTCTTTACATTTGATGCAGTAAACCATGGACAGGCTCCCTTAGGATGGTTCGATGAACCTTTGTTTCCCTGTAAACTTAGGTAGTTACAGTTATCGCCGGTCAATAGGAAACATAGGCCACCAATAGGCATCGAACGGCATGCTCAGCCGCTTGAAAAAGCGGTGTTTAGCTTTTGCACAACATATAGTAGCTGGAGGAGTCAAGTGCATAGCCCAGTAAAAGAATTAAGGCGTCCAATTTTTAGGGGATAGGTTGAAACCATCTACTTTCCAAGAGTTCTCAATTGGTTAAGCCTTCAAAGCGAAAATAACTCGGAAACTCGGGCTAGAGCTGATTGTCCTATAGGTGTGTCCTCATGACAGGAGGAGGGACAATCCATAAAATTATAAGATTTACCGCCTATCTAAAAAGCGCTGTTGCCTTAGGTCCCGGAGGAACAAAAAACCCCAACCTCCGTTTTTCCGGAGCATCGGGGTTCATGGGCGAATTGCGACCATTTCCATTCCTCTTTCGCTCTTTGGTTGAAAAAAGGACATTGAATAACGAATGTTATCTGGATTTTCATAGCCCTCCATCTTGCAGATGTCAACCCAAATGTCCCCAATCCATGCCCCGATGCCGTCTAAAAGGAATAGGCAAGACAGGGTGGCCACAATCAAAAACTTCCCCAGGATCATATGGTTGACCAGGACGCGGTGCTTTTGCAGGCCCGGATGGTTTGACTGGTGCCGCTGGAAAGGGGAGCCCATACATAAGTTGCCTGAGTTCATGGTGCGGCCAGTTATCCGGATCACCCGTTTCCGGGTTAACATTCGGAGGCAAAGGTCCGCTGCTTTTCTTGGATCACCCATCGAACTGTTGACCTCAATGCCAAAACAGCATATTATAAAGTCATATTCAGGGAGGGACGTCATGGGAACAACAAAAACCGCGTCAGGCAGGGTACTCCTCGATCCGGACCTCAAACGAGAGGCGGAAGCGATTTTAGAAGAATTGGGTCTGTCCGTGTCAAAATCTGTTGAAATATATTATCGTCAGATTATTGCACACCGAGGCCTGCCTTTTGAGCTTCAGATCCCCAATGAGAAGACCATGAAGGCCATTGAGAATTCGCGGCAGGGCAAGGGAAAGACTTTCTCCTCAGCTGAAGCGTTGTATGATGACCTTGGTATCTGAGCCATGCGGTCTATTCGGCGTGACACCCAGTTCAAGAGAGATATGAAGAGACTCAAAAAGCAGCGGAAAGATTTCAAAAAGTTTAAGTCAATTGTAGACTTGCTGCTTCATGGAGAAAAATTCCCGGATTCAACCAAGGACCACAGCCTGAAAGGGACCTTGAAAGACTGCCGCGAGTGCCATATTGAACCTGACTGGCTGCTGATCTACCGAATCGAAGGAAGTGAATTGTGCCTCGTGCGAACCGGAAGTCACGCGGATCTGTTCAAGTAGCTCTTCCTCCTCCCGCATCAGGGACTGATATTCAGGCGTGAGGATATCCTTGCGGGAGGCCTCCGCTTGCCCTGCTTGTGTATGTTGCAGTCTTTGCGGCCCCTCAATTGGCATATTTGGCGCGTTTATGGCACGATTATGACCTGATTCAGAAATGTCCCCGCTGTCCCCAAGGGGTCTCCCCCTGCGGCCTTGCTGCCTGCCGCAGGGGGCTTGCGGGGAGTTCGAAAACGGCATCAGAATGCCACGGAGAGAGTCACCCCGCCGAAGACATGGTTGGCATTTCCCCCCCAGCTCAACGCCTGCATTTCGTTATCCGCCTGATGGGACAGGGGGAAGGCATAGGCAATGGAGGGGACCACCGTAAAGTATTTCCAGAAGGGGATGGTGAGGCCCACAGAAACAAGTCCGTCGTGGAACCCGCTGAACCGCTCGGTCGTCTTTGACAGATCGTCATTGTATTTCACCATAGTGTCATTGTCGGAACCCCAGTAAGACACCGATCCGGCCAGGTCAAGGGTCATGTCACTGGGCAGTTCAAAGGAATGCGAAATCCCTAAATGGACATACCACCCCTGGTTTTTGGAGATCTCCCTGTAGACGGTGAGCGTGGGCGCCAGGAGGGTGTCCACCCCCAGACTGAGATAGAACTCCTTCCAGTCGTTGGCATTGTCCAAGGCATAGTAAACGAACCCAGCCCCCACCCCGAGGATACCGAAACTGTGATCATACCCGAAGGTCAGGTCGGTCTCGTTCCACTTGGAGTCCCCCTCATAGGCCCCTTGATAGCAGTCCGTATCCAGGTTGCCCCAAACATTGAGGCTGAAACCCTTGTAAGCGGTCGTGAGCGAGGGCTGAATGACCAGACTGTCCTTGCTCAGGGCATAGCCCCGCCAGATGTACTGGCTCAGAAAGGCCACATCTGCCGAGGCCGTGGGCCGGTCCATCTCCTCCTGATCCGCCTTGGCCACGGTCGTGCCCTCCCCCGGGGCGAGGGGCTTTTCCTCTGCCCCGGCAATGTGCACCCATCCCAGCGCAAGCCCGCCTATCCATACCACCATCACCATCTTGCCAAATCTCCTTTTCATCTCTTCCCTCCCTGATTTTTATTCATGGGCGCCAGGGCGCCCATGTAACTCTGTTTAGGTTTCGCATCTATTACAACGCCTATTGTTGCACATACGTCGATACCTCAAAGTCGGGGTAGGCATTCCCCCTGTGTTCCGCATAGTCGAGCCCTTCGGCCTCTTCTTCAGGCGAGACCCTCAGTCCAATGGTCTTATCGATGATCTTGAACAGAAGGTATGCGGTGCAGAATGTCCATACAAAGCAAACGCCGATCCCCAGGAGCTGTACACCGATGACCCTGGCCGAGGTGCCGCCCATGGCGAAGATCCCGGCGGCCAGGGTGCCCCATGCCCCGTTGACGCCGTGCACCGAGATGGCGCCCACGGGATCATCCACCTTGATCCTGTCGAAAAAGAGGACAGAGAGCACGACCAGGATCCCTGCCACCGCCCCGATGATCACCGAACTTGTCGGGGATACCGAGGCGCATCCGCTCGTGATGGCCACAAGGCCTGCCAGGGCCCCGTTCAGGCTCATGCCGATATCGGGCTTGCCGATTTTGACCCACGAGGTGATCATGGCAAGAATGGCGCCTGTGGCGGCCGACAGGTTGGTGTTGACAAAGATCATGGCAATGTCCTTTTTCGCAGCCGTTGTGGAACCGGGGTTGAACCCGAACCATCCCACCCAGAGGATAAACACCCCGAGGGCGGCCAGGGGAAGGTTATGGCCCAGGATTGGCCGCACACTCCCATCCTTGTCATATTTCCCGATACGGGGACCCAGGACAATGGCCCCTGCTAAAGAGGCCCAGCCGCCGACCGAATGGACCACAGTGGAGCCTGCAAAATCGATAAACCCCAACTTTTCCAGCCAGCCGCCCCCGTGAAACAGTCCGCCCCAGGCCCAACCTCCAAAGATCGGGTAGATGAATCCGCATATAAAAAGGCTGTATACCAGGTATCCGGAAAACCGGGTCCTCTCAGCCATGGCCCCCGACACGATGGTGGCAGCGGTGGCCGCAAAGACCACCTGAAACATCCAGAAGGCCAGGACCCACGGATCCTGGCCCGGCGTGAAATCGCTCAGAAAGAAGCCTGCGGTCCCGATCCAGCCGGATTTCGAGACGCCGAACATGAATGCAAAGCCGATGGCCCAGAAGGCCAAGGTCCCCATGCAGAAGTCCATGAGGTTCTTCATCATGATATTGATGGCGTTCTTGGCACGGGTGAACCCGGTCTCCACCATGGCAAAACCCGCCTGCATGAAGAAGACCAGGGCCGCGGCCACCAGGGTCCACACATAATCCACATGGGTCTGGACCAGGGCGATGGCCTCCTTGTTGGACAGGGGCGTGGGCGGATCATCTTCCGCCCATGCCATGGAAGCCAGGCTGATCAACACGACGAGAAACATCACAATCCTTTTCATTCCCTCTTACCTCTCTTTCCTTCAAATCGCATCTTTGCCGGTTTCCCCGGTCCTGATGCGGACAACATCTTCGAGCGGCAAAACAAAAATTTTGCCATCCCCTATCGCGCCGGTTCGGGCCTGTTTTTGAATCGCGGCTACGGCCTCGCCGACCATTGATGCCTCAAGGACCACTTCCAGCTTTACCTTCGCTATAAAATCCACCTGGTATTCAGCCCCTCGGTAGACCTCCTTATGCCCCCTCTGACGGCCAAAGCCCCTGACTTCACTGACCGTCATCCCTTTTACCCCGATCCCGGCGAGGGCCTCCTTCACCTCGTCCAGCTTAAACGGCTTGATGATCGCTTCTATCTTTTTCATGAAAATCACCTCCTGTGCGCCTCAACACGAAATTTTCGATCCCTGAGATAAATTTGTTTTCTATCATATGCAAGGGGTATGCCGTATGGCTGAATAGTGATGGGTTCCGTTGTAACCATATGTATTTATGTATTATTTTATGCTAATGATTTGGGAAGCGGTTCAGATAAATTATTCATTTTTGTAGTGTATATTAATGAATGTGACATAAATGTAGCATTATAGACCGTATGTAATTACTTGGTGTGAATTGTCATGAACCTGAACTTCTGAAGGCCTAATCTTTTGCACCTCTTGATCTAATTTGCACTTGTTCCACGGTGAAATAAATTGCATAATCCCTGCGTCAGAACCAGGAGGGAGGACCGCCATTATGCCTATTATCAGAATAGCCCAGGCCCAGATCAACGCCACGGTGGGGGCTTTTTCAACCAATTCGGGAAAGATTATCGACGCCATTCAACACGCACGCGACCAAGGGGCGGATCTCATCACCTTTCCGGAGCTTTCAGTATGCGGCTATCCGCCGGAGGATCTTCTCCTCAAGCGCGGGTTCCTGCAGGACAACCTGGATGCACTTGAGCGGATCGGGGAAACAACGCAAGAAATCACGGCCGTAGTGGGACATGCGGATTATATCGACGGCAAGGCGTATAACGCCGCCTCGGTCTTTCAAGGCCGGAAATTAGCGGCGACCTACCACAAGATCGAACTCCCCAACTACGGCGTATTTGACGAAAAGCGCTATTTCACCAGGGGATCGCGGTCCGTCGTCTTTGAAATGAACCGGGTTCGCTTCTTTCTGACCATCTGCGAAGACATCTGGATTGAAGGCGGTTTTCAGGAGGAATCAGTAAAGGACTCCGGTGCGGACATCATATTGAACATCTCGGCATCCCCCTTTCACGCAGGCAAGCTGGACCTGCGGGTCCAGATGGCGGGCCGTTTTGCCCGTACGGGGGACGCCTTTTTCTGCTTCAACAACCTGGTGGGGGGCCAGGACGAACTGGTGTTTGACGGGGGCTCCTTTGTCATGGACCCTCGGGGAGAGGTGCTGGAACGGGCCCCGCGATTCAGGGAGTCGGTCCTCTGCTGCGACATTGAGGTCAAGGCGCCAAAGATGGAGGGAGGCAGAGGTCCGGGGGACGAGCGGAATCTCCTCTCTGTGAAACTTGAATCGATCCAAGCTCACGCAAGGGTTGAACTGCAAAGGCCCGTCGCCGAGACCTACGGGAGACTGGACGAGATCTATGAGGCCCTTGTCCTCGGGACAAAGGACTATGTCGAGAAAAACGGATTTAAAAAGGTTGTGATCGGACTGAGCGGAGGGATCGATTCGGCCCTGACTGCGGTCATTGCGGTGGACGCACTGGGATCGGAGAACGTGGTGGGGGTCACCATGCCCTCGCCTTACACCTCCGGCGAGACCCTGGGCGATGCGGGACTCCTTGCCGAAAACCTGACGATTCGCCTGTTCACGGTCCCCATTCGGGAGGTTTACGAGGCCTATCTCACTGCAACCGATTCGATTATGGATAACAAACGTCACGGCGTCGCCCACGAAAACATCCAGGCCCGCATCCGGGGCAACATCCTGATGGCCCTCTCCAACCAGTTCGGTTGGCTGGTCCTCACGACCGGCAACAAGAGCGAGATTGCGGTGGGGTACTGCACCCTTTACGGCGATATGGCAGGGGGATTTGCGGTCATCAAAGATGTTCCCAAGACGCTGGTCTTCGAGCTTTCAGAGTATGTAAACCGTTCCCGGGACCGGGAGATCATACCCGAAAGCGTTATCAGCAGACCTCCGACAGCGGAGTTGAGGCCGGGCCAGCGGGATGAGGACAGCCTGCCGCCGTACCCGGTACTCGACAGGATCCTCCACGCCTATGTGGAGGAGGATCAGGCCCCGGATGAAATCATTGCACACGGCTTTGACCGGGAGGTGGTAAAGGATGTCATCCGCATGGTCAACCTCAACGAATACAAGCGACGCCAGGGCCCGCCGGGAGTGAAGATCACGCCCAAGGCGTTCGGCAGGGATCGACGCTTGCCTATTACAAACGCTTACCTCAGAAGGCTGGATTAGTCGATTGAAAAGGGTATTTCACCTTTGATCTTTCCCCTTGGGGCTTCAATCTAATAAGACGGTTCTGGTTTGCGGGGCTTGCCCGCCTCAGGCGTTTGATCCTCGCGACTACCGATATCGCTTCGATTCAATCCCGTATTTTTTAACCTTGTAGCCGAAGATGCGCTCGGTGGTCTTGAGGGCCATGGCCGCCTGCCTCATGTTGCCGCGGCTGCTCTTGAGTGCGTCGATGAGCAGTTCTCTTTCGTACCGTTCCACGGCCTCGGTAAGAGACTGGGTCTGCTGGGTCCCGGTTTCCTGGGCGGTCTGCAGGGTCGGGGGGAGGTGGTAGCTGTGAATGATCTGATCGTCGCATAGAAGGACGGCCCGTTCCATGCAGTTCTCCAGTTCCCTCACATTTCCGGGCCAGTGATACTGGGTCAGGGCCTCGATGGCGGGTGTGGAGATCCGCTTGATGTTCTTGCCGTATTCCTCGGCATATTTTTCCAGGAAGTAATCGGCAAGGAGCAAAATGTCGGCCTCCCGCTCCCTCAGGGCGGGCATATAAATAGGATAGACGTTCAGCCGGTAAAAGAGATCCTCTCGAAAGGTTCCCTGTTCAACGGATCGGGCCAGATCCTTGTTGGTGGCTGCAATAAGGCGGATATTGACATGTATGACCTGGTTGCCGCCCAATCGCTCAAGTTCCCTTTCCTGGAGTACCCGCAGGAGTTTCCCCTGACTCTCCAAGGCGAGGGACCCGATTTCGTCCAGAAAAATGGTGCCGCCATGGGCTATCTCGAATTTTCCCGCCTTTTCCCGATTCGCCCCGGTAAAGGCCCCCTTTTCGTAGCCAAATAACTCAGCCTCCACCAGATTTTCCGGGAGAGCGGCGCAGTTCACTTTTATAAAAGGTTTGGTGGAGCGGAGACTGTTGTAATGGATGGCGTTTGTGGCCAGCTCTTTTCCGGTCCCGCTTTCTCCCAATAAGAGCACGTTGGCATTACTCTTGGCGACCTGGGTGATCAGGTAGAACACCTCCTGCATCTTACGGCTGTTCCCGATGATATTGGAAAAGCTGTATTTCTTATTCAGCTCCTTTCTGAGGCGGAGATTCTCCTCTTTGAGCCGTTCCTGTTCCCTGTTGATGCTCTCCAGCACGGCTACCTTCTGGGCGATGAGCGTACTGATAACCATCAGGAGTCTCACGTCTTCTTCCAATGGGGCCGACCCCTCAAACACGCGGTCGACGCTGAGTGCCCCGATTACCTTTCGGCCCTCCTTAATGGGGACGCAGATAAAGGATATGGTGGACTTGTCGATTCGGCTCCTGGCCCCGGTCCGATCCAGAAAGAGCGGCTCGTCGTCGATCTTCGGAACGGCCATGGGTCGCCCCGATTCAATGACGCGGCCGGTGACCCCTTCTCCCAGTTTGTAACGGCCCCTCGTCTTTTCCGAACTCGAGATGCCGTGGGCCACTTCAACATGGATCTCCGAGGTATCCGGGTTCAGGAGCGAGATAGATCCCCGATTCATGCCGAGGTGTTCTGACATCAGACTGAGGACCTTGTAGAGGGCCTGCCTCAGGTCTAATGTGGCGTGAATGGCCTTGGTGATCTCATAAAGGCAGACAATTTCATCGAGTTTTTGTTTCATGTTCACCGGGAAAACAGGTTCGGGGTTCAGAGATCCAGGGGTTCAAAAACTTCCGCCATAAAAGCGGGCATTCGAAGGAGAGGCCTGGCCATTCTCCGCGCCCGCCTATTTCTGATGGGCCTCTATGAGGATTCCCGCATAGAGGTTCCATATCTTCTGCCGGGTCATGATCGTTTTCCAGTCAGGGCCCAAAGCGTTTTCCCAGAGGGGTTCCAGGATAAGGGCCACGTCGACCATCTTTTCAATCTCCTGTTCGCTAACGGCGGGAAGCCGATGCCAGGGGAGTTCGATGTTGTGCGCCGTCATCATGCGGCGGAATTCCCCCACGCCATCGGGATAATATTCACCGAGGCGGTCAAAGGCGAGACAATTGCCGATGCCATGATGAACGCCGAGCACAAAGGAAAGCCCGTAGGAGAGGGCATGACAGATCCCCACCTGTGAATAGGCGATGCTCATCCCCCCGAAATAGGATGCGACCATGAGTTTATCATCGGCCTCCGGCCCTCCCTCCAGAAACACCTCCCTGCAAAGATCCATAGCCTTTTCCCCATAGGACCGGCTAAAGGCATTGAGAAAGGAACCGGACAGGGACTCCACACAATGGATGTAGCAATCCATTCCTGTGAAAAAACGCTGGTCCGCCGGCGCGCCGGAAACCAGCTCTGGATCCAGAACGATCTGATCAAAGGGCGTGTAATCGGAATTGATGCCGAGTTTTTTATCGGGGCCGCAGAGGACCGTGGTGCGAGATGCCTCGGCCCCGGTGCCGGATAGGGTCGGTACGCCCACGTGATAGACTCCTGAATGTCTGACAAGGTCCCATCCCTGGTAATCCGCCGAGGAACCCGGGTTGGTGAGCATGAGGGATACGGCCTTGGCCAGATCCATGGTGCTGCCGCCCCCGATCCCGATGACCCCCTCGGGTAGAACGCTTGAAAAATCCCTCACACGCGCTGTTAGCTGATCGACATAGGCTGTCTTGGGTTCGTCATTCACATCCACCCAAAGGGTCAGGTCCTCGGGCCTTGCCGGTATCCTGTTCCTGAGATCCTTCTCAACGAAGGCGTTATCCACCAAAAAGACCATGAAACCTTCCGGAACCTGCCGCTTTTCGGACAGGATCGCACCGAGCTGGTTGAATGCACCTCTGCCGAAGATTACATAGGGAACTGTTTTGAAATTTCGAAACATATCTCCTCTGAAATGGTGAATTAAGGGATTTAACTATTGAGGAATTAAACAGACCGAATCAAGGGGCCAAAACGCCTCTGATCTTCACAATTCGCTGCTTCAGTTCTTCTTCTGTCCACGAGAGTTTGATCTGCATTGAAAGCGTACGGCTCATGAGGGCGTCAGATTGCGGGAGCCTTACCTGGTTGTAATTCGGGCAATTATCGAAAGCTCTTATCGCGAGTCTTGCCGCGGAGGAAAGGGATTTGAAATGGTCCCACCGACGAATGTAGTGCCAGTTGTTATCGTACCAGTAGAAACAGCCGTCAACGCCTGCCTCACCGAGTCCCTTTGCCACCTCTCTGGCCCTTGCCTCGTCCGGTAGAAAAAAGGAGAGGAATGTGGCCGAATCTCCTGCTTCATCGGGGATACTCCGGAAAGAGACCTCTGAAAAAGATAGCAAAGCCTCCTTTATGGCCTTCTTGTTTGAACGTTGTTTTTCCAAAATGGCATCCAGTTTCCCCAACTGGGCGACACCCACGGCCGCATTCAGCTCGCTGATCCGCAAATTGGTCCCAATAATGGAATGACCTTCAAGGCCCCGGTCCTTGCCCATGTGGTCATGTCCATGATCGGCATAGGCATCCGCCGCAGCATAGAGGACTTTATCTGCGGTGACCACGGCCCCGCCCTCTCCGCAGGTGATGGTCTTCACCGGATCGAATGAAAAGCACCCCATTCTGCCGAAGGTCCCCAGGAACTTCCCCTTGAACGCAGCCCCCACCGACTGGCAGGCATCTTCTATGAGGATGAGACCTTTTCGATCGCAGATACGCTTGATCTCTTCTATCTTTGCCATGGAACCGCACATGTGAACCGGAACCACGGCCCTGGTACGAGGTGTAACTGCCGCTTCGATGGCATTCGGGTCAAGGCAAAGGGTGTCGTCGATTTCCGCGAATACCGGCACGGCCCCGGCATGGAGAACCGCCTCGATGGTGGCCACAAACGTAAACGGGGGGACGATCACCTCATCGCCCGCCCCCACGCCGCACGCGGCCAGGGCAATAGAAAGGGCGGCCGTGCCGCTGGAACAGAGGTGGCAGTAGGACGTCCCCAGGCGTCGAGCAAAGGCCTCCTCAAACTGCCTGGCTTTCCAGTGGCCCTGGCGGGCCTGGTCAAACCCATAACGGAACAAAACGCCTGTATTCAGGACATCTTGGACCTCTTTTTTTTCTTCATTGCCAAAAACCTCAAAACCGGGCATATGTGCCTCCTGAATGAAACACCGCCTTGTTCACGCCGCGGCGCCATATGATGTCGCGCAATCTGGTCTCGAAAACCTGAAATCGAAGCTGGATTGAAAGCATACAAAAATGTAAGATAATTGGCAAGCCCTTTTTCCCCGTAACCACTCCCATGGTTCTGCCGCCGTCGGGTACCCCGCATACCGGGTCAAAAAGGGTATGGATCGTGGCCGCTCTTTTCGGACGAATGGGCTAATCATCTTCGAAGGGTCCTCACATGCCATTGGACCCGTGATAGCGCTTGAGTGATTAAGCTTGATTTAATAGTGAAAACAGTAAGATAGAAAAAGCATAGGTTGACAATGGCCCTGCCCTGCGGTATGGTATTCCCGTTTAGGTCTGGCGGAACGACGAATCGAACTCTGAAACTTCTCCACCTTTTCCCATAATGAATAGACGGCTCGTCATCATCCTGTTTGTCGCAAGCATCGGCCTCTATATCTGGCCCTTGTATCCCTGGCTTTGCACATGGTGTCGGGGTCCCGATGCCTTTTTCTTCGACCTCGCGAAGGATTCAAATACCCGCAGCGAGCCGTTCATCCACCGGGAATTCATCAGCCCAGATTCAGGGAGCGGGATGGTTCACGTGGGGTCTATCTGCGAACTTCCCCAGGCAAGGCTCGCTGCCGCCTGGTACGGCGGGACTCGTGAAGGCGCGGGGGACGTGGCCATCTTCCTTTCGATGAAAGGCTTGAAAGACGGAGCATGGTCAACCCCTCGAAGGATTGTGGACAGGGTATCGGCATCTCGGGAATTGTCCCGTTACGTCAAAAAAGTGGGCAATCCGCTCCTTTTTTCCGATCCGGGGGGCCGGCTATGGCTGGTTTATGTGACCATCGCAGTGGGTGGATGGTCCGGCAGCTCGCTTAACGTGACATGGTCGGATGATAGCGGGATCACCTGGAGCGACAGCCGTCGCCTCACCCTCAGTCCTTTTTTCAACATTAGTGAGCTGGTCCGGAACAGACCCCTTCCCATGAGCAACGGCGGTTTTGCCGTGCCGATCTATCACGAATGTCTTGGATATTTTCCTGAAATCCTCTGGCTCCAGCCCGGCGAAGGGGGGGGGCGCATAGAATTCAAAAAGAGCCGAATGACCGGGGGTCAGTCATTTATCCAGCCATCGGTAGTCGCCCTGGGTCCTTCCATGGCAACCGCTTTTTATCGGTGTCTCTCCCCTAAAAAGGCGGTCGGCGCCTCCGCTACGGAAGATGCCGGGGTAGCTTGGTCTAAGCCGCAGTTTCTCCCCCTGCCGAATCCTGACTCCGCTTTGGATGCTCTTCTCCTCTCGAATCAGCGGGTCCTCCTGGCCTTTAATGACAGCGCCGTTAACAGGGAAACCCTGCGCCTTGCCGTCTCTCTGGACCGCGGCGCTCACTGGACCCGCATCGCAACCCTCGAAAGCCAATCAGAAGGGGAATTCTCTTATCCTTACATGATTCGCACACAGGACGACCAGATCCATTTGATTTACACATGGGAGAGAAAGCGGATACGACTTGTCACATTCAACGAGGCCTGGATCGAGTCACAGATGAAGGGGGCCGCAGAATGATGACATGGGCCTTCTCATTCATCTTTCCGTTTCTACTTACGCTGGTGCTGTTGCAGGAAATCGGTGTACTCTGGGGCAGGAACCTGCGGGGCTGGGGGCCGGCCCTGGCAGTCGGTCTCGTAGGAGCCGGGATCGTGCTCCTCCCGGTGGATGGATTGCCAGTGGCACGCTGGCTGATCAGCTTCAATGCCAATTTCAGCGTCCCTCTGACTGCCCTGCTTTTCTCCAGGGTGGTCCGAACTTTTTTCGGGATCAGGTTGTTGGATGACAGGGCCCTCATGGCATGCTGGATATTTTCAATCGCTGCGGGGGCAACACTTTACCCCATGGCCCTGGGTCTCGGCCGGTGGGATCCCTATGCTGCAGGGTGGGGATTTTCGTGGCTATTTGTCCTGGCGTTTTGTTTTACATCGCTGCTCCTTGTGATGAAAAACCATTTTGCCGTGGTCCTCGTGGCCGCCATCCTGGCCTATAACCTTCGGCTTCTGGAATCCACGAACCTGTGGGATTACCTGGTAGATCCACTCCTGGTAATTGTGTCGTGTGTTGGGTTGGGATGTTGGGCGAGGCGCAAGGCGCAAGGCGTAAGGCGCAAGGGAGTGGAGGATTAACCGGCGAAGAAGTGTGGAGTGTCGAAAATTCAGAGAGTTTACTTTTTCGGAGCTATCGTATAGGCTTGGATTTGAAATGACGCTTTACCGCTATATTATCAACGAAATCTGGCCCACCTTCCTGGCGAGCCTCCTGGTGTTCATCTTCATCATGGTGGCAGCACGAATGCTGTCCATTACCGAACTCATTGTGACTCGGGGCGTGGGTATCACTCAGGTGCTCGGAATGGTCTTATATCTCCTCCCTGACATCCTGACGTTCGCCCTTCCGGCAGTAACCCTCATGTCGGTTGTGGTGGCGTTCCTCCGTCTCTCGGTCGACAGCGAAATTATTGCCCTGAAATCGTCCGGAATCAGCCTTTACCAGATGCTCCCCCCTGTGGCAGTTTTTTCCCTCACGGTATTTTTGATAGGGCTTTCCATCAGCGTCTTTGCGGCGCCATGGGGCAATCGGGCATTCAAGGACCTCCTGTTCAAGATTGCCGAGTCACGGGCGGACCTGGGGATCAAGGAACGTGTCTTCTGTGAGCCCTTTGACGACCTGGTCTTTTATGTGAACAGTTTTTCAAGGCAGGACAGGGCATTGAAAGACGTCTTTGTGGTGGACAGGCGCGATAAGGATGTGACCAACACCATTGTGGCCGAGGAAGGACAAATGATTGCTCAGCCCGACCAGCGGATTATCACCATTTATTTTGTTAAAGGGACCATATTTGCGGTTGAAAAAAACATGGACACCGCCCGGACCATCAAATTCAATACATATGGCTTAACCATTGGGCTGAAAGATGTTATGAAGAATCTTGCGTCGCGGCAGAAGGCGCCCCACGAGTTATCGGTGGGGAAACTGATCCACGAGATACGAACGACCCCGAAAGGAGATGTCCAACGGAGCAGGATGATGAGGGAACTTCTCGAGAAGGTGTCCATACCTCTGGCTGTACTCTTCATGGGGATCATTGGGGTCCCCCTCGGCGCCCAGATACGGGCCCGAGGGCGCACTGCGGGAATCGGGGTGAGTCTCGCAGTTTTTTCCATCTATTATGCCTGTCTGATGGTCGTGCGGAGCATCTCTTCCAGCGGTTTAGTTCCCGCGGCCATCGGCGTATGGGTCCCCGATCTTTTTCTGATCGCTACCCTTATCTATCTCTTGCGACGCGCTGCCAATGAGCGTCGCATCAGTTTCTTGAGAGTGAGATCGTAGAACAGACAATGACACTGGTGCGGGCCATTTCCCCATGTTTCTGAAGATGCCGCTTTATGTTTACCTGTCCATTTTCGGACTAGGTTGCGTCCTGTCTCTTATCCTGACGCCCCTGATGAGAAGGCTCGCCATTCGCTGGGGACGGGTGGCGGTGCCGAAAGACAACCGGTGGCATCGAAAAGAAACCGCCCTTCTGGGCGGTGTTAGCATCTTTGCGGGCACAATAACCGTCTGGATCCTGGCTGCCGCACTGACGGACTGGTCCGCTTACGGCAAGCCCTATCTGGTGATGATCCTGTGCTCAGTGGGTATATTTGCTTTAGGTCTGATCGATGATATTTTCAATATGGACCCGCAGCACAAACTGGCCGGCCAGGTTATTATCACCGCAATCCTAATATTTTTTGGCCACCGTCTCGGCTGGACCGATTCCAGGACCCTCAACCTCTTGCTGTCCATTATCTGGATCGTAGGGATCACCAACGCCTTTAACCTTCTGGATAACATGGACGGGCTTGCCTGCGGCATTGCCCTCATCGCCGGCGGGTTTCTCTTTCTCTGGCTTTACTTACAACCGGCCTCTATTTCCGCTGAAGGAGGGACATCCGCATCCGCCCTCCTGGCTCTCAGCGCCTATCTTGGCGCCATTTCAGGCTTTCTGGTCTATAACTTCAATCCGGCTTCCATATTCATGGGCGACGCTGGGAGCCTGTTTATCGGGTTTATCCTGGCCTCTTTGACGGTTATCGGGACCCCGTCACAGGTCGGCGAAAAGGGTTTTGTGCACCTCCTTTCCGTTATCGCCATCCCCGTTTTCATCCTGTTCATTCCCATCCTGGATACCGGTTTTGTCAGCCTGATGCGCAAGTTGTTCCGTCGGCCCATTTCTCAGGGGGGGCGGGACCACTCTTCCCACCGCCTGGTGGCCATCGGCTTTTCCGAAAAAAAAGCGGTCCTGATCCTGTATGCTTTTTCCGGAGCATCCGGACTCATGGCCCTCGCCATCAACCGCCTCAACACCGGCACCAGCCTGGTCCTCATTGCTATCTATCTCCTCTTTATTGTCTTTTTCTGGATATACCTGGCAAGGGTCAAGGTCTATTCAGAGAAATCGATCATATCCGGTGAGATCTCAGGGATTGTAACCCCTCTACTGGTTGACATGACGTTCCGGCGACGGATTTTCGAGGTCCTCCTGGATCTCGTCTTGATAACGGTGGCCTACTACACGGCCTATCTCCTCCGCTTTGAGGGGGCTATCGGACCCAATTTCGATTTTTTTCTTCACTCTCTTCCCATCGTCATTGCCTGTCAGATCCTCTTTTTTTATCTTTTCGGGATCTATCGGGGCGTCTGGGAGAACACGAGCGTGCGGGACCTGATATCCTATGGAAAGGCGATTACGGCTGGTACCATTCTGCCCATCCTGATCCTTCTGCTTGTGTACCGTTTTTACAGCTTTTCCCGTGCGGTATTTGTTATCTACTGGGGTCTGATGCTGATCATGGTTTCCCTGTCGAGACTCTCTTTCCGTCTCTTGGATGAGGGGGTCCGGGGCGCCAACAGGGAGGGAACGAGGGTCCTGGTGTACGGGGCGGGGCTTGGCGGGCAGATGGTCCTGAGGGAGATCGAAACGAATCGGGAACTCGATCTGACAGTGGTCGGCTTTATGGACGACAACCCGCGGATACAGCAGAGAAAAATCCGTGGCTACCCCGTGCTCGGAGGGTTAAGGGATCTGGAGCGGATCATTGCCTCTCACAAAATCCAGCAGATCATCATCTCTTTCAAGGGAAACAGCTCCGACAAAAGAAGGGAAATCAAACGGTTGTGTGAAGAGATCGGCCTCGAAGTAGATTTAAAGGAAATGCGCCTCATCATCAGTTAGACGCTGAAGACCTGGCGGTTCCGTTCCGGTTGGATTCCGACCAGGGATCGATTCGCTGCAGAGCCCGATCTCCAAACGGGATCTCTCCTCCCGAACGATTCTTTTCCAGTCGTTTCAACTCATCCGGCGTGTTGATGTTGAGAAAGGACCTCAAATCCGGATCCCATTTTCTGATGTCATCCTCATCGACGAAGCGGACGGAAACCGATGAAAAGAATTGGAATATCTGGTAGGTCCCAGACTGGATCAGCGTTTCGATGCTCCCGCGGCACCTGATGGTATACAGTCCGTGAAGGGCCTCTATCCATCCCGCAATCCTGGGGACCACCGCGTCAAAATCGTCCCGGATCGCGACCATATGTTGAATCAGGGTGGGGTTGAGAAAGGGCATGTCGCAGGCCACGAAAAACCCCGCCTGGTTCGAGATCACCTTCAGCCCGGTATAAATGCCCCCTAACGGCCCAAGCCCCTTGATGATGTCCTGGAACATGGGGACCTGAAGATAGGCATATTCACTCGGCGTATTGGTGATCATGATGACATGCTCAAAGATCGTGCCCATCGTACGAAGGGCCCTCTCGACCAGAGGGATGCCATCGACCTTTACCAAGGCCTTGTTTTTCCCATAACGGCTGCTACGGCCCCCTGCCAGTACAACGCCTGTAACGTCTTTGAACTTAGTGATCCCCCCTGCGGGGATTTCCAATTCAGCATTCACGGCTCTGGGATACACTCTCGTCTCCTAAAACCCATCGATGCGGCGGGCATGGCTATAGATTCGGTTGGTATCCCTTGCCAGATCGATGAGGGTGATGTTGTAAAACTTGGCCGCTTCCACCGCCCGGGAGGTGGGACGGGACATGACCACAAAAATCGGGAAGCCGATCCTCGCTATCTTGAGGATCATCTCCAGACTGGCTCGACCACTGGACACCAGCAGTTTATCCTCTGGAGGAACGCCGTGGATAAGGGAGGCGCCGATGACTTTGTCCAACGCGTTGTGTCGTCCCATATCCTCGGCATGAAGGACCTGGCTCCCTGTTGAATCAAAAAGAACCGCTGCATGGGCACCCCCTGTCCTTGTGTAGAGAGGTTGAAAGGCCTTCAGACCGGACGCGGCCTGTTTCAGTATATCCATCGTAAACCGATGTCTGCTCTTTACCCGCTGCAGCCTGTCCCGCAACTGGTAGTAGTTTTCCGTGCCGCAGATGCCGCAACTTGAATAGGAAATCCGCTTCCCGCTTGCCGCAAGGGAAAATGGTCCTCTGGGAACGATTTCCACACGGGCCTCGATGATTTCCTCTCCGTCCTCCCCCTGAGTTGCAGAAACGTTGAGGCCGGTGATATCCTTGAACCCGGTTATCAGGCCTTCCGTAAAAATGAATCCGACCACTAATTCCCTGATCTTGTGGGGCGTAAACATGACCAGGGTGTGAGTCTGACCATTGACAATGATCTGGAGGGGGAACTCGACCGTAAGATCGGTCAAGGTGGGTGATATCCTTCCGTGATCCAGTGTAAACGTTCGGAATGTCTTATAGACGTTGTCCGATATCATGGTTTCGGGCATCCAGCAGAAGAAGCGACTAAGGTTTAAAGCGCCTAACGTTGAGAAAAAGCCTGGAGGTCATGGCTTAGTTTCCCAGCGCTAACGACCACAGGTCAGTCGTCAGATAGGAGAGCTCAAAAAAGGCGCCACCGCCATCATCCAGCCATTGAATCCTCTTTCCTAATCATTCCGTATTCAGCACCCAGTTTCCACATAAAAACAGGTCTGCACGCCAAAAAGATTGCACATTTGATTGACATCAGGGTATAAAATGATATGTTTAACAAAATTTCATATAGAACCCTTTATAAACGGTACGAATCATACGGCTTCACTAAGTACTCCCCCTGACCCGCGGGCACCCTTCCGGGCGCCGGTCCGAAAGCGGGGAATCCCGTTTGACGCATTCTAACCTAACTGGTCCTGCTTATTTCCAGCGGGATTTCAGGCATACACGCTTATAGAAAGGAGCATCTTGAGCCGAAACGATCTCATCCAGTTAGAAGGAGTCGTCGCCAAGGTCCTGGGTGGCGGCAGCATGGAAATCCAGTGCGAAAACAATATGATCGTAAGGGGTGTGCTCTCCGGAAGGATGAAAAAACACCGGATCAAGGTCATGGTGGGAGACAAGGTTCAGGTCAGCGTATCGCCCTACGACACCACCCATGGATTAATCACCTACCGTTTTTGAACCCCTTGCTCCTCAGGAATTCCTTTCACAGAGCTCCACCAGGACGCCGTTGGTCTCTTTGGGATGGATAAAGGCGATTCTTGCGCCACCGGCCCCGTTTCGAGGCTCTTGATCGATCAAACGCACCCCTTTTTCCTTGAGTTCGGCAAGGGCCTCCTCAATATTTTCCACTCGAAAGGCTACGTGCTGGACCCCCTCGCCCCGTGCCTGGATATATTTGGCAACCGGTCCATCCGGATCAGTGGACTCCAGCAATTCCACCTCGCTGTCTGTAATCGGAATAAACGCCACATTCACCTTTTGGTCCGCGACATTTTCTACTTCCGCTATCTTGAGACCCAGGATGTCCGTATAAAATTTGCCTGCCGTTTCAATGCCATTGACAGCGATACCGATATGGTCAATATGCTTTACCTTCATCATTTCCTCCGATCAGAGTATCCTGTCCAATTTCTGAAAGCCCCCGTCCCGTATAGATTTCTCGATCGAATGGGGACCCAGAGAGACCGTTTCAGCGCCCCCTAAAAGCGCTTGCCTTTAGGGACCTGTGTGATTATGATAGAGTAATTTGCAGATACGATGCCACTACTAATATCATAACTTCAATATCAAATTCAAGGTTTTCTCAATGACAAACAGCCCATATAACTTTGTCCGCCGCCCGGATCGACGGGCTGTGCAGCGGGCAGACCATTTTCAGGAATTGGACGCCACTGAACTCTACTGCCCCAACTGCCGATGCGCGGTCCCGGTCAATAAATTCCTTCTTCTGGTCCTTCCGGACGGCGACAGGTATGAATATCGGTGCAAATACTGCGGTACGAAGGTTGGGGACAAGGTCGATCACTCAGGACAGTTCTATGGTATCCTGAATGGGTAAGGCGCCTGTCGTGTAATCTTTTTTGAGCCAGCATCCACCTGAATGTTCATGAAAACGGGGCATGTCGGCCCTGGAGGTGAAAACAGAAAACCAAAGAAAAGCAGGAAGATCGAATACCGAACGTCCAATCCCGCTGCCAGCGGGAAATGTCGAATGTGAAATGGGCAACGCCTCGCCTCCTGACTTTGGACCTTGGACTTCGGATTCCCCTGTAGTTTCACGGTCAATCATAAACCGGCAGCCCTGTGTCAATACCCAAACAGGAATTGTCGTTGCCCATGAAAAAAGGAGCTTCATGAAAACAAAGACGTCCCTTCTGGTCTATTTCCTGGTAATTTTGTTCTTTTTTATCCTTGGTCAGGGGTCTTTATCTGCGGAGGAGGCCCAAAAAAGAATCGCAGTCCTCCCTTTTACAATGAACGCAGACCGTGACCTCAGCTTCCTCCAGTCCGGCATCATGGATATGCTCAACTCGCGGCTGGCCTGGAAGGGAAAAGTGGACATTATCGAAAAGGCAGCGGTCAAAAAGGAGGTTGACGCAGTGCCAGGCCCTCTGGACAAGGAAAAGGCAGTGAGGGTGGGTAGTGCTTTGGGTGCCAACTATGTGATTTTTGGAAGCGTCACCGTCTTTGGAGACAGTGTGAGTATCGATGCCAAAATCCTTGATGTGGCCAAATCGGATGAACTTGTTACCGCCTTTGACCAGTCGAAAGGGATGGACGGGGTGATCCCTACCGTGAATCAGTTTGCCGAAAACATCAACGCCAAGATCATGGGGAAAGAGGTTTCGACGCAGGAGCGCCATGTAGAGAAAGAGCAGACAGATTCGGGCCCCATCATTGCCGTGGGCGAGGGACCGGGCGGATCCGGCCAGAGACCGTCTTATGTCCAACGCTACAAACTGGAAATCAGGGGCATCGAGGCAGGGGACGTGGACGGAGACGGAAAAGCGGAATTGGTGATGATCGACAAGGACACGATCGTTGTCTACAAGTGGACGAAGAACAGGCTCGTTCAGTTCAAGGAAATCAAAGGGACCTGGTCCCCCAATTTCATCTATGTGAGCGTTGCCGATTTAAACGGCAATGGCGTGGACGAGATTTATGTCAGCAACCTGACCGCCACCAACGCGTCCACCTACGTCTTGGAATGGGACGGCAGCAATTTCAAGGAGACAGCAAAGAGGGAAAGCTGGCTGATTCGCGTGGTTGACCTCCCGGGAAGGGGCGAGACGCTCCTGGGACAAAAGCGGGCGACCTCTGGAAAGTATGTGGGAGATGTATATGTATTGAAACGCGAAGGGAACGGGTTTGTCGCCACCGAGGCCTTGAAGCTTCCAGCGAAGGGAAATGTTTTCAATTTTGTTCAGAGCGATCTGGAAGGAAAAGGGGCCATATCCACGACCCTTTTAGACGCCTACGAGCATCTTGTCGTGTGCAGTCAAGAAGGGGAGGTTCTCTGGAAAAGCGACGATTACTTCGGCGGGAGCCTGGCGTATATGGACTATTTGGATGTCAATGTCAACCGTATGGTCCAGACACCCATACGGGTCTTTATCCCATCGCCCATTTTTTTGCATGATATCAATGGAGATGGAAAGAAGGAAATCGTCATCTGCGAGAACCATTCAAAGGTGGCCCGGATATTCGGTGACATGCGTTGGTTTGGGAGCGGCAAGGTCCATTTTATGGATTGGGATGGGGCCAGTCTTGTCAGCAAGTGGGTAACCCCCAAATTGTCGGGCACAACGGTAGGCTACAAGGTTGCCGATCTGGACAATGACAGCCTTCCGGAACTCATTGTGGCCACCGTAACGAGTGAGAGTTACTTCCTGGGATTTCCTCAAAGTCGACTTGTCGTGTATGATCTCAAGTAGATACGTGGCGCAAGGTGTCAGAGGGAAGGCTCTTGAGTTGATGAGCGGTTTTTTTCATCCGTTTAATAGCGATCAGCCACGGTCTGAGAATGAGCCTTCAATACCCGTTATTTATCTTGGATTCTCGCTTCTTAGGATAGTTAGTCAATCGTAGTCAATTCAGGAGGATTTGTGAGGATGAAAAAGGGTTTTTTTTCAGCTTGTTTGTTCACGGTTTTGATGTTCTGCTGTGTGATGCTCTGTTCCGGCGCAGAGGAGGAGACCGGGGCAACGGCCTTGGTTTCATTCCCCGAATCCGTCTACACCTTCGACGCGGTATTTGAAGGGCTATCCGTCCCTCACGATTTTGTCATTCAAAACAAAGGGACGGGGGTCTTGGATGTCCAACGGGTCGAGGGAGGGTGAGGGTGCATCGTTGCCTCGTTCACGAGGCAGATCCCTCCAGGCGGCGAGGGAAAGATATCTGTCAAGCTGGATACAAATGGCTATGGCGGACGAACCCTGAAAAAAACGATCAAGGTCCATACGAACGATACAGAACGCCCTATCTCAGATCTCACAGTCACGGGCGAGGTCAAGAAGTTTGCAAACATCACACCGCCAAGGGTGGTGCTGAACGGCGAGGTCGGACAGAATTTGAAGCTTGCGGTAAAGGTTTCCCCTGCCTCGGAGGGGCTGTTCGAGATCACCAGTGCCAAGGCGGATCAGGGAAAAGACATCCGTCTTGTCTCCGCTGGCGCGGAGGAAACGGGTGACAAGGCGTATACGCTGGTCATTGAAAATACAAAGACAACACCGGGAAGATACCAGGACATCATCCGCCTTCTCACCACGAACAAAATTCAGCAGGAGATCGTGATTCCGGTTTGGGGAAATATCAGGGCGCCGCAGATCGCATCAGTTGAGCCTCGATATGTGGCGCTGAACGGACGCGCCGAAGGGTCGATCAAGGGAACGGTCACGATTGTTCCCAAGGGGAACCATTCCTTTTCTATCACCGAGGTGAAGGCACACAGCGGAATATTCATCAAATGGGATCTCAAGGAGACCGTAGAATCCGGGAAGAAGACCTATACCCTTACGGTCGAAAATCTCAAGAAAGAGAAAGGGATTTATAATGATACCCTTTTTCTGAAGACGGACAACCCCGTCGCGCCGCAAATGGAGATTCGAGTGTCCGGACGCATCACAGACTGAGCCATATAGCGTTGAAGACGAAGAGGCGCTCTTTGACAGCCATGGAATGTCTGAACGGTTGCAGAAATAGATGAAATCCGCTTCACCTGTTGACATACGCGATCGGCCATATCTGACGCACAGCGACATCCTGCAATTGAATTTTATTCGGAGTCCGGCGAACTATTTCTTCAGACGGCATTATCGCGTGGGTCTGCGATCCCATCTCATGGAGGTTCTGAATCCGAAGGATGTGGACCGGGAAAAGGGAGGGGTGCTCGTGGACGGGCTGTGGATGTTTCCCCGGGCGGTTCCCCTCAAGATGCTGCGGATCTTCAGGAGGAGGTTCAACGGTCTGGCAGAGGCGATGGAAGAGATACGACGGGTCAAGGCCGTGGAGTCCTCCCTTGGCCCGAACCATATCGCCCGGCCGGTTGAATTATTGGTGGACTATGTGGGCCCGGAGAAACGGGAAATTCTCCTTGCCGGGCTTCAGGAATACGTCGCTGGCGAGGTGCTGGAGCCCTGGGGCGAACTGGGAAAACGCCATCTCCATTCTCTATTGGACCGCATGGCCATGGATGACCGCCAAGACCTGCCAGGGGCGAGGGATCGCTGGATAGATCAGGTGAGGAAGAGTGCCGAAGAATTTGTCTGGCGGGTCAGGAAGCTGATTACAGAGTTTCACCTTGTGCCCGATCTCGCAGGCGTCGGCAACCTGTTGCTGACACCGACCGGGAACCTCAAGCTTGTTGATATTAACAACATATCCGAGGTCTCTCCTGACCCGGTCGTCCCACTCGATGACCGAGGCTATCCCGTCTGCGACAAATCCATAGCCGTCCTCTTTCACTTGGAGCAAAAACTCACCAGCAGATTACCTCAGAGAGACGACCCCCTGTACGGCCCCTTCCTGAACCCGGAAAGAATGGAGAGGGTGAAGGAAGCTGAAAAACGGTTCCATGTTGGAATCAAGACGCCAAGCCCCTATCTCAGTTAACCCAATTGATCGTAGTGTACCAGGATACCAAAATAGCCCAAATTCGGGCTTTGGAGCCGCGAAAACCATGAAGTTGGGTTAAGATAAGTATTCAGTCAATCCAGACGAAGGGGATAGCGTGGTGATCAAAATGAGGAGCGTTGCCCGATTGGAATGGGTAAAGGGCATCAGGGCCAGCATTTCCAAGGCCCGCCAGCTCTCGCGGCCGGATGCCATGGATGCCTGAAAGGTGGGACCGAATGCGGCCAGCCGGTCCATAATCGATTTCAGATCGCGATTGTTGCTTCGGCGGGCTGCCACATATCCGTTGAACCGGCTCCTCCCGAAGATGAGATAGAGCGGCAGGGCCGCCATCGGAAGGGTGATCAGCGATACCGCCCAGGCAATGGCCCCCTGGGCCGTCCGGTTGGTCATGAGCGCGTCAATGGCCGTGATGAGTGCCGCAACATATATGGCCCCGGCCAGGAGTCCCAGCTCTGCGACAAGGTGTTCTGCCAGAAAGGACACCATCCGTTAACCCCTCCTTTTCAAATAACAACTTTACCGGGATGCCTTGTGAGCGTCAAGTTCAAAGATAGCCTGACGGGATTTCCATGGTTGTGCATCGGAAACCTTCATCCAAAGCAGACGCCTGGCACACCGACCGAAGATTCAGCTTTTCTTTTAGCCGGATACCTATTATATATAGATAATCTCCTCGGCAAGGCCTGTCGATACCCTTTTGCCAGACACTGAAATCGATCACTTACTGCATGAGACGTTAAAACCGAATACATGAAAGATCACCTTGTATGCCCCAACTGCGGGAAGGTCGTGGAGAAATACCGGAATCCCTTTCCCACGGTTGACATTATTATCGAGATAGATTCAAGCCGTACCAAAGGGCCGTCCTCTGGTTCAGGCCCCTCTATCGTCTTGATACGGAGAAAAAACCCACCCCCCGGATGGGCGATTCCGGGCGGCTTTGTGGATTACGGGGAGAGCCTCGAGTCAGCGGCCAGGAGAGAGGCAGTGGAGGAGACATCACTTGAGGTGGAGCTGTTGTATCAATTAGGCGCCTATTCAGACCCGTCGCGCGACCCGCGGCATCATACCATCTCGGTGGTTTTTGTGGGGAGGCCAACCGGGACCCCTAAAGCCGCTGACGACGCCGCAGAGATCGGCATCTTTGATCAGACCTCCCTCCCTGACCCTCTCGCCTTTGATCACAAGAAAATTTTAAGCGATTATTTTGAACAATGGCATTCAGACGCATAAAATCCATCCTCTTTCTAACATTACTCCTCTTTCTCTTGTTCTCCGGATCGGTCCTCCTTCTCCACTCCCTGATCGAGAACGCGTCGGTTCAGGGGTATCTCCTGCAGCGACTTTCGAAGACCGTGGGATATGATATCCATGCAAGCCGAATTCGACTCATCTTCTGGAAAGGGGTCGGAATTCGAGCGCGGGATTTTGAGGTCAGGGGGGCCGATGGGGCCAAAGCAGTTGCCGCATCCAGAATCAGCATCACCCTTTCTCTGCCGGAATTGATCAGGGGAAACATTGTCCCTACTGCGCTCTCGCTTGTGGAGCCTCGAATGGAACTGGACGCGGATGAGGGCTGGCAGGCTACACCCGCCGGCAAGGCTGAAATTTCTGGCGAAACGCCCTTGAAGGCCCTGGCCGGGTTCCCGTCCGTTACCCTGGAACGTGCGCAGATTTCCTTGAAAGGAACGCCATTCATGTTCAGGGACCTGTATCTGCGCCTTTCCCGCACTTCCGTTGATCCGGCCACATTTGATATGATGCTGAACGGGAAGATGGCTTACAAAGGGGACGAGGCCCCCCTCTCTGCCAGGGGATGTATTACCTGGGACCCAACATCGGGGTTCTCAGCCGATGTAAAGCTGAAGGCGCGCGGACTTCCCCTGTCCCATATCCAGTTGCCGGACCTGCCCGTAAAGAAAGGGACGGCGGACTTAGACGCAACAGCCTTTGGGACCCTCAGCACAGGGATTTCGGTAAAGGGACAGATCACGCTCAACGATCTCGACTTTGCGATTATCGATGATGGCGACATCAAGTCGTTTTCCTTTGAGAGGCTCCTCGTCCCGTTTGACGCATCCTATACAGAAACCGAGTTGAAGATTCCATCCTTTCAGGTGAGAGGCCCCGGCTTCACACTGGATGTCAGTTCCAGACTCGATCTTGTGGACAGATCGAATCCTCATCTGAACATCAGCGTGAGGGGCGATGCCATGCCGGTGGAGACTTTTCGAAGGATCTTTCCATCATCGCTCCTTCCCCAGTGGGTAGATGCCCGGCTTTTTCCCATATTTTCAGGCGGCCAGGTACGGGTGGATCGATTCTCACTCGATGGAAGCCTTCGTCAGATCGGGGACCTCGATCTCCCGAAAAATGCCGGGGCCCTCCTGTTGCACCTCACCTGCACCGACCTCACCGCATTTAAGGATGCCGGGGGGATACCGGTTGAAGGGGTATCGGGAAAACTGGAGATTGAGAAGGGGGGGGTCCGCGCATTCCATATCGCGGGCCACTTCAGCAACTCACGCATACAGGACGGGTCCCTCAAGGTGAGCAGCCTTTATGACGATGCACCCGACATTCGTGTGACCGCGGCTGGATCGGTTGATATCGTGGACCTGCTGCAGCAGAAGGAATTGCCTCTCATTCCGGACGAGGTGCGCCAGCATCTTGAGGGGTTCTCCTCTACTACCGGAAAGATCGACGGAACGATAGAGGTGGGCTACGAAAAGGACTGGCCGTATCCCAAACTGTTGCAGGGGAGCCTCACATTCCGGGATTGTGCCATTGCCAGCAGCGCCGGGCTGATTTTTCCGGTCTTCCTGAAACAGGGAGAGTTGATTGTCGATGGGACAGAAAACAGGCGGTTTGCCGTCGAAGGCCGATGGGGGAGAACCGCCATGGAAGCCTCCGGCCACATCGGAGAATCCTGGGAGACCGGAAAGGTCCGCATCCTGGCAAAGGCAGACCTGGTGGAGCTGATCGGACATTTTTACCCTGAGATCGATTCAACGATTTTTTTCAAGAAGCCGGCGCCGTGCCGATTGACCCTCGTCAAAGAAGAAAAAAAGTGGGGTTTCAGTGGAGACCTGGACCTGAAAGACATTTCCCTTGAGACAGATTCGATGACGGTCGAACCTTTCGGAACAAAAGGGAACCTCGATTTCAGCGGGGAACTTGAGCCAGGGGAGACGGTCCATTTCTCGAAACTGACATGCACGTCGGGGGAATCTTCCTTTGGATTGACCGGAACGGTTGATCTGCAGAAAGAAGGGCGCTTCGATCTGAGGGTATTCAGCCAGGGGCTCCGATTGGAGGACTTGGGCATTCGTTTCAAGCAGGGAAATTTGAAGGGAAAGGGGACCCTGGTCTGTGACGCATCCATCCAGGGATCCCGGTCGGAACCGAGGATGATGGCTGTTACGGGCGAGGCAAAGGGAAGCGATCTCTCTTTTGCCACCCCCGATTTTCCCCATCCGGTCGAAGCGTGCAACCTTGCCGTGACATTTCGCGAAAAAGACCTTGCCATCAAATCCATGGACCTGAAATTGGGGGGAAACCCCCTCCACATCGAGGGGAAACTGCAGGGATGGGACGGGATAAGAGGCGATATAAAATTTAAATCCGATTTTCTGGATCTCTCGAATCTGATTTTTCCCGGGATTATCGCCTGGTTCAAGGAACCACCCCATCACAGGCAAGAGGGACTCGGTTCAACCGAGGGGACGGTCTCCTCTGCATGGTCGGAAGGTGCGGGTCAGTTCATGAAAAAATCGGATATCCATCTGGATATAACGGCAGTTAGGGGTCAATGGGAAGAATTTCACTACAGCCCCCTCAGAATGGAGTGTTCCCTGCGTGCGGGGGACCTCTATATCACTCGATCCAGCGTGGCTTGGCAACATGGAAAATTGCTGCTGAGGGGACATGTGAAGGGGGGGAAATCACCTGAAATACTCTTTTCCAGCTATATCGATATGACCCGGCAACCCTTAGGGGAACTTCCCGCATCCCTTGATTTCATCACCTCCCGTGCCGACGGTCTGTTGACCCTGGAGGCGCTCCTGTTTGCCAAAGGGGCCAGCAGCGAAAGCCTCCTTTCAAGCCTCACCGGAAACGCCAATGTCCTGGTCGATCAGGGCGTGTTGAAAAAATCCTCTGTCTTTATCAAAATTCTGGATTTTCTGAGCCTTCAGCGGATGTTTGAGGCGAGGCCGACCCATCTGTCAAAGGAAGGGATCTACTTCGATAGCATTGGCGGGCAGTTCGACCTGGAGAAGGGGATTGCAAAGACAGAGGACGTTGTGATGCGGGGTCCGGCATTCAACGCGGCGGCCAAGGGCGAGGCCGACCTCTCTGCGGCCAGGCTAAATGCGGAAATAGGGATCCAGCCCCTTGGGACGATTGATTTCCTTGTCAGCAAGGTGCCGGTGGCGGGGTATCTGCTGACTGGAGATGACAAATCCCTTTATGCAGAGTACTTCAAGGTGGACGGACCGTTTTCCGATCCGAATGTACACTATATTCCTTTGAAAAGCCTGGGAAGTGGGACCTTCGGCTTCGTGACGCGACTCCTTCTCACGCCAAAACGCATTTATAAGAGCTTTTCGGACGCAGCACGCGACTTCGAGGGCACGGGTTATCCTGTGCCGGATGAACATCTGGACCGCAAGAGGGATATGGGGGGGTGAGAGGGATTCAAAATTGAGGAATTAGGGAGTTGAGGGATTCAGGAATTGAGACAGTTGGAAGGTGGGGAAGCGGCTTTCTGACTATTCTGTTTCCTCCTCGACGATTTCGCCTTCCAGGAGATCCCGAATCCCCGGTCTGAGATAGATCTGGTTCAGATCAAGCCGTCTCAAGGCCTTTACCAGCGTTCCGACCTGATCCCGGGCCGGGGCTCTTGAATTGACAATAATGATCTGTTTGTCCCTTATTCGGCACAAGCCCCCCGGGGAAAGGGCCGTTTCGTCTTCCATCGGCTCATAACGGATCTCAACCCCGAGTTGCTCGGCCACAGCTTCAAGATGACCCAGAATCGTTTTGGCATCCAACGTGATTCCTCTGGGCGTCTAACGGAGTCGCTTGATGTCCTCTACCAGTTTACGAACCGCTTCGGCGGAATGGTCGAGAGCTGTTTTTTCCGCAGTTGTCAGCTTGATCTCAATAATCTCCTCCACGCCGTTTTCACCCAGTTTGACCGGAACGCCGATAAACAGATCCTGTATCCCGTATTCTCCGCTCAGGCAGGCGGCACAGGGGAGGATCTTCTTCTTGTCTTTGAGGATGGCCTCGGCCATTTCAACAGCCGCTGAGGAGGGCGCGTAGTAGGCGCTTCCGGTCTTGAGAAGACCCACGATCTCGGCGCCGCCGTTCCGGGTCCGTTCCACCAGGGCCTCGATCCGCTCCGGAGGCATCAGCTCGGTGATGGGGATGCCTGCGACGGTAGAATACCGGGGAAGGGGAACCATGGTATCGCCATGCCCTCCCAATACGAAGGCGTGCGTATTCTCGACCGAGACATTCAGTTCCATGGCGATAAACGCTCGAAATCGGGCCGAGTCGAGGACTCCGGCCATTCCGATGACCCGATTCTTGGGAAAGCCGCTCACATCATAGGCCACATGGCACATGGCATCCAGGGGATTGCTCACGATAATCAGGACTGCATCGGGGGCGACTGCCGCCACTTCCTTTGTCACGGAGCCCATGATCCCCATGTTCGTGGAGAGGAGATCATCCCGGCTCATGCCGGGTTTTCTGGGGATGCCCGCGGTGATAATAACGATATCCGAGCCCCTGGCCGGACCATAATCTCCGCTGGCCCCGCTTATCCTGGCATCGTGCTTCTCGATGGGCGCCGCCTCGGTCAGATCGAGGGCCTTGCCTGCCGGAACGCCTTCAATGATATCGATCAACACCACATCGGCCAGTTCTTTTTCGGCGACACGCATGGCAGCGGTGGCGCCCACATTTCCGGCGCCAATGACAGTGACTTTTTTTCTCATCTGGATTCTCCTCTTTTTAGGCAGTTGACGTACGGGCGATCTTTTCCCCTGAATGCTGACCGATGAGGATTATAAGAGAGATATGTCGCCGGGTCAAGTAAATGACAAACATGTCAGCCATTCTCATGAGGAGGCAGACCCGGCATCAACATTTTGTGTGAAGGGCATCTTGCCACGACGTTTCGCGGGTTGGAGGCCGGTCCCACACGGCGATTTTCCCAAAGTGAGAATTGATGAGGGTTGAGCGTCTCCGGTTTCCACTGTCCGATGGGGTGCAGGGTTATGTCGATTCGCCATTTAGGGCTTCAGAGAATAGAAGTGGAAGGCGGGAAAAGCGGTTTTTGAGTTGACGGAAAGATTTTGGAAGTGATAATCGTGAATAGGCTCAGCAAAGGGGCGTTCCTCGCCATCCTCATTTATCCACTTGTTTCCGGCAGCGTTGAGGAATGCCGGCGGTTTGAATTTTGATGACACACGACAAAACCAAATTTATTTTGATCGGAGCGATACTTGTTCTGGCCTTCCTGTGGTTCAAAAAGGATGAACCCGGGAGATTTCCTGATTCACGGCCGACTGCTAAATCCCTCGACTTTAACGCACCAGAATCCGACGGCAAGACGAGGCCCGTCATTGTCTCTGCTGATGAAAAGATTAATATCGATGTGTTTGAAGCGGTCCATCCGGCGGTCGTCAACATTGCCACCACGACTCTCGGAATGAATTTCTGGATGGAGATCATCCCCCAGCAGGGACAGGGCTCCGGCTTTTTTATTGATAATCGGGGCTTTATCATGACCAACAACCATGTGGTTGCCAATGCCCAGAACATGACGGTTACCATGGCCGACGGGAAAAAAATCCAGGCCACGCTGGTGGGTCGCGATCCTTCGTCAGACCTGGCTGTCATTCGAATTTCGCCCCGAGAAGTCAATGCGGTAGCCCGCTTAGGAGACTCCGACTCTGTCCGCCCGGGACAGAAGGCGATTGCCATCGGTAACCCCTTTGGCCTGACTCATACCCTCACTACCGGCATCGTCAGCGCCCTCCGCCGAAGCATTCGAACAGAGGACGGCAACCAGATGGACGACCTGATTCAGACCGATGCGGCCATTAACCCGGGAAATTCCGGCGGCCCCCTTCTCAATTCCAACGGGGAGGTCATTGGGGTCAACACGGCTATCTTTAGCCTCTCCGGGGGATATCAAGGCATCGGGTTTGCCATACCCATCAACCTGGCAAAGGAGGTCGTCACGCAATTGATCACCTCGGGCAAGGTGGCGAGGCCGTGGCTTGGCATTTCCGGCATTACGATCACGGGCGATATTGCGAAAGGTCTTGGCCTTAGCGTGCATGAGGGGGTCCTGGTAGTTCAGGTCATTCGCGGGGGACCGGCAGATCAGGCTGACCTCAGGGGGGGAAACCGGGAGGTGGCCATTGATGGCGTCCGGTTCCGATTGGGGGGCGATATCATCACCGCCATCAATGAACATCGCATCACAGGCATGGAACAACTGGTCAAACAGATCAGTGGCATGCAGGTGGGAGACACGCTTTCCCTTCACATCATGAGGGACGGCCATCATCAAGAGATTCAGGCGCTCCTGACCGAACGGCCGTGATGGGATAGCTGGATAACTGGAAGGATTGGATGAATAGGATGATTGGGATGGCGGTTTTTGTGATCTCTGACTGCCGACCTTCGAGTAGTGACCTCTGACCTCCAGTCCTTATTGATAGAGGCTGAAACGGTATTCCGTTTATGGGCGATAATTTAAAGGTTGCGTGAAATTCCCGGACGCGCGAATAGCCATTTGAAATTAATATAGAAAGTCATTTTAGAGCGTGTTCAGAGCTGTTCTGAGTTCTGACTTGTAGCGCTCTATTTGTATTTTACGGCTCTTAACAGCCAACTACTTTCAAATCGACCATCAACACAGGCTTTTTCAATCCTGAATGGGTTTTTGACGAAACCTTTATTACAGCCAAGGCCAGTGGCTTGGCTTGAGTTGAAGGAGGAACTCATCAACCGGCCAGCAGGGAATCCCGTCAATCATTAGTTTCTCCGGACCTCGATACAGCAGTATCCCGGTGGCCTCCGGGTAGTCAGACAGAAATGTCTTGAGCGACCTGAGGGTGGTCGAGTGAACCTGTTTGGCGTTTTTCACCTCTATGGCCTGAAAGAGACCCTCTCCATACAAGACGAAATCCACTTCCGCCCCGCCGCGAGATCGCCAGAAATAGCAGTCCACCTGCCCCTCGGAGTAATCGCACCAGGCCTTGAGATGCTGCAAGACCAGACCTTCCAGGGCCACGCCGCCGATTTCATCGGGACTGTCAAGAGGTCCCCGCGGGCGCAGGTGGTGATAGACGCCCGCATCGAATAAATAGAATTTCGGCTGTGCCGTTATGGCGCGCCTGGCACGCTTTGCAAACACCGGAAGCCTGTATGCAATCAACAGATCTTCGATAACCGATAGATAGTTCTCGACAATCTTTCGGGAAACCTGGCACTCTCGGGCAATATTGCTGAGGTTGAGGATGCTGCCGTGGGAAAAGCTGATGGTTTCCAGAAAACGGGCGAATGACCCGATGTCTCTCACCAGCCCCTCCTCCTTGACCTCTTCCTTTAAATAGAGGGCGATGTAGGCCGCGAGGGTCTTTTCAGGTTCGTTTGCCGATACGACAAGAGGAATCAAACCGTTTTTGAGTGCCGCGTCCAGAGAGAAGTCGGAGCCAAGTTCAGCCGCCATGAAGGGATGGAAATGGGTCAGCAAGGCGCGGCCGCCAAGGAGGTTCACACCGCCGCGACGCAGTTTGCGAGCGCTGGAACCGGTAAGGATAAATTGATGGGTCTTATAATCTTCGATCAGCGAATGGATGCTGTCCAGCAGGGCGGGCGCCTTTTGGACTTCGTCAATGATATACCGTCTTGTCCCCGGGTTGGCCTGGACAATCTGTTTGATACGATCTGGGTGTGCCAGATGATTTCTGAAGGTGCTGTCGTCTAAGAGGTCGACCAGGTAGGCATCTGGGAACGTTTTCTTGAGCCAGGTGGATTTGCCGGTGCCTCGGGGTCCGAAAATAAAGAAACTGTCTGCAGGGCCGACAAAGAATCTTTTGGTGAATTTATCCATTTGTTCCTGAAAAAATTTGCGTTCCAGGTAAAAATTGCGCCTCAATTTTACCCTTCTATGTGAAATATGCAAGCTAAAAATGTCGATTCAAGACCCACCCCTCCTCGATTTTTCATTTCCATGCCCCAATTCTTTTTTTTCCACATTCCAGCATGGGAACGAATGACGCCTTCTTGCAGAATTCCGCATAACACAAAAATATGTTTACGGTCAGAACCGTCAACAAGTTGTCAACAGTGGTAGACGAAGTTGGATTTCTGGTCCGGCTCAGGCAAACCCTACCAAAACAGGTCTTCCCAAAGACGCGGAGTGCCAGAAATCATCCTCGCGAGGCTGGAGAGGCGAATTTGCAGACAGGAAGGGGGTGATAAGAGTCCTCGGGCTCCAATGAGACGGCGATCCGATATCCAGCAAAAATGACGAAATGCACATTCAGCGGATAGGAGGGAATAGATTTGAGGAATACGGACGACAAAAACTGGAGGATAATTGAAATGAAAAAATGGATATTGGTACGCCATTAATCAGCAATTCTCCTTTTGGCGAAATTGTCATGCGGGAGCGGCTTCCGAGTCCCGCCGAGCGGGATGACAAGATGCCACTCACACAGATTGTTAACGGCGGTTCTGCGTCGTAATGAGAATTGCTGGCCATTAATAGAGCTGCAGCTCCCGCTGCATTCCTGGACTGTTCCTATTCCGAGAACCATAACCTTTCTGCATTTTCCTTCGCAATCATCTCCGCATGTCTGGGCGACAGCGATCGCAGAAATGTGTTGTACCGGGCCATGGTGGGACCAAGCCCGTCAAAGCGTCCGCACAGGTCGCTTCCAATCATGATTCTGTCGGGAAATTTTTCAGCCAGCTTGAGCCATGCAGATCTGGGTCTGTTGTTCCTGGAGATGATATCATCGAAGACAACCCAGGAAAAATCCATATAAAGATTTTTCGTAATCGTTCACGGGCAGGTTTTCCCGCTATAGGCGGGATGCGGCGTTTCCCGCTGAAAGATTGAGACGTTACGCTGGGCAGTGTTTGGGGAACAGCCCAATCTTCTTTTCATCATCAAAGGATGATGGTATCATCTTTTTACACAAGGAATAAACAGAAAAGCTCCCAAGGCCTGTCCTGATGTGTTCGATGGTCGCCCAGGCGGAGGAGAGGGAACCATACGGAAAAGGAGAGAGGATGGCCGACTTATCGACGAATTTCTGCGGCATAGAGGTGAAAAACCCCATCGGCGTCACATCCTGTGATTTTGGCGGGAACGAGAGGCTGCTCAGACGATGCGTTGAGCAGGGGATCGGCTGGATCATCGGAAAAACCGTGCATCGAATCGACGGCCCGGACCGGTGGCCTCGACCCTACTTTTACTCTCTAAAGCGGTTCGGCAAGGAGCTGGGCGATGCCTTCGTGTGCAGCCAGATGTTCCATAACATGCCGTATGAGAGATGGCGCGACGAGGAACTCCCCAGGTGTCTGGAAACCTGTAACGCGCATGATGTGCTATTTATCGGGTCTTGTTCGGGAATAGGCCCGGATGCCGACACCTGGATTCCGTTTTTAAAGGACATGGAGGCTGCGGGCGTTCGAATGGTGGAGCTGGACACAGGAGGCCCCCACGCCACCTTCGGTGCCGTCAACGCACAGAAGGAGGTGGGCGCCCCCCTGGCCATGGACCCGAAGACGGCCTACCAGGTGACGAAGGCCTGTGTGGAGGCGGTCAATATTCCGATCATGTTCAAGATGACTCCCCAGTGCGTCAACATAGCCGGCGTGGCCATGGCCGTCGAACGGGCAGGAGCGGCCGCGATCTCGGCAAATAATTCGTTCTACGGGTGCTGGATCGATCACGAAACCGGGACCTTTTTTGGCGTCCCCGCCTCCATGGGCGGGCTGATGGGCCGGCCATGGCAGCTCTTTTCTCTGGCCAAGGTCATGGAGATCACTGCAACGGTCAATATCCCCGTTCTGGGCGGCGGAGGGACGTTTACCTATGATGATTGCGTACGGTATCTCATGGCCGGATGCGGTCTGGCGGGTCTCTGCTCGTCGCTGTATTCGAGGGGCGTAGAGGTCCTGAGGAGATGCATCGATGGGTTAAGCGATTACATGGATCGTAAAGGGTATCACCGGATTCAGGATTTTCAGGCGTGTGTGGTTAAGGACTTCCAGTATCTTCGGGACTGGCGGCGGGAAAATCCCATGGCCGAAACCACCCCGATCATCCCTGAATTCGATGCCGACCGGTGCGATCAGTGCGGCGTCTGTGCACGGGTCTGCCCTTATGGGGCACTGAGCCTGGATAAGACAAACGACAGCGTTCCCCGTCTCAATCGGGAGTACTGCTGCGGCTGCGGATGGTGTGTCGGCCACTGCAGACCTCATGCCATTCGGTGCGTCCATGCGGAGACTGGGGAAATGGTTTGGAACGGCTTTGGAACGATTGCCGATTGGGTCAGAACTGTATGACCCAGGTTAAGCGGTTCAGTGCTCAAACGTAACCGTTCACAGGTTTGAGTGTTCAGCGTTCCGGTTTCAGTATCAGCGCTTTTTCAGTTTCTATCGACCTTTTGTTGAGCATCGATGTGCAGCCGTACGGAATTTTCACTCTGTGGTTTTGTTAGTTAGTGCCTGAATGGAAACCCGGAAATTTCCTTCCAATTCCCCCTTTTACGAAAGAGGGGGTTCCGTTTAGCCACTAGTTAAGTGACGTCGCAAGGAGCATCATCTCATGAACCTGAAGCGGCAGAACCCCCTGCCTTGCGCCTGGCCGCATTTTGCTGGACACTGAGAGCCGGAAGGAAAGGGCTTTCATCTTTGCGCCTGGCGTGGACCCCGATGGGGACATGAAGCCGGTTGACCCGACGCTGATCATCGAAACCCCGTACGTGGCCCCGGATGTTCCGAGCATACCGGAGATACCTCACGATCACCGAGGGTGGTGCGCTACAAGAGCGCCGGCATCTGGCGTTATGGGGCCTTTCAATGGCTGAAGGCACCCCGTGCCCTGGTGTTGGAACTCCCCTTTTTGCCGAACACGGGCGACGCACTCCAGGAATGAGCGCCCCTTTTTTCATCCCAATATTTTGGGTCTTTACATTGTGGCAAGAATGCCGTACAATCCTGCATCATGATACACAGAATATGCAACCTGCCGACATCCCAATCTTTTTTTCTGTTTGGGCCACGCCAGACCGGAAAGAGTACCCTGGTGGACCACACGTTTGGCCAGGGCGCCTGGAAAATCGATCTGCTGATGACCGATGTGTTTCTCCGCTATGCAAAGCATCCTGACCTCTTTCGTCGGGAAGCCCTGGAGAAAATCGAAAAGAAAGGAACCCGTTGGATCATCGTTGATGAAGTGCAAAGAATCCCGGAATTATTGAATGAGGTTCATTATCTAATAGAAAAGACCGGTTGCCTCTTTGCTTTAACAGGATCGAGCGCTCGAAAACTGAGGCGGGGCGGGGTCAATCTCCTGGCCGGCCGGGCAGTGCAGCGCCGGCTTTCCCCTTTTGTTTACGAGGAAATCACCGACTCCTTTTCCCTGGCTGACATCCTTCAGTTTGGGACCCTTCCGGGCGTTTACGGCAGGAACCCGGAAGACAAGATCGATGTTCTCAAGGCGTACACCGAAACCTATCTCACCAATGAGATCCAGGCAGAAGCGCTGGTAAGGAACATAGGGGGCTTTTCCCGTTTTCTGGAACTCGCCGCGAGTCAATTCGGAGAACTGGTGAGTTATACGGCCATCGGAAGAGAGTGCCAGGTCCCTACCCGTACCGTGCAGTCGTACTACGAAATCCTGGAAGATACCCTTATCGGTCTTCGGCTCCAGGCCTGGTCAAAAAGCCCGAGAAAGCGCCTGGTTTCCCATCCCAAGTTCTATCTGTTTGATCAGGGCATCACCAACAGCCTGAACCGGCAATTGACGGCCCCGCCTGACCCTGTCCGCACAGGACGGCTTTTTGAACAATGGATCGTCCTGGAGACCCACCGGATGCTGAATTACCTTCGAAGTGAAGCTGGTCTCTATTTCTGGCGGACCAACCACGGGGCTGAGGTAGATCTCATTATCGAAAAATTCGGAAAGCCGGTCGCCGCCTTTGAGATCAAGTCCACTTCCCATATCTCCGGAAACCATCTGAGCGGCCTTCGCGCCTTTCGGGAAGACTACCCGGAGGTTCCACTCCACGTCGTTGCCCAGGTAGAATACCCATACCGCCTGGACGATGTTCTCGTCCTGCCGTGGAAGACGTATGTCCAGTCCCTGAGGAGATATCTGACAGACGCAACCACGACGTAATACAGAACCTCCCGGAAGCCCCATTCATGCCCTGTTGAAACGGTTCCTTGCATGTCACCCTCTTATCTCTTACATCCCCCTCAATGGGCCTCCATCTCCTCCTTTGCCCTGCCTGGCCGATTTGTTCCTCTTTCGGAGTTCAGGCGTCAGCCTTTTATCCTCATTCGGAGTTCAGGCATGTTGGTTTTTTGCTGACATGTGAGAGCGATTGGCATTTTGGAGGCCATGCTCCGTCAAGATTGCTTAGATGCTCCTTATTTCACTTGACTTTGGATTTATTTTCAATAAGATACCTTACCATTAACCGCTGAAACGTAAACCCTGAGCCCGGGACCATGCCCTGTTCCATTCAGTAAAAACCCCCTTGTCAGGGCGACAAGGGACGGAGCCTTCTGGACTGAATGGCGACTTGAGAGGATCACAGGAACCGATGTTTGAACAGGCGTTCAAGAATATCGACGACGTCCTCTGGAAAGAGGCCGGCTGCACCACTGAGCTGGATTACACGGAGCAGACCTCCTGGCTGTTGTTTCTCAAATACATGGACGGGTTGGAGCAGGACAAGGCGGCCGAGGCGGCCCTGGAGGGCAAGGGCTACACCTTCATCCTGGAGGAACCCTCTCAGATACAACGGTTCAATCGCCGACGCCATCGCTGACCTGGGCCGACCCGAGGAAATCGGGTCCCTCTTTGCCGCTTTTCAGAAGTACCTCTATCAGCAGCAAGCTGTTGCATGAGCCGTCGAGACTCCCAACGAGGATGCCCACAACCAATCCCGCGGGACTCGCGCAAAGAGGCATAGGCGCAGAGGGATTTTCTTGTTTTTTCTGACAGAAAACCAGGCGATAAGGTAATACTTACTGTAGGGGGGCCATTGGCAGACAATAGATGACGAGGCCAGAAAACGCTAAATGGCGTAACGTTACAATACAGGAGAATATTTTATGGCGCATTCAAACGATACCCATCTGAAGACGGTCGGCTACATCTTGTGGATTTTTGGATTCACGGGTTCCCATCGATTTTATTACGGCAAACCCGTTACTGGAACCATCTGGTTCTTTACCTTGGGCCTCTTCCTTATCGGCTGGATTATCGATCTGTTTCTCATTCCGTCCATGGACCGCAAGGCCGATTTTAGATTTCACAGCGGTGAGATCGACTATACGGTCGGATGGGTCTTGCTGACGTTTCTTGGCCTGTTCGGCATTCACCGGTTTTATATGGGAAAGTGGCTTACAGGGATCGTTTACCTGTTGACAGGCGGCATCCTCGGCATCGGGTATCTCTATGATCTCTGGACCCTGAACGATCAAATCTCGCTCATAAACAGCGGAGCTTGAGTCACCCGTCAACCAGTCTCAGATCCCTCTATCCCGCCGATACAGCAAATTTGGTGTCGCCTGCATCGCCTGACATGTTCATGGACGTCGACAAACAGGGCTATTTCTACCATCGGCCGACACGGGAAAAAGATCTTGAGACCTTCCTCGATGCCCCATAGCTGTTTTAGGGTTTTAAGGACGGCTTGCCCGTCAAGCACCATCAGATAGGAATTCCATGTTACCCTCCCGCAGCGGCAAAGAACTCACACCCGTTGGCCGATTCGCCCCCGAATTTGGCGGATTCGTACCAACGTGCTTGTCTTTTCCACTTTTCCATTGCAAAATGGATTTGTATGAAATTCAGGGAGCCAAAAATGATGTTGAGCCTTGCCGGGGCAAACAATCTGATGCCTGTTCGGAGGTCATGCTGCAAACCACAGGCATGAGCGGAAAGGATGCGGTTTCTGCCCGCACCGTGGATTACCCCTCTGTGGAAAAGGCGGATTTGCGGTGGAAGACCATTCCCCGGGGTATGAGCTGGCAATCCACGGCCCCCGGGAATGTGGCAGGCCTTTGTTGGCAAAACCCCTATGGATTTGTGGGACTCGCCTTTGGGGGCAGCCAGGAGGATTCAGCCAAAGACCCCCAAAACACAGGCCTTTATATTGACGGGCTAAACGAAAAGGGGCTTTCCGCAGCCCAGCTCTGGCTGAATGAAGCCGATTATGCCCATACTGCTGCTAATACTGTGTCCTCCCTCTACTACCAGGACCTCGTGCCCTGGGTCCTCGGAAACTTCGAGACAACCGACCAAGTCAAATCTGTCCTCCAGCAGGTCACGGTCTGGGGAGTGGTGGAAGAGACCGACCCTTACCTCCCCTTGCACCTTGTGGTCCATGATGCCAGCAGGAATACACTGATTGTGGAGTGGACCCAACAGAATGGATTCTCTGTGCAACAGATCTATGACGGCGATGCAACGGCAGGTGTGGGCGTACTGGCCAACAGCCCGCCCTATCCCGAGCAAATGGAGCATCTTATTGCCTATGAAGGCCTGAATGACCTGAACGCCCTGGAAGGGCTTCCCGGCGACACCCTGTCTCCCTCCCGTTTTGTCCGGCTGGCCAAGCTCAACGCCTATGCCCGGACCATCGACAGTTCGCTGGGGAGCGTCAATCAGGCCTTTCATCTCATGAATCGCGTCAACGTGGTTAACGGTGAAAAGCGGATGACCTATCCTCCCGACGATCCCAATCCACGATGGGATTATACCGGCCTTACGCTGGTGAGAGACCATGTGAACCTGACCTTGTGGTACCGGGGTTACTACAATCAGACCCTGCGGGCCATCCGGTTCAAGAGCCTGGATTTCGACCGGCCTGCCGACAGCCAGGGGATCCCTGTGGATGTCAATCCAGACCAGAGTCTGAGATATGGCACCGGCCAAGACGTCTCCACCATGCTGAATGCCCCCCAAGCGTCCCTGCTCTGGGATAAAGACGTGCAGATCTGGCGGCTGACCCTGAGCCTCACAGTTCAGGTCCCGACCGAACGGCAGGGCCAGTTGGGCCGTCTGTTCATTTTCGCGAAGACGACGGGCGGACACTTCTTCTGCATGACCACCAGAGGCATATGGGTGCTCACCGGAGGCTCATTCCTGCTCCCCTGCAGGGTCGGGCCTCTTGAAACCGTCACTTTTCGAGAGGTGGTCAGGGACCTGCCCGTACCGCCCTTCCAAGGGACCAGGATCTTTGTGGGCTACGGCGCCACCCAGGCCGACATGTTTCTCCAACATACCTATGGCCTTGCCTATGTGGTGGGAGAGAAAACAGTAAAGGAACAAAGCGCAGACACTTTAGGAGACCCAATTTTCACAGCAGCACTTCCATGGGGGGATCCCAATCGGCCAGCCAGACGGACACTGAATCCACCGGCATTACCGTGAATGCGCGCCCCATGGGACGCTGGTAACAAAATAAGTTGAACAGCAATTCTCATTTTGGAAAAATAGCTTTGTGGGAGCGGCTTCCGAGCCGCGAAAAGTCGTGGCAAGATGCCACTCACACAGAATGTTAACACTGGGTCTGCCTCATAATGAGAATTGGCGTAAGCTGACAGATGGGATTTTTTTTCAGGATAATACTACATGCCAAGACAAGCCCGTTTAGACGCGCCCGGCGTGTTGCATCACATCATGATTCGGGGGATAGAGCGTCGAAAGATATTTTTGGATATAAGGGATCGTGAGGATTTTCTGGATCGGCTCTCAAGCCCTTTGCCGGAAACCCAAACGGCTTGTTATGCATGGGCCTTTCTCACCAATCACGCACATTTTCTGTTTCGAACGGGATGGGTTCCTCTTGCCAAAGTCATGAGAAGATGACTCACCGGCTACGCAGTAAGATTTAATCGTCGTCATCGGCGCCATGGGCAACTGTTTCAAAATCGCTACAAATCGATTGTCTGCCAGGAAAATGCATATCTCAAAGAACTGTTTCGGGAATTGGGTATATCGCTGAGGGACCTATCCGCTCGGTTGGAAATGAGTCCGCCTGGCGTGGGATTTTCGGTGGAAAGGGGGGAACGCATCGCACGTGAGAACGCCTACCAGCTGATAAATTGACTTTTTTGGCTTATTTACCAGCGTTCATGCTCACATTTTAGCCCGGCTGAGCATGAACAGCGTGAACCTCGTTGTCAAGTCTCCCCGCCAAGAAATCCTCGGTCATCTCAAGATCGTAACGAGTTTGAAGGTTTAGCCAAAATTGAGGCGACATGTCGAAAAAGCGTCCAAGCCGAAGAGCAGTATCTGCAGTAATCGATCTTTTTCCATGCACAATTTCATTAATACGCCTTGGAGGCACACTTATGTCTTTTGCCAAACGATACTGGCTGATTCCCATGGGCTCCAAAAATTCCTCCATAAGAATTTCGCCAGGATGGATGGGTAGAAGTTGTTTGCTCATATAACCTCCTAATGATAATCTGTTATTTCAACATCATAAGCATCACCACGGCTCCACTTGAAACAAATCCGCCATTGGTCGTTAATGCGTATGCTGTGTTGACCCTTCCGGTCTCTTTCCAATGCCTCCAAGTGATTGCCTGGTGGCGTTCGCAAATCATTCAATTGCACCGCGGCATCAAGTATTACCAGTTTCTTCCTCGCTATACGCTGAATATCCTGCGGCAGCTTTCTTGAAATTTGCCTGCTGAATATTCTTTCTGTCTTTTTATCTTGGAAGGATTTTATCATGGCCAGGAGAATAGCGGAATACGATAATAACGTCAAATATTATGTCTGTAATCGATTTTATTTTAGCGGGTTATAACGCAGTGTGTTGCAGGGGTCACATCTTGGTGTTGCAGGGGTCACATCTTGCATAGTGAATAGGTATGGGTTTACTTGGAGCAGGGGCATAGGGGTTGTGCCTCTCACATGAAAATCCGAGCACAGCAACCCAATCTCAAACGCAATCCTTTCGAGGACGAAAAGAGAGATCGATGGGAAACGGGAACTTGAAGGGCAATAGATTTCCAGGCTGATCCCGCCTGTGGGCTTGGGAATTGGAAGATGGAGGCCGGTATGATGATGGCCATTTTTCCCACCGGCCTGCTTGAAGGCCCGATCGATATTCGCGGCTTAGGATGGATGGTCTTGAATCTGATCGATGAAATCGGCGATACGTTCAGCCAGATAAACGGGTATGGACAGGAGCCGGTATGAGGCAGGCCTGCCCACGGTCGTCTTCATGTCGATACGTTCTATTGACGGAGGATTGATATCGCAACGGACAGCCAGGTCATGTCCCTTTTCCGCCATAAAGTGGTGGAGCGATTTCATGCTGCCCGCCTTTCCGGATTTGACTTCAACCGGAACGACGCGGCTTCCATGTTGAATGACATAATCGATTTCCCCCAATCTGCCCCCGGTTCGCTGCCAGTAAAACAGGTGGGGATCTGTCAGCGGGGACTGGGCCGCCCGTAACTGCTGACCGACAAACTGTTCAGCCAGCCCGCCCTTATTGGAAAAAATACGGTTATTCACCTCTGACGCGCTTGCGGACGCAAGGCCCAACTGTACGGAAATCAATCCGATATCGAGCATCAAGGATTTAAAAAATTTTTCGTTTGACTCGGCCCCCAGGGGGATAGCGTTTCCGGACGTGTGCACGACCCTGGTGCAGACCTTTGCCTGGGTCAATAATGCCAGGGCCTTTTTGATCCGGGCCATATTTCCGGAGGAGTCCACCCGGCTGTAAACGAACTTATTCCCCAGTTGTTCCGATATGGCCAGCATGATTCTTGCCAGAAGCAGGGCATCGAACTCCCCGCCATACTTGTGAAAATCATCGCGATAGGTCTCCAAAAGGTCTTGTTGCAGCTTGTTGCACGATGTCATGCTTTTTGTCTGGATCCATTCCTGGACAACTTCAGGCATCCCTCCGACAAGGCAAAGCTGGCGGTACAGTCCCAGACATTTTTCGTGAAGAGATGCGGACAGCCCCGCTTCGACATTCAGGCCCGCCAGCTTTTTGTAGAGGGGTTCATGGCCCGCGGCCAGGATAACCTCCAAAAACGACATCGGCTCCAGATAAAGATAGGTGATGCGGCCTACGGGCATGCTGTATTGGTATTTGTTCAGGGCAAATTCCAGCAACGATCCTGCAGCGATCAGCGGCAAGTGAGGCATGTCCTCCCTGAACCACCTGAGTTTTGAAAACAATTCCGGCGCGGCCTGGATTTCGTCCAGAAAAAGCAGTGATGCGGCAGGGTCGATGGCCATATCCAGTTGGGCTTCGATATTCCTCAATATCTGTTCTGGATCGTTCTCTGAAAACAGGTCTGCCAGACCGGGAAATCGCTCCAGGTTTAATTCTATCAGCTTGAGACCCTGCCGTTTGGCCAGGTCACGCACAAGCCAGGTCTTGCCGACCTGTCGGGCCCCTCTGAGCACCAGAGGTTTTCGGTTAGGGCTTTTCAGCCATCGGTCCAGTTCTTTTGATGCGAATCTAAGCATTTACCTATCCCAAGTGTATGGCGTTTTGATGGGTTCCTAAAACAACAGGTTATTTTTCTGATTTATCAATAAAACAACAGGTACAATTTGTCAATAGATAGGAATTCGGAGCAGCAATTCTCATTCTGCGATTGATGCGCCGCATAACCGTTCGTAGTGTCGGCGTCAGGCGATTTTTCAGGGCCTAACGGCCCCACCACAAACGGATTGCATCATTGCCAAAGGCAAAATGAGAATTGCTGTCTTGATGTTTAGTACCTTATCGCCCAGTTTTCTGTCACAAAAAACAAGAAAATCTGTTTGTATCTCAGTACGCCTTATTTTATAGACTCACACGGAGCCACAAAGAACACAGAGAAAAGGGCATGTTCCCGTTTCTTTACAAAAAAATCCTTTGTGTGCTTTGTGTCTTTGTGTGAGATATTTTGGTTGCGGGTATCCGCGTTAGGGTCTTTACATTGTGGCAAGAATACCGTACAATCCTGCATCATGATACACAGAATATGCAACCTTCCGACATCCCAATCTTTTTTTCTGCTTGGGCCACGCCAGACCGGAAAGAGTACCCTATACGGCGGCGCAAGCGTCAGCGCCAGTTTCAATTTTCACAAAAGCACCTCCATGGGGGGAGCGCAGACGGGGAGCCAGACGGAAAAAAAGTCCTACGGCATTACGTTGAATGTACCGAGCCAGTCCCTTGTTGTTTTCAGCGCTGCATATAGCTTTAACCCTATCGTGTACATCACCGATGCAGGGACGCTGAAGGTGGCCCACGGCGTTGACCTGACAACGGGAAGCAGCAGCGGATGGTATAGACAGGTGTATGGTCATTCTTACGATATGGGGCTCAACCTGCCGAATCGGTTTAAGTCCAGTGTGGATGTCACGGGGGTAGAGGTCTGGGATGATCTGAATTTGGACGTCTCCCGAATGGAAATGGCAGGGTGCTATCTGCGGTCCAACACAATGAATGCCGTCAGCCAGACGTATGACCTGCTGGGAGAAGCCATCGTCGCCGGTACACCGGTCCGCCTGTGCGCCCGGGTGTATAATCTCAGCCTGAATCAGGACATCAGCCAATCATTTAATGTCAAATTTGAGTCCGTGCTCATCAATACGAGCGACAACAGTATCATCGGAGACCGCCAGGGCATCGGAACAGCCACGGTCAATCCGTCTCTAAAGGCCAGGGATTGGACGGAAGTCTATGTTGTCTGGACGCCTGTGGCAAATAAGGCGGGAGAAGCCTACCGTTTCTATGTGACCATCGACCCGGAAGACAATCTGCCCAACGAGATTCATGAATGGGAAGAGACGCGCCAGAAATATATCGGATATAAAGAGTGGTCATACAGCGACGGACGCATCTACTCCGGCAACAACGAGGGATACTGGCCCTGGAACGGCGGCGTCACCGTTCAGGACGCTGCCGGTTTTGCAGAACTTGCTCTTCCCCAGGACGTGCACCTGAAGCCCGATTCCCTTTCGGTCGTGGTGGAGGGTACAAATGCAAACCAGAACGGCGTCATCCTCAAAAAGAATACCCGTTATAAGCTACGGGCCGAGGTGTTTTTCAGCGGCCCATCACTGCGCTATACGGATGTCATTTTTTACGACAGGAATCCAGAAGAAACAGACCAGGCCATCGCCAATCCCATCATCATGGGGAATACCGGGAGCAAAGGCTATGCCTGGGCTGAGTGGAATCCAAAAGAAGCAGGCGCCCACACCCTCTACGCCAGGTTGGTGGAACCCCATGACGACAGGAATCCAGGCAATCACACGGCCAGCCTTCAGGTGACCGTGATGGATACAGCGGCCGGCGGGGGCGGTGATTCCGGAGGATGTTTTATCAATGCCCTGATGCCTTGAGGGAGAGTCGTGGTGGAGGGGAAGAGCTCGTGGTCCTGCATCCCGGCCGAAGGCGTTTGGAGATGAGAGGACCACGCTTCCCCAGAAAACGATGGGCTTACTCAAACGATCTTCAAAGGACCCTATCATGAAAAGAGCGCCCCATGGGACGCTGGTAACAAAATAATTTGACACATGGCATTTTTTTTGAGGACAATACCGCATGCCAAGACAAGCCCGTTTAGACGCTCCCGGCGTGTTGCATCACATCATGATTCGGGGGATGGAGTGTAAAGCGGGACGCTGGTAACAAAGTAAGAAAACTGCGATAGATTGCCGTCGTGATTTTTGAGAAATGGAAAGAGGAGATAGATTGGTCTGAAAATGGCGGGTTGCAACGCGCTTGGTATTGGCCGAAACTTACTTTCTTACCAGCGTCCCTTATGTTGCGAGTTCACTTACCCTATTGAAATCGTTAGGTTTTTCAAGAAATATTTGTATTCTGAAAGTTATAGCTATATCAACCGGTTATGTCCTATTCTACAGAATTGTAGAAAAATCTCACAACATAACAATGGACCTATGCAAACACTGATTTTGTGCCGATTCGCAACGTGAGATGCACCCTCAAGGTGTAAAAGCAGGGCAGCTATACTCATTTTTATGCGGCATCATGGTGCCATGAAGGCGCCTGGCCATTGGGCGGGGTCAGGCGGGGTATAGATTTATATCAATCATAGGGCGGGGTCGGCGGGGTACCCCCTCCCCACCTCTCCCCAATCACGCAACATAATCAAACTCGCAACATAACGTCCCGCTGCCCCCACTTCAATATCTCAATCGAGATCGTGAAGTCTGGTGTCGAATTCGGTTTTCGGGTTGGCAAATACATTCAGTAAGCCACTTGCGATGAACTTAACCTGGATGGTGAGGCGGAGATGACTCTGGTTAGCAACGGTCAAGTAGTTGTATAGCTGCCTAACCGTGGGCCAGAGAGTTGCCAAAACAAAAAAAGGAATTGGATGAAATGGACACCCAGCCCAGCCAGCCCGTGGTGCTGGCGGATACCGGGTCACAGAGGATTATTTCACTGCTTTGATCGTTAGAAGGAGGGTTGCTGTATGAAAAGAGCTAGCGGGGTCGCGGCGTTTTTTTTCCTGTTGGCGCTTCCGGGGTTTGGATGGGCGAACATCGGTGTGGACAAGGGGGGTATTCGTTCGGGGGAGACCAGATCCGGCGCCATCGCCTCTCCGTCTGCAACGGACTCCTGGATATTTTACGGCCAAGCGGGAGACCTGGTGATTATAACGACATTGGTCACCTCGGAGAACCTGCTCCCGGTAAGCGACCTATACGCCCCCAGCGGGTCCAAGGAGGCATCCTCCGGCGTTGCCAAGGTCATTGAACACATCCTTCTGGAAAGCGGGCTATATACGATTCTCATATCGGATTTTCTTTTGGATGACACCGGGAATTACAACATCTCCTTCTTGAAAACACCCGGCCCTTTCTCATCCCCCAATGACCGGGATGGGGCGGCCATTGCAAGCGGTCAGACCCTGAGCGGGACAATCAACGCTCCCTCTGACCTGGACGCCTTTTACGTCTATGGAAACAGCGGGGACAGGGTCGTCATCACCACACAAGAGACTTCAGGAGGCGTCCTGCCGGTAGCCGATCTCTACTCCCCAAATGGTGTCAAGGAGGCATCCTCGGGCGTTGCCAAAACGATCGACCATACCATCCTGCAAACCGGGCTCTATCACATTGTGATATCGGACTTTCTTTTCGATGGCATGGGTGGATACAATATCAGCTTGACCAAAATCCCTTCAGACCTTCGCCCGGGCATCTACGGCCCCTATCCGGAAAATGGCTTGGGTGTTTTCGCATTCAATACAACGCTCCGCTGGGACCCTGTAGCTGGGGCCACCGGATATGACGTCTATTTCGGGAAGGACGTGACCACGGGTCTTAACCGAATTGGGACCAACCTCCAAACGGCCAGCATGGCGGTAAATAACCTGGACAGCGGTGCCGTTTATTATTGGCATGTGGTAGCCCTGATGCCTGGCGGAAACATAGCGGGTCCCTACTGGTGGTTTGCCGCGTTGCCATGCAATACCTGCTCTGGGGCTGCGGTTACGCTCGAAAACGTTCTGTTCCCTAACGGGACGAATTGTACGTGCACAGGAACCGTATCCATGACCATTGGGAGCAATGTGGTTGTTGAAAGCGGGGCCAAAGTGACCTTTGAGTCGCCAATCGTTCATGTTTTGGACAAAATCCACTTTGAGAGCGGTTCTCAGGTCCATATCAAGAACAAGTAGCCGTTTTCGATCTTGCAAGACGGCAGCATCTGGAAAACCTATCGCCAGGCTGTGCTGAAGTATGGCTTTAAGACAAGCTGACCGAGGAATGGAGAGCCCGGCAGATAAAAGCGGGGAACCCTCCGGAGCCAGCGGAAAAGGTACTGAGGCCTGGTGTCAAATGACGCCTGGACGCCTGGTGGACGCCTGGTGTTAGATCTTGCATAGTGAATAAAACGCTTGACCTGAAACTGCATCTGATCTATATGTGTCCTCATGGGCAGAGCATGGCGCATACAATATGAGGGTGGGCTGTACCACGTCTTGTCCCGTGGAAATGAACGAAGGGACATTTTTCATGACGACCGGGATCGCCTGACATTTCTGGACGTGATTGCTGAGATGGCGGATCAGTATCATGTTGATGTTTTTGCCTATACGTTGATGACCAATCACTATCACATCCCTTTACGAACGAATGGCGCCAATCTTTCCAAGAGTATGCAGTGGCTGGCCTTGACCTATACCCGCCGATTCAACAACCGACATGGTCGTTCCGATCATTTGTTTCAGGGTCGTTTCAAAAGCATCATCGTGGAAAACGATGCATACTTGATGAGGCTTTCCTGCTACATTCACCGCAATCCTTTGAGGGCCGGCATCGTCGCCCGGCTTGTGGATTATCCCTGGAGCAGTTACAAAGCCTATGCGTATGGCGGGAAAGCGCCTGAATGGCTGGTGACAAAACCGATCTTGGATCAATTTGAAGCCAAAGACAAACACCGGGCGTACAGGGAAAAGGTTCAGAATTTCGCTGAGGAGGACCAACAGCGTGAAATCCTAAAACACGTTCAAAAAGAGGAATTGCTTGCGGATCTGCTGAAGAGGCAGGCGGGAGGGGCGCGATGAGAGGAATGTTGGCGAGTTTGGCGGTTTTGGCGGCGCTGGTGTTGCAAAGCGGGCAGGCATTTCCCCATCCGGGCGAGCTGACCAGTATCGTAATCACTCCATCCAATCCCACGATGCAGGTAGGGCAAAGCGTAACATTCACCGCGGAAGGTCGTGATCAGAACGGGAATCCCGTAACGATACAGGACCCCCACTGGGAAGCCGAGCATGGCACAATCACCCCGGTAGAGGGAAGCGATCCTCCTCAATGTACCTATACAGCGGTAACGGAGGGCAACGGCTATATAATGTGTTACCAGGGACCTCCATACCAGGGAGGCATCAGTGGTTCCACCGACATAACCATTCAGGGAGGCGGAGCATATTTAGCGAGAATTGATGTTACACCGAATGATGTCAGTTTGCAGGTCGGACAACAACAGCAATTCACAGCCACCGGCTATGACCAGAACGGCAATGTATATCAGATTACTCCCATATGGTCCGCTAACGGCGGTACCATCGACCAGACCGGTCGTTACACCGCGACCGTACCCGGAGACTTCACCGTTACATCCTCTGTGAGCGGCAGTACTGTGACAGGTACTGCAGGTGTGCATGTCGATCCAGCAGCATATTTAGCGAGAATAGAGGTTTCTCCGAATAATGTCAGTTTGCAGGTTGGACAACAACAGCAATTCACAGCCGCAGGGTATGACCAGAACGGCAATGTGTATCAGATCGACCCCATATGGTCCGCTAACGGCGGCACCATCGAACAGAATGGTCGCTACACCGCAACCATACCCGGAGACTTCACCGTTACCTCCTCTGTGAGCGGCAGTACTGTGACTGGTACGGCAGGCGTGCATGTCGCCTCGGGCTCATGTCCAGACTGTTCAGCTGATGCAGTTGTCCTTCAAAATGTCACATTTTCTTCAGGGATGACGTGCGAATGCCAAGGTGCCGCTTCAATCACTCTCCGTCCAGGAGTAATAGTCGAAGATGGTGCCACAGTCACATTTGTAACACCAAGTTTTAAAGCTTCAAGTGGAACGCAGTTTAAGAATGGATCCAAAGTCCTGGTAAAGCAGCCCTAAAATAAGTGATGCCGTCGATGTCGCCATATCCAAGTTGAGAGGTTGCAGGCCAGCCGATCCTTCAGGACATGAAACGATGGAATGGATCGACGGGCCATTCTTATGCGAGTACCCGTGGCGAAACACGTGGATGTCTGATTATGGTATCTACGAAGATGGTGATATTGGAGACTTGGCTGGAATAAGATACAAGGAAATCGGGTCCACGGGTATGGCCCGTTTGATCTGTGACCTTTGACGGGACTTCATGAACACATGTTTAGGGCCATGTCATTTCCTGGCTCATCAGTGACGGTCGCCTGAAAAGCCTTCCACGTCGTCACGGATATGGAGCTACCCATCTGTAAATGCCGCCTCATCCCGCATGGCAATCCTCCCGGTGCGGATCGGATATAGCGGTACCGGTCTGGAAAACCGACGCTTCGCCAAACGCCGACCAATAATTGACAACCACCAAAAACCTCGTAAACCCAAAAAAAACCCTTGACAGAAATCGAAAACTATTATATCGGATAAAAAAGATCTTATTAATATAATTTAGGAGAAAGGCTTTATGCGGTTGACTCGTGCAGGGGAGTATGCGGTTCGAGCTGTCCTGTTTATGTCGGGAAAGGATAAGGGCCAGCTGGTGGGTCGGCGGGAAATCGCACGGGAGATGGAAATTCCGGGGCAGTTTCTTGCCAAGATCGCCCAGCAGCTTGCCAAGGCGGGGTTCATCGAGATCGTTCAAGGCCCAAGGGGGGGATTCCGTCTCCGGGTGCCGCCTGAATCGTTGACTCTCCTCGATGTGGTGGAAGCGGTAGAGGGTGAGATATTCCTGAACGATTGCATCATGGAACCCAAATCCTGCAGGAGGAGCCCCCATTGCGCTGTCCACCGGGTATGGGATCAGGCCAGATGCCAGTTGAGGCAGTGCCTCGGGAACGCGTCTTTCTCGAGACTGCTGGAGGAAGGGACATGCGCCCGCCCTTACATGGACAACACCCTCCGATGAAGGGAGGTTCAGGATATGAACGATCAGACATCAACAATGTCAAGGGATGAGGGAAGGAGGATTAAAAATGGATGTGCTGCTTCTATCGAGACTCCAGTTCGCTGCGGCAACGGCCTTTCACTTTCTGTTTGTGCCGCTCACGTTGGGGCTCTCTGTCCTGCTGGCCGTCATGGAGACACGGTATGTGCGTACCGGAGAGGAGATTTACCTCAGAATGGTCCGTTTCTGGGGCAAAATTTTTCTCATCAATTTCGCGATCGGGGTGGTTACCGGCATTACATTGGAATTCCAGTTCGGGACCAACTGGTCGCGCTATTCCGAGTTCATGGGAGACATTTTCGGATCCCTGCTGGCCATCGAGGCCCTGGGGTTCTTTTTCCTGGAGTCCATCCTGCTGGGGGTGTGGATATTTGGCTGGAATAAGATATCCAAACGGGCCCACGCCATCGTCATGTGGCTCATTGCCTTTGCCTCCACCGGCTCGGCGGTGTGGATCTTGACGGCCAACTCCTGGATGCAGCACCCCGTAGGCTATATCATCCGGAACGGACGGGCCGAATTAGAGAGCTTTGCCGAGGTGGCCTTCAACAAGTTCGCGATCCTCATGTTTTTCCACACCGTGGGGGCTGCTTACATCCTGAGTGCCTTTTTTGTGATGGGGATCAGTGCGTACCATCTTCTCAAGAAGCAGCACGTGGCGTTCTTCACAAAATCCTTTCGCATGGCCCTGGTCATGGGGCTCATTTCCTCCTTTTTCGTGATCCTCGAAGGTCATTACCACGGGGGTGATCTGGCCCAGACCCAGCCTGCCAAGTTGGCTGCCATGGAATCCCACTGGGAAACCACCCGGAACGCACCCGTTTACCTATTTGCCTTTCCGGATGAGAAAAACGAGAAGAACTTTATTGAAATCGGCCCCATTCCCGGTATGCTGAGCCTTTTGGCATTCCACAGCGCAGATGCCGAGGTCAAGGGGCTCAGGGACTTTCCGGTGGATGAACGGCCCCCTGTCCTGATCACCTTTACCTCCTTCAAGATTATGGTGGGCCTGGGATTCTATTTCGCCCTTGCCACCCTTGTGGGCTGGTTCCTGCGAAAACGGTTGACGGAAAACCCCTGGTACCTGAGAGTCATGCTATTTTCTATTCCGCTTCCCTATATTGCGGCTGAACTGGGATGGACCCTGGCCGAGGTGGGCCGGCAACCCTGGATCGTCTACGGTCTCATGAAGACTGCGGATGCGGTCTCACCCATTGCCGCGTCTCAGGTAGCGGTGAGCCTGACGGCCTTTATCCTGATTTATGGTTTGTTAGGGGCCGTGGGGTACTGGCTCATCTTCAAGGATGTGAAACAGGGGCCGGCCGCCAATTGACCGTATGTGGCGCCTTTTCAATCGCAAACCTGCCCGACATGCGGACTTGCCCCCAATTCCGAGGACGCAAACGGAACAAGCGACGCCGGCGGGGAGTGCATGTAAGATGAACGGGGCAGGCGGGTCGGCAATCTCAAATCCCAAAAGACAAGGGGGTAATGAAAATGGATCTTCAGGCAATTTGGTATTTTCTCTGGGTACTTCTGTGGGCCGTCTATTTCATTACGGACGGATTTGATTTGGGGATGGGGATTCTTCTCCCCTTCATTGCCAAGAACGATATGGAAAAACGGGTGATTTACAATGCTGCAGGACCCCTCTGGGACGGAAACGAGGTGTGGCTCATCACAGCCGGGGGCGTCACTTTCGCGGCGTTCCCTCTGGTCTACGCTGTCATGTTCAGTTCACTGTACTCCGCCCTCATGCTGGTGCTTTTTGCCCTGATCCTGCGGGGGGTCTCATTCGAGTTTCGGGGTAATGTGGACAGCCCGGGGTGGAAAAAGATATGGGATACCTGTCTGTTCATTGGGAGCCTGGTGCCGGCCTTGCTCCTGGGAACTGCCTTTGCCAACATCTTCAGGGGGATTCCCATCGACGGGGAAGGCGTCTACCACGGGACCCTCTTCACCCTGCTGAATCCATACGGGCTCCTGGGGGGCGTGCTCTTTCTTTTGCTCGTGATCGTGCATGGGGCCATCTGGCTGGCCATCAAGAGCGAAGGGGGGCTTCACGACCGGGCAATGAAAACAGCCAAAGGGGCATGGCCATTCCTTCTGGCGGCAGCGGTGATATTTCTGGCGGCATCCGCCGTTTCCACAGACATCTATAGCAACTACCTGGCCCATCCCTTTCTCTTTGTCTCCATCCTGATCACGGTCCTCGCCCTCCTGGGCATCAGGCTTTTCCTCGGCAAGGGGGCCTACTGGAAGGCATGGTTCGCCTCTGCGCTGACCATTGCTGGGGCCTGCTTCTACGGATTCATAGGACTTTTCCCCAGGATGTTTCTATCCAGCCTGGATCCGAAGTTTACCCTCACCGCCTATAATTCCGCATCCAGTCCCCTGACTCTCAAGATCATGCTCGTGCTGGCCCTGATATTTGTGCCGATTGTCCTTGTCTATCAGGGGTGGGCCTACACACTCTTCAGGAATAAAGTGGGGCAGGATGATCTTGCCCGAGAGGAGGCTTATTGAAGGGTGTCGTCAATCGGTCTATTGCCTTATTCAATAGGAGGCAGGCGGGCCAACCAGGTCCTCGGTGATTTTCTCCTTTGAGAGGAGCATTGTGCGTCTGTATCTTCATTTGTCTCACAAGGCACACTCAGAAGCGGTCTTGACCGAACTCCTTGATCCAGTTCTTGGAGAAAAAGCTTTTCGGCTCACTTCAGGCATTCGATGGCCACGATGGGGGGAGTATCCATGAAGCAGCGCCAGTAATCCATGCCATGGGCGGCAATCCCATCCAGGGAGAGCATGGGTCGATGCCATCGAACGTCACGAAAGCCGGCAGAACGAAAGGCCGCCTCATGGACAGAGACATCCAAGAGGTAGTTCTCGATGTCAAATGAACCGTCATCCAGATAAATTACATCGTCGCGAAAGGGAGGCAGTCTGACCGGGTGGGCGCCAGAGATCTGTTGTGTTATGGGCGTGCTGTTGAGCTGGGTTTGACCATGGCAGAGCTGGAAAGGAGGCTGGACGTGACGCTTGCAGCGGTGAGCTATGCCGTCAAGAGAGGAGAGAAAACCGCAAGGGAAACGGGTTGGCATCTGGGGGAATAGACAAGATAATTTTTTAATGACATCCCCCAAATCCACGTTACCGGGACCATCTGGTTTTTACCTTAGGCCTGCAACCTGACGCCGGGCTGAGGGTTGCCGAGTGATTTACCGAAAGGAGGAGAGACGTGAAAAAGGTGACAGGAATTCTGGCTGCAAGTTTGCTGTGTCTTGCTACTGCTGCTTTTGCCGGGGAGTTGGGCAATCCGGCACAGCTTATGCGGCAGGGGCAGTTTGACGTCGGTGCACAGTGGAAGAGCGTGTTCAAACAGGGCTTCGAGGACTATGATCTCAAACGGTCCTACTCGGACGGCGACACAAGTACCGGGCGGAAGGGGGCGGATTTTGAAAACGACCAGTATTACATGGCCACCGTGACGTATGGGATTCTGGATGAGATTAATGTCTTTGCCCGATTGGGCATGGTGGATGGCGGAAAATGGCTGGACTACGAGGCAGGCAATGACTGGAAGGGAGACCTGAAAAGCAATTTCGTCTGGGCCGTGGGGGCCAAAGGCAAGATCTTTGAGTTTGACAACGGCCTGGGCTTCGGGCTGGCGGCCCAGTATTTGCGCTATGATGACCGGGAGGTGAAGAACTGGCGGGCCCTGGACACCGGGGAGACGGCCGGCGATCTGGGCTGGTCCACCAACGACAAGGTTTCCTACTGGCAAGTGGACGTTGTGGCCAACGCCTACTGGAAGTTTGGCAGGTTCTTGCCCTACGCAGGTCTGGGGTATACCTATTATGATGTGGATTTCAAAGGAAAATGGACTCATGCCCTCCCCGATTACGGCTCAATCGACTACACCGCCTCCTTCAACAACCAAAACAAGTTCACCGCGCTGGTGGGTCTGGACGTGGATCTGGGCATGAATTTCAAGGCCAATATCCAGGGCACATTTGTGAGCAGCACAGCCCTGACCATCGGGATCAGTTACTGCTTTTAAAGATACACAGTACCCTTAACCACACTGGAAGGAGGGAACCCATATGAAAAGGCGGGACTTCTTGAAAAGCATGGCGGTTGCGGGCGCGGCCGCCACGGTAGCCGGCGGGATGGGTGTGATCCCTGGCTTGGTCACACCCCGAAAGGCCCATGCCGGCGGTCGAAACAAGCTGGTGTTCATCAGCGATTTGCACATGAACGTGGATGGCCCCTACTCTTGGCTGGTCAAACACGCCTCGAATCTGGCGACGTTCCTCAATACCCTTAATGGCAGATCCGATGTGGCGGAGCTGATTGTCTTGGGCGACCTGCTGGACGACTGGGTTTCGCCTATCGCCTATACGCCCCAGACATTTGCCGATATCCTTGGCGCCAGCAACAATGCCGCAGTGGTGGCCGCGCTTCAGGGAATCTGTGATAACCCTGAGATTGCTGTCACCTATGTGACGGGCAACCACGATATGCTCTCTTTTGATTCGCAGAACAAGATGGTGATTGCCGATACATTCCCCGGCATGAGTATCCTCTCGGATTCGCCGGGGTTGGGGGCGTATACCCGAGATAACGTGATCTGGGCCGAGCACGGCCACCGCTACTGCCTGTTCAATGCACCCGACGTCTGGAGTCGAAGCAACGGTCATCTACCCCTCGGATATTTCATCTCCAGATTGGCGGCGTCCAAATCCCTCTCCTCGGGTCAGTTATACACCACGCCCGACGTGCTGGATAGGTTTGTGAAGTCGCCGAGTGAGGTGAATGCTTATCTGAATCAGGGCGGCTATGAAGAAGTGGCCGGCAACATTATCGACGACGCCCTGATTATCGCGGTGTTCAATGCCATCGCCATCTGGTCCGGAAACTGGCCGTGGAGTACATTTACCATGGATGGTCTGGATGACTATGCGGGCACGCCTTCTGTGGAAGAGGTGGCCTTTGCCTACGACACGATTTTCAGCGGCTGGCCGGATCGACAGGACATCGTGAATCAATATGATGCGGTCTGGGACGACCTGGGTCATCTCAGCGGCCCGGCCAACCTCCTCTTCGAGATGCCCGAGCAGATAAAAGACCTGTACCCGTTCACCCCGAGGATCGTCCTTTTCGGCCACACCCACCAGGCTGCCTTTCAGTATCACCATTCAGGCGAGGTGGAAACCATCTACGCCAACACCGGCACCTGGATCGACGGAAAACCCATGACCTGGGTGGAGATCGAGGTCAATGATAGGGGCAGCGGTCAGCGGAACTACACGGTTTCCCTCTGGTACGATGGCGAAAGTGAACCCAGGTATTCGGGAACGCTGACCGTTGCGTTCAAGGCAAAAGCGGGCAGGATCAGGCGCCGTTGATATCCGCCGGAGCGACGTCAGCAGCCCGCGGCCTCACATCCCCCTGTCGAGCCTTCCCTTGAGACGCTCGCAAATCACCCATGTTTCAAACACATGTCCGCACGATGCGTGAGCGAGCAGCATTCCGTGGTCAGAGATCCCGATCAGGTAGGAGAGGAGCCCCGTATCACAGAAATAGATCTCCGGAATTTGGCCACTGAAGCTTGATGTCGAGAACGGGGGTGCCATCAATGGCGTCGAGTCCCTCGACAATAAGGGCAGTCCCTTCGACCTTCACCAGGCGAACATCCTGAATGCCGATCCTGGAAAGCCTGTCCGGCGTGCGCGAGGCAAAGACACCCACCTTTTTGCCGTCCACGCCCCGTTTGAATATGGATCGGACAGACCTCGCCCTGTGGAGATAATAGACAATGGTGATGTTGCGCTCCTCTTCCAGCCGGTACATAAACCGCTTTTGAGAGAGAAAAAGTTCAATCCGCGACGTTTGCCTCTTCCCATTCACCCCGAAGTCCGTGTCGTCCCGCTCCAGTTGGTTGCGTACAAATCCGATGGGGTAGATCTGCACAGACGGCACATCCCCATACAGACACCGACGGCATATATTCTGATCGTCGATCACGAAAATGTCGTCTTTGCTGCACGCTGCCCCGCACTCGGCACAAAAAACATCCATCCGGTTCGTCATGTTCATTTCTTCCGTCAGGAGACCAAAGATACTGTTCGGCGCGATCCCTCTCTTTGGTTTCGAAGTTGCTGAAATGATTCCAATTGAATTATACTCGTGAGCATCGCCTGTGGCCCACGGCCGGTTGGATCAGGTAAAACCTCCTAAGGGGTTAGCCTTCACCATCGAACGTCCAATGTCGAATAAGCCAGAATGACCAACCAGCGCCCAGTATCAGAGGCCAGATGGCAGCAGTCAGCTCTGCCGCTGGCCGCCGAAGCGCCCAGTTTGATCAACCAAGAAACTGAATTTGTGGGCTCACAAAATTCAAGTTTCATGCAAGAGCTCTCGTGTTGAACGGCGGATCTCGGACATCGGACATCGGACATCCGGTCACGTAGTTTCATACAAGAGGTCGTTAGTCACAAGAGGCCGCATGCCTGCAACGGGGATAAAGTATACAGCATCACGTCGCGTATGAGTAGAGTCTTTCAAAACGGATCTTCGCCAGATTGGAATATTTCGTCTTCATCTCGAGTGAAAGAAAACTGACGTAGGAAGCCGGGGCTCACGCAGCAGGAAGCTGCCGTCCTTACAGGGGGGGGACCCAATGCATTTTCACGCTATGAGCGGGGCAAGGCCAGGCCCCTCTCATCGGTGACCAACCTTTTTAAGCTGTTGGGCAAACATCCTAATTTGCTTGATGAAATCAGATCTGGGACCGCCCACTCCCACGCTTCAGCGTGATCACGCAAGGCGCAACGTCCGCTGAGCAAAGGATTTCTCCATCTCACTGCGGAGGCATGCGGATTAGGCATTTCTCCCCAATTCTTTCAATTTTTGCTTGACACACGCCTAATTTTCATTATGATCCCCCACAATTGCCCAATTCAGCAAAACCCGAACCTCACCGAGGTTTTCATGAAATATCAGCTACAAGCCCTTCCCTTATCCAAGATCCGGCATCCTTTTTGGGGATGCCTTATTCCCATGAGCCACCAGCTATCAGCCATAAACCTTGCGCCTTGTGCCTCGCGCCTGTTACCTTTGGATCATCCTCTCAAATACCCCCTACCCTGCTCCTGACAGGGGCCTTTCCGGCCTGTCGGGGGCGAAGACCATCAACGCAGATCCGTAGATCTCAATTTTCACAACCATACACACAGAACGATCTTAATCCCGGAACCTGACCGCTTTTGCAACCATATTTCTTCACTATGTAAAATTTGACACCCAACGCCTGCTCAAAAACGCGCGCCACCACTGAGCCGTCCGTTGGGCTGCAAGAACGACAATGCATCGATTGGCAGTGATCGTAGCCGTAGTACTAATCTTGGGCTGTCAGGCTCTCGCACAAAAACAGGAGCAAAGGCAGATGAATGGAAATGTGGAACATCTCAATCCATCGGAATTGCAGAAGAATCCCGCATATACTCAGGCGGTTATCGTAAGCGGCAATGCAACGACAATCTATGTCGGTGGACAGAATGCTGTTGATGCTTCTGGCAACATCGTCGGCAAGGGCGACCTCGGAGCGCAAACAGAAAAGGTGTTGCAGAACATTGAAACAGCTCTGGCGGCTGGAGGGGCCGGGCTTCACCACGTGGTCAAGTGGAATGTCTATATCCTGCATGGGCAATCGGCTCAAGCTGGATTCGAGGCATTTCAAAAAGTCTGGGGCAACCGCCCGAATCCACCCGTCATCACCGCTCTCTTCGTCCCTGCATTGGCACACCCCGATTTTCTTGTGGAGATTGATGCCATTGCCGTAGTACCGCAGAAGTGAGCAGCCCAACGGGCTCCAGGTGAGGTCGGCGCTGACGCGTCGCCGAGCCCCGACCCCACCGTTAAGCCTGAATAAGATCAAAACGCGACAGGCACGCGCCCGGCTTCGCAACGCATCTATTACAGGCCATTTATGCTATCCGTACGATTCAAACAATGATGGGCCACGCTGATGTGAGAACGACAATGATTTATACCCATTGCGTACCGAGCAAAACTGCGAAAGAAGCAAAAAGTCCGCTGGATCTCTAATTTTTATCCTACAGTTAGCTTATGGCATGGCTTTTGCTTTTATGCATAATAGCCTATTTGATGTGTTGAAGGGATTGAAACCGTCCGTTTAATCACTTGTTGAGGCTGTCGAAAAACCTTCGGCGCAGTTTATGCGGGTCCAATCGGAAAAAGGATGCCCTCTGATAAGGCACAGAATCAAAGATCCCCTCTGGCGAAGGGTAAAGGGACCTTAAAAAGGTTACATTTTGGAACGCAAAATAGTTTTTCGACAGTCTCGTTAAGCCCAGATACTGAAAAAATGAACGACCAATTGCCTACATATTCAAGAATATTGGACCAGCAGCCGTCGAGTGTGTTATTTCATTATACATCTCCTGCTGGCTTGGTAGGTATTGCGCGCTCAAAAACGATTTGGGCTACGGATATTAGGTTCCTTAATGATAAAAAAGAATTTCAACATTCTTTGGACATCACTCATTCTATAATTGAAGGTTTTTTCAAGGTTAATAACGATCCTAACAAGCTTAGAGGGCTTGCATATGATTTGAGTGTAACCTTTTTTCGTTGGCAGAGTCTTTAATGTGTAACAGATTGAT
>CAYLJZ010000010.1:0-52196 GCA_964384085.1 uncultured Desulfobacteraceae bacterium
AGAAAAATGTCCAAAAATCGCGGGGCAAAATCGCCTTGCGTAACGAGGTCTGAAATAAGACCAATGCCTTCAAGGCGGCCCAGGACATCAATAGATGGATTCAGGAAAGCGGCATGAAGGTCCTCAACGTGGCTGGCCCGAGGGCCAGCGAGGACCCCGGGATTTATGATGACGCCTACAAGGTCCTCAAGACCGCTTACCATCTGTCATTTGTAGAAATCGGCATGCACAGGATGGATCTCCCCAAGACGGTCGATGAGGCCGTGGACCGCATTATTGAGGAGTTGACCCTGAAAGACAAGGCCAGGATCGCCAAAATGGGGCCGGAAGAGGCAAGCGCCTTACCGATCAGTTTGGGGGACTATATTTGGAAGAGATTTGGTCTGAGGGACGGCAATGATGAATTAATGGAATCCTGCCGTCTGGCCGCAAATCTGGATGACCTCCGGAAGGAAACTGCAATAGATGTGATCGCTGATGCACTCTGGAATAGGCTGAGACAGACGCACAGCCTGAGACCGGTCAAATGACGCCCCGATTGCGCGTGGCCTTCGAAAATGAATATAGCCTACCTTAGGATCTCACCTTTTGGGACAGGGATGTCATGGAGGGGCGTGGTTCAGAAAAATCGCCTTTCACGTGAAATTATCCAATTTTCTGGTTAACCTCAGTTCGCTGAGTTATCCAGTTGGCATTTTCAAGAATCGGCAAAAAATGGTCATACAGAAACTGCACAATCATTTGTTGCTGGCCACGAGCTTAGAAACCCGCGAACTGACTAAGAGGAGACGGACATGAAGGTAAACAGAGTAAAGGTTATGGCGCTTGCCATAGCGATTGTTTTTCGATGATCGGTGCTTCCCACGCAAGTGGCGGCACCCCACTCACCAGAGAAGCACAGGCGGCCATCACACCCGAAAGGGCGATAGAGATGCTCAAAGAGGGCCTTCATTTGAGGGTCGGGCGGCAGAACATCGTGAGCGACCGTGGCGTGAGAGCCATGGTGCGCGGCAAGCTCTTTTCGACTCATCAGATGGGCGAAAATGAGAGCGCCTCCGGTCTTCACCACCCGGGCCATCTCCTGAACGGCTTGTCCGGGATTGTCGAAATGGGGGAACGCTGCGAAGCAAATCACCCGGTCGAACACCCCGTTTGTGAACAGTATGCTGTGAACATCGGCACGAAAAATCAAATCCTGAGATCTGTGCGGTTTTGCGTTTGCCTGACGGACCATGTCGATGGAGAGGTCAAAGGCGCAGACCTGCCCGGAGGGGCCCACCCCCTGAGGCAGATAGGGGAGGAGGATCCCCGGCCCTGTACCCACATCAAATATGCGTTCTCCCGACCCTAACTCAAATTCGCGGATCAGATCGAGAAGACGTTCGCGCACCGGGGCGTGGTAGCAGGTCTCCTCACAATTCTCGGCCCCTGTATCGAACAATTTTCACAAACATCGTAACACATTAGTATTGTTCAAAAGGTCTGTGGGGGTCTCTTTCCCAAAGGACGCAAATCCTTGAGTCATTGCAGGGCTACGGCGGTGGGGTTGTCAAATGAGCCTGCCAACAGCTCCAGGAGATCCCCTCGATCAAAGCCGATGTCCCTCACTGCCTGTTCCGGAACGTATTGAGGGTACAGGGAGCGTTCCACGGGAAATGGAATTCTGTGTTGCATCCTTTGGGAAAGGGACCCCCACGGACCGCTTTGTTGTCATCGCTTCCATGAGAAGGCTAACCAGTTTCCACAAATCGACAATGGCAAACCGGTCTCTTTGAAAAGGGTTGAACGTTTTGACGGAGAGATGTATCCTTGAATCCAAAAAGTATGAATCGCATGCTTGTCACCGCAAGTTATATGTCGTGAGGAGGAAAATCTGAAACGACGGGATTGAAAGCGGGAGAAAAAACGCATGACCGGTGGGCTTACAGTTTGAAAAATTTGTCGACGGCAGGCGGCTGTTTTCATTCGGCTTGAGTCATCGGATGTCTATTTTGTCTCGTGATCCTGGGTTATTGGGCGTACAGAGCGTGATTAGGGATCTTTGGCATTCAAGTTGCAAGTTTTTAACGAGGAGGTTAATTTTTTGGCGTCCGGCTCTTGAAATGGATTTTCATCATCATTGTCTCAGCGCATCGCCCTGTAGGCTGCAGGGGCGATATCAGGGGACAGAGGACCAGAAAAGGAGGATGGAATCTTATGAGAATTCAATTGAAAAACATTTTGTGTACCACAGACTTTTCCGATTATTCCAATTACGCTATTCCCTATGCTATTCGACTTGCCAAGGAATATAATTCAAAACTCCATGTCTGCCATGTGGTCGATATCACCCCGGTCGCGGCATATGATGAGGCGGTGGTCCAGTGGGTCCATCAACAGAAAGCGGTCAGAGAATATGCCCAGCAACAACTTAATCAGCTAATTGGGGAACCCTCCCTGGACGTTGAGCAGGTTGTTGTCGAGGGTCAAACGGTGGGCGAAATCACCCGCTATGCCGAGGAAAAACACATCGATCTTGCCATTGCCGCAACCCATGGAAGGTCCGGATTGAAACGGGTGCTTCTGGGGTCAGTGACCGAGCGACTCATCCAGACCCTTCCCTGCCCAGTGATGTCGATTCGAAGTCCAGAAAAAGAGACGGGGGCCATTTCCGACATGGAGATTCGAATGAAGAAGATCCTTGTGGGATGCGACTTTTCGGCAGACTCCCTCCTGGCCTTTGAATACGCACTGAGCTTCGCCCAGGAATTTGAATCCGAACTCCATCTGGTCCACGTGATTGAACCGCCCATCTACAAACATCTATTCATGAAAGACATCAAACCGTCGGAAGAACTTCGGGAGACGATACGAGAACCCTTGGACGTGATGCTCAATAAGATGATCCCTGAAGAGGCCAGCCAGTGGTGCCGGCATACGACAGCATTGCTGGCCGGCCAGCCACACGAGGAGCTGACCAGGTATGCAGTGGTCAATGATATGGACTTGATCGTCCTTGGGATCAGGGGCCACGGGCTGGTTGAGACATTGTTAGTGGGTTCTACCACGGACCGTGTGATCCGTCAGGCCCAATGCCCTGTCCTTTCGGTGCGTGCCATAGCCAGGCCTGCATGAAAACGTCTTTTTCGATCAATGAATGGGAGCAAATCTGTGTGTTGGCAGATAGTTAGCCGCGCCATTTGGTCTGTTGGTCCAACAAGGCCCATACATAAAGGGGCTGCAAGAAAGGAGTGAGACTGTCATGGAAAACATGAAAGTGAGCGATCTTATGATTCCGAAAGAGAGATTCCCAAGGATATCCTGCACCGCCACCTTTTATGAAGCGCTGAAGGCCTTGGAGAACGCTCAGAAAAAATATCTATCCGGAGAATCCGAGCAAAGGATCCTCCTGGTTGAGGACGAGGAGGGAAAGGTCATTGGAAAGCTCTCTCCCATCGATCTCCTTCGAGGGCTGGAAACGAACTATCACAGGATGGATACCCAGAAAATCCTTAGCCGCTTTGGGCTCAATTATATCTGGAAGTCCATGCAGGAAGATTACAATCTATGGGGTGATCCGTTCGAGGATCTGTGTCGCAAGGCCGTGACCCTTCGAATAAAGGATTTTATCGAGGCCCCCCCCGAAGGACAATGCGTCAGTATTGATGACAGCCTGGTTAAATGCTTTCACCGGTTTGTGATGAATCGTCACGACGCGCTTTTCGTTGTTGAGGGGGATAACATTGTGGGGCTATTGAGGTTTTCAGATGTATACAGAAGGGCGTCCCAGGTCATGAAGGAATGTGCTGTTGAAACGTCCCCGCAGTAGAGTGGGTAGGGAATCATGGGCTTTGGCTGCCTCTTTTGATGCCTGGATCGATGAATTTTTGGGGAACAAGAGTAACCCTCTGAAAATCCCCTAACGGGCTTTTGTCCACCAGGAGGGGACAACCATAGGCATCTTCGAGCGTCTGAAAGGTCAGGACCTCCGACGGAGGGCCGAGACTCAGGATTTGACCTTCTTTGAGGAGCATCAACCGGTTGCCGTACAGGGCGGCAAGATTGATGTCGTGGGACACCATCAGGATGGTCACTTTTTTTTCGTGCCTCAGCCTCTCCATCAAATCCATGATCCTGACCTGGTGTGCGAGATCCAGGGACGCGGTGGGTTCGTCGAGGAGGATAATTTTTGGGTCCTGGCAAATGGCCCTGGCAATCATGACCCTCTGACGTTCGCCACCGCTCAACTGGTCCAGCTTTCGGTGGGCCAGGGCTGCGACGCCGGTAAACTCCATGGCCCGGTGGGCTATGGAGAGATCCTTTTCGTGTTCCACCCCCAGTATCCCCAGATGTGGGGAGCGGCCCATGAGAACCACCTCAATCACTGTAAAGGGAAAATCGACCGGGGCCGTCTGCGGCACCAGGGCAATGGACCTTGCCAGGGATTTTCGGGAGTAGGTTTGGACCGGGGCGCCCAAGATCTCCAGACTCCCTGTCTGGGGCCGTAAAATCCCCGAAATACATTTCAAAAGGGTGGTCTTTCCAGAGCCGTTGGGGCCGATGATGACAAAAAAATCCCCCTGGCAAACGGAAAAGGAGAGGTCCTTCAGCACGGGGACGTCCCGGTAGGAATACCCCAGTTGTCTGGAATGAAGTGCCTCTTTCATCGTTCGGACTTCTTTAACAGGATAATAAACAGCGGTACGCCGATCATGGCGGTGATCACGCCTGCAGGCATCTCCCCCTGGTCGGGCAGGGTCCTTGCCAGAAGGTCGCAAAGGACCATATAGGTCCCCCCTCCGAATATGCACGCCGGCACGAGGACCCTGTGATCGGGGCCAAAGGCGAGCCGAAGCACGTGCGGCATCACAAGCCCTACAAATCCGATAGGACCGCAGGACGAAACCGTCAGACTGACCATAAACGAGGTCGCCACGAGAAGGGTGAGGGTTGCGACCTTGATGTTGAGCCCCATGGTCTGGGCCAGTTCTCTTCCCATGAGTAAGAGATTCATGGCGTTTGACAGACAGAAAAGGAGGATAAAAGCGGGGATCAGGGCAGCGGCGAGGATGCCGACCTGATAGAGATCTGCCGTAGAAAGATCCCCCATCAGCCAGAAAATAATGTTGTGAAGCCTCGAATCCTGGGTAATGGACATCAGGAACATGATCAGGGCCGCACAGAAGGCATTGATCATCACGCCAGAGAGAAGGAGGGTGTCTTTTTTCAATAGGGTCTGTCCCGAAGACATGACAAAGAGAAGAAGGAGGGTCCCCATACTCCCTGCGAAGGCGGTTGCGCTGACTCCCGGGAACCGAGAAAACCCTGCGAGAATGCCGATGATGGCGCCAATCCCCGATCCGCTTGAAATTCCCAGGATATAGGGCTCGGCAAGAGGATTTCGAAGAAGGGCCTGAAAGACGAGCCCCCCCAGGGAAAGGGTGGCGCCCACCAGGATGGCCAGTAGAACGCGGGGGAACCGTATCTGCCATATAATGGCATGGCTCATGGCATCTTCACCTTTTCCGTTAAACAGGATCCCCAGGGTTTCGCTGACGCCGCTCCCGGTCGATCCGATGGAGATCCCAAAGAATGCGGCCGCGATCAGAAGACAGAGGAGGAACGCGGAGACGATGGAAAGGCGTCTTAGTACGAGTGATCTTTTCAGATCCATCGGCCCTGAGTTGGATCCCTTTGGCTCGAATTTTTTGGTCACTTTCCTCCCTCGAAAAGATCAGGGTGGATGAGTCGGGCAAGGATTTCAAGCGCGTCAACAAGCCGCGGACTGGGCCGGTCAAACAGGTTGGAGTCCACCATCAGGACACGATGGTTTTGCACGGCAGGGATGGTGGGCCACCTGCTCCACTCCTTTTTGACCTGCTCAAACCTGCCCCCCCGCGCCATGGAGGTAATGATGAGCACCTCCGGCGCAAGGGCCAGCACCTGTTCGCGGCTGAACCGTGGGTACGGGGTGGGGCCCTTCGCAAGGTTATTTCCGCCTGCAACCTCTATCAGTTCGTTAATGAAGGTCGAGTCGCCCACGGAAACGATGGGAGAGATTTCGATCTGAAAGAAGACCCCCGGCCTGCGGGAGGCTTTTGCGACCACCGATTTGACACGGCTGATTCGGGAACGCATCTGCTCGATGATGGTGTCGGCCTTTGCGCTGGCGTTGAGGACATCCCCTATGCGGCGAATGGATTCAATGACTGCTTCGAGATTTTTCGGGTTCACCACATAAACGGGTATGCCCATACCGGTTAGCCGGGCAACCACGTCCTTTGGGTTACCATCCCTGGTGGCAAAACAGAGATCAGGCCTTAGGGCCACGATTTTTTCCAGATCCAGACGGATATAGGACCCGACAGAGGGCAATCGGGTCGCCTTCGGCGGGAAGTCGCTGAACTGGCTTACCCCTTTCAAACAATCTTCCCTCCCCAGCGCAAATATGATCTCGGTGATACTCGGGGCGAATGAAACGACGCGTTTTGGATTATTCGGCACAGTCACCCCTCGGCCCGCTTCATCTGTCGCTATTCTGGCAGCAGCCGATGCTGCTGGGGAGAAAAAGAAGGTGAAAACGGCTATCAAAAATACAAGGTAACGAATCTGCATTATTGTGGTCCATCCTGATGGCGCATAGGCCTCGCGAAAGACGGCCGGAGATCGTCAAACAGAGGGTAAGCTGTCCTGACGAAGAAGGGGGCGTCGCCCCCGGTTGATAGAAATCTGGCCACCTGTCACCCTGTGATAAAAGGCTGACGCCTGAATTCCGAATTTTGGACTTTGGTCTACGGACTTCAAGGTATTTTTATGGCGAATGGCGCCGCACCTGTAAACCGATACAGCAGGGAGCCCTGAAAGATTGGATCAAGCTTAGCCTTTTGCAGGACGTTTTTCAAATGGTTTTCACCCCTTGGAGAGTGGATTTCTGAACCTTTCGTGGTTCTTTATGGTCCAGGGACATGGAATCGGTGATGCCGTCACTTTTTGCTTGCATTTCATTACGTTATTGTTTATAAAGACAAAATTTTCCAAATCCGGCCGCTTGACATCACCGGGCGGGGGCTTGAGAGACACATTCCGTTGAATGGTCGCTCGACAGAGATGCGCCCTGCGCGGGCCTTTAGAGGAAGATGCCCCCAGCAGGGTCGTGCCGGAGAAATGATCCTGAATCATCAAAACGATAACCCCTGAATCTATTTCTTACAACACAAGACACCCAAGTGCGCTGATTGATGAAGTGAAGGTTTTCTGAGGCATCTTGAGAAGTGGTTGTGTACTTCGGATGCCTTGTTTTCTTTGATGGACATTCTATGATGAAGACGTTTTCGATCCAACTGAAGGGAAATCCGGTAGAACAGGTAGAGGCAGAATCCCTCTCCGTCCGGGAGGCCCTCGACTATCTGAAGGTGGGCGGACTGGACAGGGTGGTGGCCGTAAAGGTAAATGGGGTGCTGAAGGACCTGGCTTCCCCTTTAGAAGGCGTGGCAGAACTGGCGCCTGTCTATCTCCAGTCCGATGAGGGTGTCGAAATCCTTCGCCACAGCGCTTCGCATGTCATGGCAATGGCTGTCAAGGAGCTTTTTCCGGGGGTAAAGGTCACCATCGGCCCGGCCATTGAAAACGGTTTCTATTATGATTTCGATTATGAACGGCCGTTCAGGGAGGATGATCTCCCCGCCATTGAAGAGAAAATGAAGGAGATCATTCTGGCAAACCTTCCCTTTGCCAGAAAAGAGATGGCGGCTCAGGATGCGATCGTTTTTTTCAGGGATCAGGGAGAGGACTACAAGGTCGAATTGATTGAAGACCTGGGCGCCGAAGAAGTCTCCCTTTACACCCAGGGAAGCTTCACGGACCTGTGCCGAGGGCCGCATATCCCTTCCACCGGGATGATTCAGGCCTTTCATCTGACACGGGTGGCCGGGGCCTACTGGCGAGGCGATGAAAACCGGCCCATGCTGAGTCGGATCTATGGCGTGGCCTTTGCCGATCAAAAGACTCTCAAAAAGCACCTCTACTGGCTCGAAGAGGCCAAGAAGCGCAACCATGTCAGACTGGGGCCCCAACTGGACCTCTTCAACACCTATGACGAGATCGGGGCTGGGATGATCGTCTGGCATCCCAAGGGTGCCATGTTGCGGCACATTCTCGAGGGATTTGAGATACGCGAACATCTGAGAAGGGGATATGAGCTGGTAAGAGGTCCGGAGATCCTGAAGACGGAACTCTGGAAGAAGTCAGGCCACTTCGAGAATTACCGGGAGAACATGTATTTTACGGAGATCGATAAACAGTCCTATGGCATCAAGCCAATGAACTGTCTATCGCATATGCTCATTTACGCATCCAAATTAAGGAGTTATCGAGATCTTCCGAAACGATACTTTGAATTAGGGACAGTCCATCGACATGAGCGCTCCGGTGTCTTGAACGGTCTTTTCCGGGTCCGGGAGTTTACCCAGGATGACGCCCACATCATCTGTACGCCCGATCAGCTCAACGCTGAGATAAAGGGAGTGCTCAATTTTGTCAAAGAAGTTATGGGAATCTTTCAGTTTGAATACGACCTGGAGATCAGCACTCGTCCCGAGAAATCGATCGGGTCGGACGAGGACTGGGACCTGGCCACCCAGGCGCTCACGAAGGCCATGGAAGATGAACATCTGGAATTTGAGATCAACGAAGGAGACGGCGCGTTTTATGGTCCCAAGATCGACGTCAAACTGAAAGACGCGCTGGGAAGGAAATGGCAGTGCGCTACCATCCAGTGTGATTTTACGCTTCCCGAAAAGTTCGATCTCACGTATATTGGCAACGATAATGAAAAACACCGGCCTGTGATGATTCACCGGGTGATTCTGGGTGCCATTGAGAGATTCATCGGGGTTTTAATAGAGCATAATGCGGGGGCGTTTCCCACGTGGCTGGCGCCGGTGCAGGCTGTCATCCTCACGGTAACGGATAGGAATATCCCCCATGCCACGAATGTGATGACTATTCTGAAAGATGCCGATATTCGAGTGGATGCCGATTTCAGAAACGAAAAACTGGGCCACAAGGTGAGAGAGGCGCAACTCAACAAGGTCCCCTACATGCTGATCGTCGGGGACAATGAATGTGATAATGACGGGGTGACCCCACGGCAAAGGAACGGTCAAAATCTTTCGCTGATGAATGCGAAGGCATTTATTGACCTGGTTAGAAAAGAATCGGAACAAAGGAGGTAATGACCATAGTAAAAAAATCTGATGACGTCCGGATAAATGAACAGATCCGTTCAAGGGAGGTGCGATTGATCTCCGCTGAGGGCGAGCAATTAGGCATCGTATCCTTGCGTGACGCCTTGGAATCTGCCAGGAGTGAAGGGTTTGATCTTGTAGAGGTTGCACCCAATTCAGACCCCCCGGTCTGTCGGGTCATGGACTACGGGAAGTTCAGATACCAGACAAGCAAGAAGGTCCAGGAGGCTCGAAAGAAGAGCCGCGGCGGCCAGATGAAAGAGATCAAACTCCGCCCTCATACAGAAGATCACGACCTCGAATTCAAAATCAAGAACCTCAAAAAGTTTCTTGAGAAGAAGAGCCGGGTGAAGGTGACCGTTTTTTTCAGGGGGAGAGAGATGGCCTACATGAATGCCGGCGAAGAGATACTGAAGCGGGTCGCTGAAGGTGTCGCGGAAGACGGCTCCATAGAACAGCCGCCTACCAGAGAGGCAAGAAACAGAATGACAATGGTCATTATTCCGAAATAAGAGACAGCGGGGTGAGGTCTTTCGAATCCGTGCGGTTCTCTTCGGCGTGCAGATTTTTTCCGGCAGCCGTAGACGCGCATCGGACCGGATCTCACGTGCGCTACTGGAGGTAAAAACATGCCCAAGATGAAGACGAACCGTGGCGCCGCCAAGCGGTTTAAGGCCACTGGATCGGGTAAGGTTTCAAGAAATAAGGCGTTTTCAAGCCATATCCTGACCAAAAAGACGTCAAAACGAAAACGCAATCTCAGGAAATCGTGCCTCGTGGATGCTACCAACCTGAGACAGGTGGCCAGACTGATCCCGTATCTATAAGAAGTGTGATTGTCGATTTATTCCGCTTGAACGGGTTGATTGAACCGCGCCTTGAAGACAAGATGTGCCTGACTGGAACGCCACAAGGCTTATCGAAAAGGCTAACGCATTCGAAGGATTGAGGATTTAGGGATTCAGGAATTTGAAGGATTGTAACTGTTTAGCCTTTTGATAGAAGCGATGACAACAAACCTTTTAAACACACCTAACGTGTTACGAAGGATTCAATTTTTGTTAATGCCATAAAAGAGGTTTAACCATGCCAAGGGTAAAAAGAGGCTTTAAGGCCAGGAGAAGAAGAAACAAGATATTGAAGGCTGCGAAGGGCTTTCGAGGAGGCCACAGTAAACAGCTCCGGACGGCCGCGACCACGGTCATGAGGGCTGGCGTCTATGCCTATCGGGATCGAAGGACGCGAAAGCGGGATTTCCGCAGCCTCTGGATTGTCAGGATCAATGCCGCTGCCAGGGAGCATGGGCTCTCCTACAGCCGTTTCATTGGCAACCTTCAGAAGGCGGGGGTCCTGTTGGATCGCAAAGCGATCGCGGATATGGCCGTCCATGATCCGGGGGCCTTTTCCCGGTTAGTGAGCATGGCCCAGTAGCCCGGTTCGCAGCCTCAACAGACAGTCTCTGATGAAAGAGCAACTTCTGGAACTGGAAGCACGCGCCCTGAAGGAGATCGAGGCGATCGGGGACCTCCCCGCGCTCGAGCAATTCCGGATTCAATACTTAGGCAAAAAGGGCGAGCTCACGTCGTTCATGAAGCGTGTCGGGGGCCTGAGTCCCGAAGAACGTCCCGAGATCGGCAGGCTTGCCAACCTGGTCAAAAAGGGTCTATCGGAACGCTTTCAGACCGTAAAGGAGCTTCTGGATTCCGGAAAGGGGAGTGGGGCCGACGGCATCGATCTGACGCTTCCGGGAAGGGAGCCGCTTCTTGGACATCGTCACCCCATTACATCCGTTATCGAAGAGGTCTGCCGAATCTTTTCGAGAATGGGGTTCAGGGTGGTGAAAGGTCCCAATGTCGAGCTGGACTATTACAACTTCGAGGCCCTGAACATCCCCAGGGACCATCCTGCCCGGGACATGCAGGATACCTTCTACATCTCTGACACTATCGTTCTGAGGACCCACACCTCGCCCATGCAGGTCCGCGTCATGGAATCCCGCCAGCCGCCGGTGAGCGTCATTGCCCCCGGCAAGGTCTATCGACGCGATTCGGACGTGACGCACACCCCCATGTTCCATCAGGTGGAAGGTCTCCTGGTGGACAAAGGGGTTACCTTCGGCGATTTGAAGGGGACCCTTGCCAGTTTCGTCCACCAGATCTTCGGCAGCGATACCCGCCTTCGTTTCAGACCCAGTTTCTTTCCGTTTACAGAGCCAAGCGCGGAGGTGGACATCCGCTGCGTCATGTGCAAAGGCGCCGGGTGCAGGGTTTGTTCTCACACCGGCTGGCTGGAGATATTGGGATCCGGAATGGTGGACCCCGAGGTGTACCGGTTCGTCCAGTATGACCCCGATCTCTACTCCGGTTTTGCATTCGGAATGGGGATCGAGCGGATTGCCATGCTCAAATACGGGATCGACGACATCCAGCTCTTTTTCAGAAATGACATGCGCTTTTTGAGACAATTTTGAAATGAATTGAGGGAGTAAGGAATTGAGGAATTAAGGGATTGGGGAATCCCTGAATTCGCAATTCCTGAATTTGGTTCATATGAAAGTAAGCCTGAACTGGATAAGCGAATACGTCGATATCGAGATGCCGCCTGAGGACCTGGCCCATCTCCTGACCATGACGGGCCTGGAAGTGGAAGGGATGGAGCCGGTCGGCCAGGCCCTCGACGATATCGTCGTGGCACGCATCCTGGGGGTGAGGCCGCATCCCCGTGCGGAACGTCTCTCCATCTGCACCGTAGATGCAGGCCGGGAACGGGTCGACGTGGTCTGCGGCGCGCCAAATGCGGTTGAGGGCGTCTTAGCCCCGCTCATTCTCCCCGGGGGGAGACTCCCGGACGGGAGGGTGATAGCGGAGACCCGCATTCGAGGGGAACTGTCAACCGGAATGCTCCTGGCCGAGGATGAGATGGGTCTGACGTCTGACCATGCCGGCATCATGATCCTTGACCCGGACCTGGTCCCCGGCGCCAGATTTTCATCGGTCCTTCGGTTTCCGGACGATGTCTTTGATATCGCCATCACGCCGAACCGGCCGGATTGCGCCAACGTCTTAGGGATAGCGCGGGAGATAGCGGCGGCTACGGGGAAGCGGCTCAAGATGCCTGACATTCAACTGAATGAGGCTGGGCCATCGATCGAACAGCTCACGAGCGTCACGATACTCGACCCTGACGGGTGTCCCCGGTATGCGGCAGGGATCATTCGAGGCGTAAAACCCGGACCATCCCCCTTCTGGATGAGATATCGGCTCCACCAGTGCGGGGTCCGAAGCATCAGCAACCTGGTGGATGTGACCAATTACGTGATGCTCGAGATGGGACAGCCGCTCCATGCCTTTGATTATGATCGTCTGAAAGAGAACCGGATCGTGGTCAGGCGGGCCGAAGAGGGGGAGGCCTTTATCACCCTGGACGGCCAGAACCGCACCATGAATCGTGAGAATCTCATGATCTGTGACGGAGAGAAGGCCGTGGCCCTGGCCGGGATTATGGGGGGACTCAATTCCGAGATCTTTTCCACTACTGAGAATGTCCTGATAGAAAGCGCCTTTTTTGACCCTGTCACCATTCGAAGGGGCGCCAGGCGTCTGGGGCTTTCCACCGAGGCCTCCTATCGGTTTGAAAGAGGGGCCGATATCGGGGGCGTTGAATCTGCCCTGAGGCGGGCCCTCTCTCTCATGTCCCGGCTGTCCGGGGGAACCATCGCCACAGGCCTCGTGGACAATTACCCCAAGCCATGGACCCCTCCCCTCATCCGTTTTCGAACAGACCATGCCAACCGGATTCTGGGGACCTCCCTGTCGCAGGCGGCCATGAAAGGGTACTTCGAAGCGCTGGAAATGAAGGTCCATGATGAGACTCCCCATGAACTGGTCGTTACCCCGCCCTCCTTTCGAGTGGATATCCTTCGAGAAGTGGACCTGATCGAAGAGGTGGCGAGATGCTATGGCTTCGACCAAATCCCCCTCACCTATCCCAGCGTGAGGCCGTCCGAGGAGGGGGACTCGCCGGAACTCTCTCTGCAGGAACAGATACGATCCCTCCTGACAGGCCTCGGTTTTTCCGAAATCATTACCTACAGCTTTATCGCCCCTGAATCTGCCGACATCCTCGGGGCAGAAAAAAACAGCCCATTGAGGTCCTTTGTGGCCCTTCTGAACCCGCTCACGGTCGATCAGTCCGTGTTGCGAACCTCGCTCATTCCGGGTCTCCTGGGTGCGGTGAAGACCAACATGGACCATGACCAGAAACGCCTGAGGCTCTTCGAATGGGGGAAGACATTCGTTCAAAACGGCGAGGATCAGCTTCCTTCAGAGCGGATCTTTCTATCGGGCGTACTGATCGGACCGGCTCAGGAGAAATCGTGGTATCAGGATGAGAGACCGTGTGATTACTACGACATGAAAGGGGCGGTGGAGGCCCTGGTGAAGGGGATCGGCCTTCGCGGAATCTCTTTCAAACAGGAGGAGGGAGCGCCCGGATACGACGCGCATCTCTTCGCAGGGATTTATTCCTCAGATACGCGCATCGGGCAGTTGGGAAAGGCCGCATCGCCTGTGCTGGGGGCATACGACATAAAGGATCAAAACGCCTACCTGTTCGAACTGGATGTTCAGCCGATCCTGATGCGCTGTCTTGAAACGATCAAATTTAAACCCTTCCCCCGATTCCCCGCTGTTTTGAGAGATCTCTCCCTTCTGGTAGACCGACAGACAGAGAGCGCCAGACTCATGGAGGTCATTCGAACGGAGGGGGGCGAGCTGCTGGAGTCGGTTCGTATATTCGATCTTTACGAAGGAGAAAAGATAGATCGGTCAGAGAAGGCCATCGCATTCAGGATATCTTACAGATCTGAGCACGAGACCCTCGAGGGTGAACGGATCAACCGTTTACACGGGGCGATTATTGAAAAGATCAAAGAAGAGACCGGAGGAAGATTGAGGGAGGGCTGAAAAATGGTCCAGATTCCTGATAACAGACGGTACTTTCGTATCGGGGAGGCCAGCCGCATTGTGGGCGTGGAACCCTATGTATTGAGATATTGGGAGAATGAATTCCCCCAATTGAGGCCCAAAAGGGCCGACTCCAAGCAGAGGACTTACCAGAGAAAAGATCTGGAAGCCCTTCTTGAGATCAAAAGACTCCTTTATGAAGAGCGGATGACCATTGAAGGCGCCAAGTTGCGCCTCAAGAAGGAAAAGAATGAGTCGCTAACCATTGGCCACCCGTTTTTCAAAGAGATAAAGGGGGAACTGCACAAGATACTCGACGTGCTCAGTTAGATATTCAGCGGCGGCTCCTCTTGGTTTGGCGCCCCGTCATCTGTTTATCTTGTCGCGAAGAACCCCGGAGGTCTTGAATACTACCACCCGCCTTGCCCTAAGTTGGAGATCTTCAGTGGTTTGAGGATTTCTCCCCCGCCGCGCGGACTTCTCTTTGACAACAAGCTTGCCAAAACCGCTGATCAGGAGGTTTTCTCCCCTCTCCAAGGTCCCTTTAATGAGTTCAAGCAGGTTCTCGGCTACAGTCCGCGATTGACTTTTGCTGAGTCCGACCTGGTGATAGATAGTGTCAATGATATTTTCTTTGGTCAGGGCCACCTTATGATCCTCCTCATCTGTAACTCAGGGTGAAAACCACGTAAGTCTTAAATTTCAGAGAAAAATACACTCCTCCTGACAGGTGTGTCAAGCATTTTTTATCTTTAAAAATTTTTCTTTCAACTTGTCGTTGACGAATTCCGGCACGAGACCGCTCACGTCTCCTCCAAAGCTTGCTGCTTCTTTGATGATGGTGGAACTGATGTAAAACCATTTATAGTCGGTCATAAGAAATACAGATTGGACATCACGATTTAATTTGCGGTTCATCAGTGCCATTTGAAATTCGTATTCAAAATCTGAGAGGGCCCGAAGGCCTCTGAGGATAATGTTTGCTTTCTTATGGATTACATAATCAACCAGTAATCCGTCAAAGGTATCTACCTCGATATTCGGGTTTCCTTTCAACGCCTCCCGAATCATCCCTATCCTTTCGTCTATGGGAAAAAGGGGCTCCTTTTTGGGGTTGTGCAGGATGGCAATGATCAAGCGGTCGAATATGTCCAGGCCCCGTGATACAATACTCAGATGCCCATTGGTGATAGGGTCAAAAAAGCCAGGATAGATGGCGGTTTTGCTACATGGTTCCATTCCTTGTATAACTCCTGATAAGGGGTTGGTTGGAAGTGTGTACCGTGCCTAAACTGCTTGAAATTTACAACTGAGTTCCTCAATTCGCCAATTTATAAATCGTGATCTTCGTATCTCCGTAGATACGGGACTGGACTTTTGTGAGCCCTGAAAAAGATAATGGGAGGTCGGACGCCTTCTCTGTTTCAATGACGATCCGCCCCTTGCTTGAAAGGCCTTCTCCTGAAACGAATTCTGAAACCAATGTCGGTGCGATATCTTTGGAATAGGGTGGGTCCATAAAGACAAGATCGAATTTGGCTCTCAAGAAGGGATGTCCCCAGGGGATGCCTCTGTCGAGGTCCCACATCAAGATCCTGCTCGAACTCCCGTATCCACATCGTTCAATATTTTTCCTGATCAGCTCGATAGATTCACTTAGGTTGTCGACAAAAGCCGCGTAGATGGCACCCCTGCTCAAGGCCTCCAGACCGATGCTGCCGGTTCCTGAAAAGAGGTCCAGAATGCGGTATCCCGACAGGTCCTGGCCCAGGATATTAAACACCGCTTCACGAACGCGGTCAGCGGTAGGCCGAATGAGGCGGCCCTTCGGACCCAAGAGAATCCTTCCCCTTGACAGGCCCCCCGTGATTCTCATCCAACTCCTCTTTAGTCCCAGCTATTGCTAACAGAAATGGACTGACCAGGTCTCTATGACCTGGAAAGGGACTCAACTCGGCAAAGAGTCACTATCTGTCCCGAACAGAGGGTGATAAAGACAGCCCCCGTTTTCTGGACTCCTCCTGGATGTCATGGCACATAACCGATAGCGGTTACGCCCGCTTTGACTTTCTGCCGAACCTGAACGGTGATTTTGCTGTTTGCGGGAAGATATACCTCCAGGCGGGACCCAAATCTGATGAGCCCGAACCGCTGTCCCCTGGTTACCTGATCTCCCTTTTCAATCCACCATACGATTCGCCTTGCAATAAGGCCAGCAATCTGAACAAAGGCGATTCGTTCAGCAGTCCCGGTTTGCAAGACAATCAGGTTCCTTTCGTTTTCCTTTGAGGCCTTGTCAAAGTTTGCGGAAAAGAATTTTCCCGGGTGGTAGGAAATCGCCTCAATGACTCCGCCAATGGGAATGCGATTGACATGAACGTTAAAGATCGACATGAAGATGCTCACCTTCACCGCGGGGCGGCCGATGGGGTTATCGCTCCCGTCAAGATGGAGCACCTCCAGAATTGTTCCGTCAGCGGGTGTCAGGACGGCTTTCTCATCATCAGGGTCATATGTGCGTTCAGGGTCTCTGAAAAAGAAGATGATGAAAAAGGCAACGATTCCAAAAAGCATAGAGACATAAAAATGGCCGAAAAAGGCAAAAAGGACGGTCACTCCGCTGCTGGCAACAATAAAAGGGACCCCTTCCTTAGCCACCGGCCATGTGTTGTTAATGCGTGAATCTTCCAATTTATAAATCCAGGGCCTTTGCCTTTCCTGAACCAATTTAAACGGTTCAGACGGATGATGAATGCGCTTCCTCAGAAAAGCGGATCAACCGGTTGACGGTTCAGAACACTATATCATCCGACCCCTCTTTGTCAATCCCCTTGAGAGGAACACCATAGAGAGCGGGGAGTATGGAGCGGGGAGTCAACAGCTCAAATCAAATTCTTGTAACTGGTTAGTCTTCTGATAGAAGTGATGACAGCAGAGCGGCCCGTGGGGGTCTCTTTCCCAAAGTACGCAACACAGAATTCCACTTCCCGTGGAACGCCCCCTGTACCCTCAATACGTTCAGGAACAGGCAGGGGTGACACCGGCTTTGATCAAGGGGATCTCCTGGAGCGGTTGGGGCGCTCAGTTAACGACCTCACTGCCATATCCATGCAATGCTCAAGGATTTGAGCCCCTTGGGAAAGAGACCCCCACGGACCTTTAAAGCATTACCAAGTTGTTTACTCAACGCCAGACGCTTCAAACCCCCACCTCCAAACCGGGGTTGGGTCGAATATCAGGGGGACGAAGATAGATCGGATTGAGGGCAGCGGGATCATCCAGATCGTCATGAATGAATCTCTCAAGCGCCAGCGATCCGATGGAAGATGCCTTCAGACACCAGCAGTGGACCGGCGCCAGGAGGGCACGCTCTCCCAGAAGATCCTTCAACTGTGTTGCCTGGGTCGGGTAATCGTTCCCCACAAACAGAGAGGGCTCTTGTAACAGAAGCGGGACCTCGTCGAATCGGACCCAGGTATCGTCTCCGGTCCTTTTGAGGACCCAGTTGTCTTCCCAGACGAAACGGGCGGCAAAGACCTCCCCCTTCCTGGAATAGAGAAGGGGGACTACGGGGAGATCCGCACAGGGTGCTTGAAGCGCCATGGCCTCAAGGGTCGATATGCCGACAACGGGAACTCGAAGGGCATGGCATAAGCCTTTTGAAAGCGAGAGCCCTATTCTTAAGCCGGTAAAGCTTCCCGGACCTGTTGCAACCGCAATACAGGTTACTTCATGGATCTCCCGTTCTGAAGAGTTCAGGAGAAAGTGAAGCGCCGGCATCAGGTTTTGGAAATGCCCTTTTCCTTCCGACATCAGGTGCTCTGCTATGAGGCCGCCGCTTTCAGCGAGAAGCGCAAGGGAGAATTGAAGCGTAGACGTATTGATGGCCAGGATCATGTGAAGACTGGGGACCTATTCTATAAGTCGTTTAATGTCGTTATAGACGACGAACACCATCAGCAGCACCAAAAGAAAGATTCCCATTTTCTGAAGCAGCTCACGTTTTTTGATATGGAGCGGCCTTCCGATGAGCAGTTCTATCAGAAGGAGGACAATAAAGCCCCCATCCAGGACCGGGACCGGAAGGAGGTTCAGTATCCCCAGATTAATGCTGATGACGGCCGTGAAAGGGATGAGATGTATCCAGTTGTCCTGAGCCAACTGACCGGTCATCTGGCCGATTAGGATCGGTCCTCCAACCGTTTCAAAGGGAATTACCCTCTGAATCAGCTTTACAACGGTCAGACAGGTCAGCACAATGATTTCCCAGGTTTTTCGAAAACCTTCCACGACGGCGTCCAGGGGCGCTAGTTCTACCTTTTCGAATGTGCCTGCAGCGACAATCCCGATCAGGGGCGAGCGAATTTCCTCGCCAAAGATATTTTTGCTCACTGACATTTCCGGAATTACCGTTACGGTGAGATATGCTTCGCCTCTTTTTACTGTTACCTCAACGGGCTGACCCGTATTTCCCTCTATAATTTCTTTGATCTGAGGCCAGTTTTCTGTTTTTTTGCCCCCCACCGAAACGATGACGTCGCCTTTCAGCAAGTGTGCTTGATCGGCTGGCGAGCCCTCTCTCACCTGCCCGATTTCCGGGGTCATGACATGGACCCCTGCCACCATATAGAAACTGCAGAAGATGATGAGGGCCAGGAGAAGGTTGAATATGGGACCTGCGGCCACAATGCCGATCCGTTTCGCCACATGTTTGTTGCTGAACGATTTCGCCGCATCTTCAAGAGGAATGGGTTCCTCTTCCTCATCCGGGCTTTCTCCCAACATCTTAACGTAGCCCCCCAAAGGGAGCGCTGAGATGAGGTACTCTGTCTCTCCCACCTGTTTGCCCACCAGTTTCGGGCCGAAACCCAACGAAAATTTCAGGACCTTTACTCCGAAATACTTGGCGGCCAGAAAATGACCCAGCTCGTGAAAAAATATCAAGACCCCGAGGACCACGACAAAAGGGAGAATGTAGTATAGGAAAAAATGTACAGCTTGATCTAAGTGCATGTTATTTCTCCAAAGTTAACCGGCTCGACTCCTTGAAAAATCAATTGGGCAACTGCCGCGTGGCCGTGTCCCTTGCCCACTCGTCGGCGGCTATGACAGCTTCAATGGTATCGATAGATGAGTGGGTGTGGGCGTTCATGGTCTTTTCTATCACATTTGGGATGTCGAGAAAACCGATCTTTCCCTTTAGAAAGGCTTCTACTGCAATTTCATTGGCGCCGTTTAAGACGGCAGGCATGCTTCCCCCTGCTTTTCCCGCCTTCAGGGCCAGCTCCAGGCATTTGAAACGGCTCATGTCCGGCTTCTTGAAACTGAGGTCCCCGATCGTTTCCAGATCCAGCGGGGGAAGCGCGTTGACGAGATGTCGCGGATAGGAAAGGGCATAGGAGATCGGGATGGTCATATCAGGTCTGCCCATCTGGCTGATGACAGAGCCGTCCCTGTATTCCACCATGGAGTGCACGATGCTTTGGGGGTGTATCAGGATGTCTATCTGATCCATCTCCAGATCGAACAACCATCTGGCCTCGATGACTTCGAGTCCCTTGTTCATCAGGGTCGCTGAATCGATGGTGATTTTGGGGCCCATCTGCCAGTTGGGGTGTCTGAGGGCCTGGGCGGCCGTGACACCGCGCATTCCGTCAAGGGACAGGTCCCTGAACGGTCCTCCTGATGCGGTCAGGATCACCCGTTTCAGGTCTTCCCTTGCGTGCCCTTGAAGGGATTGAAGGATTGCGCTGTGCTCACTGTCGATCGGCAGGATCGTTGCTCCTCTTTTGACGGCTTCGGCCATGACCAGGGGGCCGGCCATGACCATGGTTTCCTTGTTGGCAAGGGCGACATTTTTTCCGGCCCTGATGGCTTCGAAGGTAGGCACCAGCCCCGCTGCTCCGGTAATGGCGGAGACGACGGTATCCACCCCTTCAAAGGTTGCCAGGCGTACGAATCCCTCGACGCCGAAGAAGACCTCGGGGGCGCTGTGGGCAGGGAGATGGGAGCACACCTCGGCAGCAACGGATTCATCTAACACAGCCACGGCAGCGGGCCGAAAAATCTCTATCTGCTTTAAAAGGAGATCCTTGTTTCTGCCGGCTGAAAGGGCCACGATCTTGTATTCGTGCGGATGGGTCCTTGCTACCTCGAGGGTGGAGACACCAATGGACCCGGTAGCCCCTAACAGGGCGATATTCTTCATGCCTATGCTCCAATCAAACGGAATCGTGAGTAATGGCGACGTGTGTTTATTTTCACCTATGGCGACCCAAGGTCAAGACAAAGATAAACATAAAGAACGGGAATGGCAAAGAGAAGGCCGTCTATTCTATCGAGTATGCCCCCGTGTCCAGGGAGGAGATGCCCTGAGTCCTTCACACCATGGTTTCGTTTCAGCATCGATTCGCACAGATCGCCGATTTGACCTGCTACGGAAAGGATCATCACGAGGATCATCACCTTCAGATCCAGGGTACAGGGGCCTATCAGCCGAATGAAAATGGATGCGGCCACGATGCTTGTGGCCAGCCCGCCAATGGCCCCCTCCCACGTCTTGTTCGGGCTAACGGCTTCATACAGTTTGTGCTTGCCCAGGAGTCTGCCGAAATAAAAGGCGCCCGTATCACTGGCAAAGACAACCGTCAGGAGGAAAAATATCCAGATCGGTCCCTGCGGCCGCAGGTCGATAAGTATAAGGAGGGCAAGCGGGAGCGCCGCATAAACAGGCCCGAACAAGGCTTTGCCAAGATCTTCAGTGCTGGTTTTTTGAGGACCCCCGACCATAGAAACCGCCATCGGCACGAGGGCCCATAACAAAATAATGGCCGGTACAAACATGATCTGTCGAAGGTATATGGCAGCAAACAGGAGGAAGGTCGAAAGGCCGGTGAGCCACAGGACCGGTTTCGAAAGGCGTGTTGAGGTCACAGCAAAATATTCCATCAGACCTGCCAGGGACGCGGCGCAGATGACCGAATAGAACAACCACCTGGGTCCGGGGCCTATCAGAAAGATCAGGATCGGTACGGCGATTATGGCTGTCAGCCATCGTTTCAGATGCATTATCCTTTACCGGCGCTCCCCTTGACCCGGCGTCTCCTCCGGCCTTTTAAGCTCTGGTCTCCGCACCTATGCCCCCGAACCGTCTGTCGCGCTTCTGATAATCCCGAATCGCTGTCAAATATTCGTTCTTGCCGAAATCGGGCCACAGGGTTGGGGTGATATAGATTTCGCTGTATGAAATTTGCCACAACAGAAAGTTGCTGATGCGGTATTCACCGCTGGTCCGGATCAGAAGATCGGGATCCGGCATCCCCGATGTATAAAGAGCGTCCGAGATCACCTGTTCGCTTATCTCATTCACCGTTATTTCGCCCCGTTGCACCCTCTCGACAATCTTCACGACGGCATCGAGGATTTCCTGCCTGCTCCCATAACTGAGGGCCAGGGTCAGGGTCATTCGACTGTTGGAAGACGTCTTTTCGATGGCGTCCAAAAGGATTTCTCTGGTACGTTTCGGAAGTCTTGAGGTCCTGCCAATGGTCTTGAGCCTGATCCCGTTTTCCTGCATTTCTTCCAGTTCGTTTTTCAGGAATCGGTTCAGGAGTTTCATGAGGGCCTGGACTTCGTGTGCAGGTCTCTTCCAGTTTTCTTCGGAAAAGGCATAGAGGGTGAGCCAGCGGATCCCCATTTCACGGCTCAGCGTCACGATTTCTCTGACGGCGTCGGCGCCCTGCTGATGCCCCAGGATGCGGCTGAGGCCTTTCTTTTTGGCCCACCGGCCATTGCCGTCCATAATAATGGCGACATGGTCGGGCAATCGTGTGGAATCAATGGATGTCATGGTGTTTCGTCTAAAAGCGCCGGTCAGAACATCGTGTAAAGAAGAGAGAGGCGGAAGATCAGAATTCTATGATTTCCTTTTCCTTTCGGGAGGTTATCTCATCAATTTTTTTAATGAATGCATCAGTTATTTTCTGAACGTCCTCCTGAGATTTGAAGAACTCATCTTCTGAAATCTCTTTTTCGGTTTTCAGTTCCTTGAACATTTCGTTGGCTTCTCGTCTGAGATTGCGTACCGAGATACGGTTCTCCTCGGCCATCTTTTTTGCCAGCTTTGCCAGCTCTTTCCTCCTTTCCTCTGTCAGAGGTGGGATCGAGATCCGGATGATCTTGCCGTCATTTGCAGGGGTGAGCCCCAGCTCGGATTTCAGAATGGCCTTTTCGATGTCGCCGATAACGGATAGGTCCCAGGGTTGAATGGTGATCAGCCGGCTCTCCGGGGCAGCAATGGATGCCACCTGTTCAATAGGCATCTGGGTGTCATAGCAGTCCACCCTGATCCCTTCTAAAAGGGCAGTAGAGGCACGCCCCGTACGGATTCTCTTGAAATCCCTTTCAAGGGCCTCAGTCGTCTTATTCATTTTCTGACGTATTTCGGAAAGGATTTCGTCCTTCATGGCGCTTCTCCTTATTCGGGCAAGCCGGAATAAAAAAGGTCTCGCACGGAGACACAGAGACAGAGAGTTTTCTTGTGATGTTTTCACAAAACGAATTGGATAACTGCCCAACCCGGATAGACGGGCGGTGCGAATTCAGAAATTGAGCCCCGGCAGCATCAAGGGAAGGGATGCCGCCGGCAGGGCTATGGCTCGACGGTGGCGATTAACCCTCGGAATCGCCTAACTGAAATCGGACAAACCGTCTGATGACAATGTTTTCTCCTGTCTTGGCAATCAATTCGTTTAACAGGTCTTGAATCGTGATGTCAGGGTTTTTTACAAATGGCTGTTCCAGAAGACATGCCTCGGAATAAAACTTGGCAAGTTTTCCTTCCACGATTTTTTCTAAGACTTTTTCTGGTTTTCCAGATTCTTTGGCCTGGACTGTATAAATCTCTTTTTCCTTAGCCAGAATATCCGCGGGCACACTTTCGCGGTCTATGGCGACCGGGCTGCTCGCGGCCACCTGAATGGCGATATCCTTTACGAAGTTTGTAAAATCTTCCGTTTTGCCCGTGAAGTCCGTTTCACAATTCGCCTCCACCAAAACACCGATTTTCCCCCCTGCATGGATATAGGCCTGTACCTGGCCCTGGGAGGTGACTCGTCCTCCGCGCTTTTTGGCTGTTGCAATGCCCTTTTTTCTCAGATAATCAATAGCCTTGTTAATATCCCCATTCGATTCCGAAAGCGCTGTTTTGCAATCCATGATCCCAACGCCGGTCTTTTCTCTAAGCTCTTTGATGGTTGAAGTCGATATCGTCAATTTATCCCCCCACTTGATGGATGTTTTGAATTCTATGCGGATGTGCGAAGGTCAATAGGCCCGATCATCCTTCTATAGACATGACGTCTGGGTTGTCCGTCGCTTCGCTCGTTTCAGAAAGGTCAGCTTTTGGAAGGACGATAATTTCAGGTCCCCCTCCTGCCGCCTCAGCAACTCGAGGAGGTTCAGGTGCCTCAGATTCAGAGGCCTCCTGTTCTTTTCTTAATGCATCTTCTTCTCTCAGGCGTTGCTCAGCAAGATTGTGACCTTCAATGCAGGCGTCTGCAATCTTGGAGCAGATGAGTCTAATGGCGCGTATGGCATCGTCATTCCCCGGAATAAGAAAATCGATTTCATCGGGATCACAATTGGAGTCGGCAATCGCAACAACCGGAATGCCGAGTTTTTTGGCCTCCTTCACGGCTATCTTTTCTCTTTTGGGATCCACAACGAACAATACCCCTGGCAGCTCATCCAGGTTTTTGATCCCGCCAAGATTTTTTTCCAGTTTTTCCATCTCCTTGTTCATCCTGAGGATTTCTTTTTTTGTATAGCGGTTGATGGATCCATCCTCGTTCATCCGTTCGAGTTCTTTGAGGCGGGAGATGCTTTTTTTAATCGTCTGGAAATTGGTGAGGGTTCCCCCCAGCCATCGGTTTACGACAAAGAACATGCCGCAACGCTCGCTCTCCTCCACAACAGATTCATGTGCCTGCTTTTTGGTTCCCACCATAAGGACAGGGTACCCTTCAGAAACGGTTCTGACAATGAAATCATAGGCAATCTTAATCAGTCTGACTGTCTTTTGAAGGTCAATGATGTGGATGCCGTTTCGCGCGCCGAAAATGTACGGCTTCATCTTGGGATTCCAGCGTCTCGTCTGGTGTCCGAAATGGACACCTGATTCCAGAAGTTGTTTCATGTTGATAATTGCTGCCATTCAATCCTCCTTGATAGTGAGATCGATTCAGATCTCGATGCCGGTTTTTCCTCGGTTCGGAGCTTCTCATACCTGTAAGGCGGCAGAGCACCTGGCAAAAGTCCAAACCTGTGTTTTTTGGTTCATTGACACTTGAACTCATCCACCTGATCTGGTATCCTCTAACCGAAGCCGCCATCGGGAATTGTGCGCCCCTTGAAGACTTCGAACCGTGTTGCCAGGTCTTCGGTTCGGCCAGGACAGATTTTCGGTTTTGTCCCGAATAAAGAACGCCAAACCTGAAAAACACCCCTTCCAGGGTAGATACATTCAGGCGCCCGGTCAGGATCGGCCAATGAACGCGCCCGGGCCTAAAAAGCCTCAGATTCGCTGATGAGGCTCAAAATTTAATAAGCCAGTATGTATAACATCGGTAATTTCGATTTGCAAGAAAAAAATGGGAATTGAACGGTCAGCCAGTTCAACTGATTAAGAGGCGGTGTCATGGATGAAAAAACCAGACAGGGTATCAGACGGCTGGCCGAAGATGCTGAGACAAGCATCGCTCGCTCCATCCTCCGCTGGAAATTCAAAAAGGAGGGGGTCTCGCCCCCCGGTGAGGACGATCTCGAAACCCAGGCTCGAAGGGTCACGGACACGGCTCGTGGCGTGATCAGGGAGAGGGGAAAAAATATTTGGAACGAGTTTAAAAAGGTCTATGCCAAATCCGCTGGCAGGGAGGAACCGGACAAATGATGTATAGCAGGCGCCTCCTTGACGTCAGAAAAGATCTGGACGAGGCCGAAGGAGAACGGTTATCCCCATGGGCCTGTCTGAGCCGGGATTCCATAAGGAAAATGAATGACCCTGACGTCGACCAGGGGCATCGACAGAGCTTCTCAGTCGATTCCGATCGAATACTCCATTCGCTGGCCTACTCCCGCTATATCGACAAGACCCAGGTTTTTTATCTCATTAAGAACGATCACATCACCCACAGGGTCCTTCACGTCCAGCTCGTATCCAAAATTGCAAGGACAGCCGGGCGTCTTCTTCGCCTGAATGAAGACCTGATCGAGGCGATAGCCCTCGGGCATGATATCGGGCACACGCCTTTTGGTCATGACGGGGAAAAATTTCTCTCCAGGCTGTGTGAATCCCACCATATCGGCCGGTTTCTTCATAATATCCAGGGCGTCCGCTTCCTGCAGAAGATCGAGAGGAAAGGGAAGGGGTGGAACCTGACATTGCAGGTCCTGGATGGGATTCTCTGTCACGATGGCGAGATCCACTCCCAGCTTCTCGAACCCAAAAGAGAAAAGTCCTTTGATAGCCTCACCGAGGAAATGAGGCAAAAGGCAGAAGACCCCGCTATCGATCTTCGGCCTATGACATTGGAGGGGTGCGTTGTCAGGATGGCCGACACCATCAGCTATATCGGAAGGGACATCGAAGATGCCATCAGACTCGGTTTGATTGAACGTCGGGATATTCCGGACGATTGCCGGCAGGTTTTGGGAGACACGAATGGAACGATCGTATATACCCTCGTGGAGGATCTTATTGCGAACAGCCTGGACAAGCCGTATCTAAGCTTCAGTGCCAATGTAGGGTCGGCGTTAAAAAGATTGAAGCGTTTCAACGAAGAATCTATTTATAAGGACCCCAGGGTCAAGGCGCAGGCAGATAAGATAGATCTCATGTTTGAACTCCTGTTTCAAAAATATCTCGATGACCTTCAAATGAGGAATTCCAGCTCAGACATCTTCAAGGGCTTTTTGAAGGGAATGTCGCGACAATATGTCGAGCAAACAGCGCCGGCAGCCATCGTACGCGATTTTGTCGCTGGCATGACGGATGATTATTTTTTAAATCAGTGCCATAAAAAGCTCATGCCCGAGATGAGGCCGACATTTTCCGCGTGAAGCCCGTACAGCCTCAGAGCCGGAAGGGAGCTAACCCTGAATCCCGCTGTAGCGGGAAACCTTTAACCTGTGAACGCCTACGAGTATTTTTTTGATAAATTTTGTTGACAAAAGGAGAACGACGGACTAATTGTGTATTCGTATTATGGAGTCTGTTGTCCGTTAGATATTGGAATGACAGACATCTGAGCGCAAGAGTTAAGAATTCCTATCTCGCATAACAATGGCTTTGAATATAGAGTCTCAAATCAACTACCATGAAAATAAGCAATCGGTCGTCTCTACACCCGCTTTAGTGAACACGTCACCATCGCTGCCGTTTCTGTTGAGGCATGAGATACGCTGAATACGTGAGAGTTTATATATATTACGCTATCCTTTGGATTTTGAACGTGAGCAGAACCGTTTTTTTCATGGCCCGATCCATCACCAATGAGGCGCTGCCGATGAGCAGCGGTTCAAATATCTGATGATCTGCGCAACCCCATGGGCGGACGAAACCTTGGGAATTAGAGGGATCCGAAAGTTCGACGCTGCGACATGTGCCTTAGGGACCATGGCGCGTCCACAGCGATAAACAGCGGAGCCCGTTGAGCGTTACTGGCCAGTGACGATTGCGTGGTCAATTCTTTTTTTTTATTACAGCCGAGTCAGACAAAATCCTAACCGCAAAATGGAGGCCGGTGATATGGTTCAGGGGGGGGGACTCAAAGAAGGCGAGACCATTCTCAAGCTTGAAGATGTGCACATGTTTTTTGGCAAGGTGGCCGCCCTGGCCGGCGTGGATCTGGAGGTGAAAAAAGGCGAGATCCACTCGATAATCGGCCCCAACGGAGCCGGGAAAACCGTGATGATGAATTGCATCAACGGCCTGTATCGCCCCCAGAAGGGGGATATCTATTTCAAGGGGCAGAGAATTAACGGCCTATCACCCCATAAAAGGGCAGAACTCGGCCTCGGCAGGACCTTCCAGAAACTGGAGCTCTACGGGGGGATGACCGTGCTCGACAATATCAGGGTGGGCTCCCATATCCAGCTCAAATCAGGGATTCTCAGCGGCTCCTTGTATGTGGGAAAGACAAGAAGCGAGGAAATAAGGGAACGGCGCTTCATCGAGGAGGAAATAATCGATCTCCTCGAGATCGAGGGCATCAGGGACCAGGTAGCCCATATGCTTCCTTACGGTCTGCAGAAGAGGGTTGAACTTGGAAGGGCCCTGGCACTCAGGCCGGAGGTGATCCTCCTGGATGAGCCCATGGCAGGCTTGAACCTGGAGGAAGTGGAGGATATGGCGCGGTTTATCCTCGACATCAATGAAGAGGAGCGCTGGAAGGTCACCTGCGTCCTGGTTGAGCACGACATGGGCGTGGTCATGGACATCTCTCATCGCGTCAATGTGCTCAATTTCGGCAACCAGATTATGGACGGCCCACCCGAGGCGGTTCAGGCGAATCCGGACGTCGTAAAGGCCTATCTGGGTGAAGAGGATTTGTATTCCACAAGGAGGTAAGAAAAACGATGGGTGGAAACGGGATAGAAATCACCAAAGACCTCACGATCCCCCGGCTTTTTGTCAGCCAGTGTAAAAAATACGGCAACACGAAGGTCGCCATGCGGGAGAAGGAGTTCGGCATCTGGATCCCCTTTACCTGGCAGGACTACTATAACAACGTGAAGTATCTCTCCCTCGGCCTCGTCAGTCTGGGATTGAAGCGGGGGGACAAGGTGGCCATGATCGGAGACAACCGGCCCGAGGGTCTGTGGGCCGAGATGGCCGCCCTATGCGCGGGGGGCGTTGCCGTATGGTTGTTTCAGGACTGTATGATGGAGGAGGTCAAATATATTATTGACCATTCCGATTCCAGGTTCTTTTTTGGCGAGACCCAGGAAGAGGTGGACAAGGCCCTGTTGATCAAGGATGACTGCCCCAAACTCCAGACCATCGTCTGGGACGATCCCAAGGGGATGAGGAACTACCATCAGGATTTCCTTATCAGCATCAAGAAGGTCCAGGAACTTGGCAAGGCCCTGGATAAAAAAGAGCCGGATCTTTTTGAGAAAATGGTCCATGAAGGAACCGGAGATGATGTGTGCCTCCTCTTCTATACCTCCGGAACCACGGCCCTCCCCAAGGGCGCCCTCCTGACCCACTGGAACATGTTGACCATGGGGAGAAACCTCATGTCGGTGGACCCCTGTTACGATAGCGATGATTTTGTCTCTTACCTTCCCTTTGCCTGGATCGGCGAGCAGATGATGTCCATCTCGTACGGTCTTCAGATAGGATACACCCTCAATTTTCCGGAAGAACCTACGACCGCCCAGGAAAATATTCGAGAGGTCGGCCCCCATGTGATGTTTGCGCCGCCCAGGCTCTATGAAGGGATGACGCGTCAGGTTCAGGTCAAACATATCGATTCCACCTGGATCAAGCGAAAGATTTATGAATTTGCCACAACCGTGGGATATAAGGCGGCCAATCTCAGGTTTGAGAAGAAACCGGTGCCCCTGGGCATGAAGTTTTTGAACTGGATCGCCTCCATTACCATGCAGAAAAAGCTGAAGGACCATCTGGGCCTGTCGCGACTTCGACACTGCTACACCGGAGGGGCTGCCATGGGACCGGACCATTTCCGTTTTTTTCATGCCCTGGGCGTCAACCTGAAGCAGATCTACGGACAGACCGAGGTCGCTGGCATATCCATTGTGCACCGGGACGGGGACGTCAAGTTCGATACCGTAGGGACACCGATCCCGGAGACAGAGGTCCGGATCACCGAAGAAGGGGAGATCATATGCAAAAGTCCCTCCGTGTTCGTCGGCTATTACAAGAACGAGGAGGCCACAAAGAAGACCCTTGTGGATGGATGGCTCTATTCCGGGGACAGGGGGTTTATCGATGAAGACGGGCACCTGGTGGTATTTGACCGGTCCAAGGACGTGATGACCCTTTCCGACGGCAGGCCGTTTTCGCCCCAATATCTTGAAACGCGGCTCAAATTCAGCCCCTTTATCGGGGAGGCCTGGGCCATCGGCGATAAGCGGGAATACATCACGGCCGTCATGTGCATCGATTATGCGGTGGTGGGGAAATGGGCCGACGATAAGAAGCTCAACTATACGAGCTATCCGGAACTTTCCCAAAAACCGGAGGTCTACGACCTGGTCCAGAAACAGATCGAAGAGGCCAACAGGGACCTGCCTGCACCGGCCAAGATCCGGAAGTTCGTCAACCTCTACAAGGTATTCGATGCCGATGACGAGGAATTGACAAGGACATCCAAACTGAAGCGGGCCTTTGTGGAAAATCGGTACAAAGATATCGTAACTGCACTCTATTCGGATGCAGACACCGTTCATATGGACACGAAGATCACCTACGAGGATGGAAGGGAGCAGCGGATCAAGACCGATCTGCATATTCAGAAGATAAAAGAGTAAGCAGTAAAGAGTAAGCAGTAAGGAGTAGGGAGTAGGGAGTAAGGAGTAGGGGGGAAGGATGGGCGGTAATTATAGAGGTTATAGAGATCTGAACGTTTATTGCGTCGCGTATCAGCTTGCATTGGAAATCCATGAGGTTACAAAGGGATACCCAAAAGAAGAGAGGTATTCCTTGATCGACCAGATAAGAAGATCTTTTCGAAGTGTACCCACAAACTTGGCCGAAGCATGGAAAAAAAGACGTTACGAAAAAGCATTCGTTAGTAAGCTGATTGATTGTGCGGGTGAAGCAGGTGAAACCGACGTGTGGTTGGATTTTTCGAGAGATTTCGGTTACATTGAAGAGGTCCAACATCAACATTTTATTCAGAAGTATGATGAAGTGAATCGAATGTTATATGGTATGATAGAAAAGGCAGACAAATTCTGCCATTAGGTTTTACTGCCTACTGCTTACTGCCTACTGCTTACTGCTTACTGCCTACTGCTTACTAATCCAGGAGGGGAGGCAAGGAATGGAACTGTTTTTGATGACGTTGACCAGCGGTATCATGGTTGGAGGGATATACGCCCTGGTTGCCCTGGGATGGGTGTTGATCTACAAGTGCTCTGGTGTCCTCAACCTGGCCATGGGCGAGTTAACCCTTATTGGCGCCTATGTTACGATTTCGTTTTATTCATGGGGGGTTCCGTTTGTTTTAAGTATCGTATGCACCCTTATTGTCGGGATCATTCTTGGGATTCTCGTAGAGAGAATTTTTCTAGATAAATTAATCGGAGAACCTATCCTGACTGTCATCATGGTAACAGTCGGCATCTCTTATTTCTTCAAGGGGGTTATCGAATTTATTTGGGGGACGGATATCAGGGTCTTTACGCCCCCTGTTTTTTCCCTCAAGCCGTTCAGCATCGGTTTCTTGAAGATATCGACCGTTTATTTTTGGTCTTTTATTCTGGCCATGGTGCTTTTTCTGGTGTTCGTGGCCTTCTTTAAGTACACCCGTTGGGGACTTTCCATGCAGGCCACCGCGGATGACGAGACCGCGGCCCTGTCCCTCGGCGTAAGCGCCAGGTTCGTGTATGCGGCATCATGGGCCATTGCCTTCATGGCCGCGGGTGTGGGCGGAGCGCTTCTGGGAAATATCAACGGCGTCACCGTGTCCGTCGGTTATTTAGGACTCCTGGTGCTTCCTGCGGTCGTTTTAGGCGGCCTCAATTCCGTTCCCGGGGCCATTGTGGGGGGTCTCTTGATAGGGGTATTGCAGAATCTTGCCGGTACGTACCTGGACGTCTATTTTCCCGGAGGGGTAAAAGATGTCTTCCCCTTTGCGTTTATGACCGTATTTCTCCTGTTCATGCCCTACGGCTTATGGGGTTGGGTGAAGATAGAGAGGATGTAGGTTTTTGATTTTTCAATTGTCGATCGTCGATTGAAGGAGAGCAATCTATGGCAAGAGTATGGATGCCGTGCGGTGATTATCATCAGAGCTATACAGAGGACCAGGGATGGTGGCAGACAAGGGTTATCAAGGGGAAGATGATCTCTCTCCTGATCCTTGTTTTCATCATCTTCCCCTTATTCTTAAGCGAATACTGGCTCAGTGTGGCCAATATGGTCGGATACACCGCCCTCGGAGCGCTCGGTGTTCAGATCCTGATCGGTTATGGCGGCCTTATAACCCTTGGGCATGCTGCTTTTATTGCGGTAGGGGCCTACACCAGCACACTCTTGATACTGTATTTTCCATGGCCTCAATTCCTGCTTACCTGGGGCCTTGCCTATCCTGTAAGCGTCATCGTCGCCGCTATCGTCGCCGGCATGTGGAGCGTCCTTTTCGGACTCCCCTCGGCCAGGGTCAAGGGATTCTACCTCATTTTGACTACCATGGCGGCCCAGTTCATCACGGTCGATTTTATCCTTACCCAGTACGTAAGCCAGATAGGCGGCCGGGGACAGGCCTTCTCTTTGCCTTCGGGAACCATAAAGATGGGACCGTGGCTGATAGACTCCGACCGGAAGATCTATCTGCTGATGATCACCCTGCTCACCCTCGTGATTATCGTAACGGCCAATCTCTTGCGGAGCAGAGTGGGCAGGGCATGGGTAGCAATCAGGGACAACGATGTCGCCGCGGAAACCCTGGGGATCAACATCGTCTGGTACAAGCTCCTTAATTTCTTTGTGGCCGGATTCATCGGAGGCATCGCCGGGGCCTTCTGGGTAAGCAATTGCGCGGCCCTGAGCCCCGAGCATTTTCCCTGGTTCTGGTCCCTCTGGCTGGTAGGGGTGATTCTAATCGGGGGCGCCGGCATAGAAGGCGTGATATTCGGTTCCATCTTCATGGTAGGGGTAATGGAACTGATCCAGATGGGAGTGATATCCATGGCCGGCTTTTACCCCGAGCTGATGGTCAAATTTTTGTATATAAAGGAATCCGTCTTCGGTCTCGCAATATGCGCCTTCCTGATTTATGAGCCGAGAGGGATTTCTTATCGATGGTGGCAGATAAAAAATTACTTTAACCTCTGGCCTTTTTCGTATTAGGCCGCATTGGGATTAAAGTTGACCAGTCGAGTGGTCAAATGGCTTAATTGTTGAATGGTAACTTACCGAATTAACTACTCAACTAATAACGATTTAACCAACAGTCGAGAGGAGGTGAGCATTAAAAATAAGAACAAATACCATTATTAGGGGGGTTCAACTAAGATTTATCTTTTAAAAAAGGGGGAAGATATGAAAAAGAAAAGGATGTTGATTGGCTTGATCTCCTTGGTATTTCTGTTCGGCCTTTCGTCCGCGACAACGGCCGAGGTCATCAAGGTCGGCGGCCTTATGGATTGTACCGGTGCGACTTCCGATGTGGGGAGAGATTATGCCCTGGGCGTTGCTGATGCCTTTCGTTATGTGAATGAGACAGGGGGCATTAACGGGAAAGAGATCAAGTACACCTGGTTCGATTACGGCTACCGGATTCCGGAGGCCCTTACCAAATATAAACTCCTCAAGCGTATGGGCGTAATCGTGATAGAAGGGTGGGGGACCGGCGATACCGAGGCCCTTTCGCCGACCGTTTTCAAGGACAAACTGCCGTATGTGTCCGCATCCTTTTCCGCCCACCTGACAAATCCGGAAAAGAGCGGCTATAACCTTTTCTTCGCCCCCGACTATTCAACCCAGGCAAGGGCTTGTCTCACCGCCTGGTTTGAAACAAGGTGGCCGAAACACAAGGATTACGGAAAGAGGGCTCCCAGGTTTGCCTGTGTATATGCCTTCCCCTCTCCCTATGCAAGCGCCCCTATCAAGGCTATCAAAGACCATGCAGTTATGCTTGGGTTTGATGTCGGAGATGACCAGGACGTGGCCCTCACCGCCATCGACACCAAAAGTCAGATCATGGCCCTCAAGGATTTCAAAGTGGATGTTTGCTGGCATGGAAATACCACCATGTCTGTTTCCGCAACCATGAGGGATGCCTATTCCCTTGGCCTCGGGGCTGATTGGCTAGTCGATTATTATGGATACGATGAGAATCTGCCCAGACTGGCAGGTGAGGCTGCAGAAGGCGCCATGTGTGCCGCCCCGAATTACTTTTTCGGCAGCAACGAAGGGATAATGAAAACCGTCAAGGAGTATGCGGAAAAATACAACCCCGGTATTCCCCTGCATAAGCGCATCAAGTTCACCGTGGCAGGATGGGCCAATGTGCTCCTGCTCAGAGAGGCCATGATCCGGGCGGACAAGGCGGGCGACCTGACCGGCGAGGGAATCCGGCACAAGGGATTTGAGACGCTGAGGGATTTTGCCATTGCCGACGGCGGCCTGGGCACAAGCCCAGTCACCTATACGGCTACCGATCACAGACCCACCGGCATCGTTCCGGTATACGAGCTGAAGGACGGTAAGTTTCTGCACGTAAAAACGATCAACTTAAAAGAACGCTGGCCGGAAAAATGGGCCAAGGAGTGGTTCGGGTGGTAACAAGGAGAGCTCGGAGTTCAGGGTGTGAGAGCCGGAAGGAGGAGTACCCTTGGAAGAAGCGGAAAAAATACTGCGCATAAATAACATCGAGGTAAAGTACCACGAAGTAATCCTTGTGCTCAAGGGGGTCTCCATTGAAATCCCGAGAGGCGGCATCGTGGCCCTGTTGGGCGCCAACGGTGCGGGAAAAAGCACGACCCTGAAATCCGTCTCCGGGCTCCTCAAGGTTGAGGTGGGGGAGGTCACGGACGGGGCCATTCTATTTGAAGGTGTAAGGATAGATAAGAAGACTGCGGTGGATATTGCCAAAATGGGCATTATTCAGGTAATTGAAGGCCGTAAGGTATTTGAGCACCTCACTGTGGAGGAGAATCTCAGGGTAGGAGCTCATTTAAGAAAAACCGGTTCGGTCAAGGACGGTCTAGATCTGGTCTACCATTACTTTCCCCGGCTGAAACAGAAGAGGGGAGAGGTTGCGGGATTTGTCAGCGGCGGCGAGCAGCAGATGACTGTGGTAGGCAGGGCCTTGATGACCGAACCAAAGCTGGTCCTTTTGGATGAGCCGTCCATGGGGCTGGCCCCTATGCTCATTCACGAGATATTCAACATCCTCATGAGGCTCAACAAAGAGGAGCAAATTTCTATTCTCCTGGTGGAGCAGAATGTGAAACTGGCCCTGAATGTGGCCCCGTACGCATATATCCTGGAAACCGGGCGCATCGTCATGGATGGCGCGTCTGAAAAATTAAAAGAGAATGAGGACATAAAGGATTTTTACCTCGGGCTTTCCGAAAAAGGGAAGTCAAAGAGTTTCAGGGACGTTAAGCACTACAAGAGACGAAAGCGATGGTTGACATAGGAACGAACCCTAACGATGGAGGTTTATCATGACCAGGAAGTCTACCGTGTTTCTGATGGCGCTTATAGTTGGTATGGGTATGTTGTTCGCTTCCTGTGCCGGTATGCAAGGGAAGCCGACGGCCGGGAATTTCAAGGATCCCGTAGTAGAGCTCGAAACGGTTCAACTTACACAATATAACGGTTACTGGTACTACGGCGGCAATATCCAGCCTACAAAGGGCAAGGCCGACGCCAACAGCGCAGTGCTGCCGCTTGCCTTTGTCTTCAATATCACCAACCCCAACAGTTTTCCCGTTAAGCTGGACGGTTTCGGATTTACGATCGCCTTTGAAGATTTTGACGTAAACATGGTTAATGCATTTGAAACCCAGTGGATTCCACCGGGAAAGACCAACCAGATTGCAGTTTACTCGATAACGGATGTTCATCAAGTGCTTTTAAGCCTTCTGGTCCCGAACGCCTTCAAGGTAAAGGAGAAGGGGACAAATGCATGGGCCCTTCTCGAAAAATGGTGGACAGGCATCCCGGAGTATGCCATACCGATCCATGTCAACGGAGGTTCAGCCACTTTTAGAGCGGGAGAACAACAAAAGGTGGTTGCATTCGCGGCGAGTTTTCCGCGGTAGACTCCTGTTGCTGTGCGGGTCGGTTTAGATGCTTTTCAAATTCGAGGAATTTTTCCGATGGCATGGAAAGTAACGGCAACAAAACTGTATTGTGATGTCGTCAGAGCGTGGGTAACCGTTATGGTGTATCGTGATGGAACGACAAAGTGCGGCTATTGCGAGAGGTATCTATCCAAACCGGGCAGCAGCGACCAAAAAAAGGTATGCGATGACCACTGTAAGATTTTGACTGCTTACAGGGAGGATGTCTTTCAACGGGAAAAAACGGCTGATTAACATGGACGGAAACTTGATAAGCATTGCTAACCGCAGATAAACCGTAAAAAGGAGGAAGCCATGGTAAAGAAAATGGGTTCGTTTATGGTGGGCTTATTGTTGGCAATAACCTGTTTGGGGTTGGCGGCGTCTTATGCGTCGCCGAGGGCCGGCTCCTCTCCGGCGAATTTATCTCCGGTAAGGATAACGGATGCCAGTGTGGAACGACTCAATCCGGTCTCGGCGGACAAGTTCCAGAAGACCGATACCATCGTCTTCTGTACAACCTTTTCCTTTTTAAATCCCCAGCAGGCATTAGCAAAGATCAGCGATTTCTATTTTGAGATCAAGGTGGATGACGGCACGAAAGACAAGACCATTGTCCAGAGCGGTTCGATGCCCATCGCCTATATCCCCGGCGGGGAAGAAATCACCTGGTCCTGCTCGTCGCCTCTTATCTACGGGGGAATGATAGGTTCTTACGCTCTTCGAGGTATGAGCGCCGGGGGTGTCAAGGGCGCTGTTGAAATACTGAATGAGGTTTGGAAGGACCTTGGGGCGGACAAGAAGACTTTTTACATCGAAGCCCGCTACGCCACCTCTTTGCCGGATTTCCCCGATGCAGGCAAAAAGTTCCAGGAGTTCTCCTCAGAGTTTAAAGTTCCTGAATTATAGGGAGCCCAAGGGATGAAGGATTCCATAACACAGGAGACATGGACGAAACTCATGCCTCAGGAGGGATATGATACCTTTCCAAAGCTCATGCGAAGCAATTATCGGCAGTGGGGCGACAGGAAGGTGGCATATCGGTACAAAGATTTCGGAATATGGCAGGAACTGACCTGGAAGGATAACCATGAGCGCATAAAGGCATTCGCGGGAGGTCTTGCAAGCCTAGGATTCAAGGCGGAAGACCGTATTGCCGTCTGCGGTGAGAATGCGCCCGAGTGGTTTTTCGGACAGTTAGGAGCGCAATCCCTGGGAGGCATATCCGTAGGTTTATATACCGATGCAACCCCTAAGGAGCTCCAGTACATCATCGCCCACAGTGAGGCCAAGATCGTTCTCGTTGACGATCAGGAACAGGTGGATAAAATCCTTTCCATCAGGGAGGAGATCCCCAGGGTGGAGAGGCTGATCTACTGGATCGCCAAGGGCATGTGGAGTTATGACGATCCCTGGCTCATAGGTTTCGATGACGTAATGGAACAAGGAGACAAATATGAGCGGGATCACCCCGGTTTTTTCGATGCTTCCATCGATTCTCAAGGCAGGGACAACATAGCCGTGCTCTTGTACACGTCGGGCACCACGGGGCTCCCGAAGGGTTCAATGGTCACCTACAAAAATCTCTTGTCGATTTTTCAAGGCTGGGACGCGGCATTGCCCTGGAGAAAAGAAGATGAAAATCTCTCTTTCCTGCCTCCGGCATGGATCGGGGAACAGATCTTTACGGTAGCCCCGAATCTGGTAAAGGGCATCGTGGTTAACTTTATAGAGAAGGCCGAAACCATACAATCCGACCTTCGCGAGGTAGGACCGAAGGTCATTCTCTTCGGGGCGAGACAATGGGAGATGATCTGTTCCGAGATCCAGTCCAAGATGATGGACGCACCCTGGTGGAAAAAATTCGTCTATGATCTTTTTCTGCCTGTGGGATACAGGGTTGCTCGATTTCAGGAGGATGGGCAGCCGATTCCCTGGCACTGGAAGGTATTGAGGTTCATCTCGTATTGGTGCGTCTTCAGGGCATTGCAGGACAAGATCGGTCTAAGAAAGACAAGGACCCCGATCACGGCCGGGGCGGCTTTAAGCCCGGACAACCTCAAGCACCTGAGGGCGATTGGGGTTCCCATTTCTCAGGGCTACGGGGCAACCGAGGTCTCGGGGCTCGATACCGTTCAGATGCAAAAGGACTATTACAGGCCCGAGGGATCGGGAGAGCCGTTTCCAGGCGTCGAGATCAGAATCACGGATGACGGCGAGATCCTGCTGGGCGGTGTCGGCGTTGTTGAAGGGTACTACAAGATGCCGGATGAAACCGAAAAGTCATTTCGTTCAGGCTATTTTCACACGGGCGACGGAGGTTATCTCGATGACAAGGGCGAGCTCTATATCATCGACCGGGTAAAAGACATGCAGACCCTGAAGAACGGGGACAGGTTTTCACCGACCTACATAGAAGGAAGGCTGAAATTCAGCCCCTATATCAAGGACTGCATGGTCGTCGGAAACAACAGGGATAGCGTAGTGGCCATTATCAATATGGACTATGAGAATACCGGCCGGTGGGCCGAGCGGAATCACGTGGCATACACGTCGCATCAGGATCTTTCCCAGAAAAAAGAGGCGCGGCAACTGCTGGGGGAGATCATCGGCAAGGTAAACGCAGTTCTGCCAGAGAAACAAAGAATAACCAGGTTCGTGGTTCTTCATAAAGACTTTGATCCGGACGAAGCTGAACTTACCAGAACCAGAAAATTGAGAAGGGACTTCATGGAAAAGAGGTATGGCAAGTTGATACAAGGCCTGTACGACGGTCAGGACAAGGTCGAAATGGAGACTACGGTTACCTACAGGGACGGAAGACAGGCGAGCTGGAAGATCGATATATTCGTTCAGGGCCTGGAAGGGTAAACAGATGGCGGTTGATATCAGGAATGTAGCCAAAAAGAGGGAGCAAAGGTACAGCTACGGTCTCACTCTTCTAAGAGATTGCATAGCGCGCGACAGGGAACTCCCTCGCGAAGAAGACATTTTCAACAAGGTGATACTCAGGGTAGAAGGTATAACCATAAGCTTCGGCGGGCTGACCGCCCTGGAAAATATAGATCTCGAGCTGAAGGAAGGCGAACTGCTGGCTATCATTGGGCCGAATGGCGCTGGAAAAACAACGCTTTTAAATGTTATCAGTGGATTTTACAGGGCTCAAAAGGGGAATATCTACCACCAAGATAAAAGGATAACCCATTATTCCTCTCACAGGATAGCATCAATGGGTATATGCCGAACCTTTCAAAACATAGCTCTCTACACGGGATTATCCGTTATTGACAACATCATTGCCGGACGGCATCCCCATATCAAGTACAATTTTCTCAACGGAATGCTCTATTTTCCCTGGGCACGAAGGGAAGAGGCAAAGCAAAGGGCAATTGCTGAAGACATTGTGGATTTTTTGGAGATGGAGCCTGTGCGAAACACAACGGTAGGGATGCTTTCATACGGGCTGAGAAAGAGGGCAGAGCTTGGAAGGGCTCTGGCACTGGAGCCGAGGATATTGCTCTTGGATGAACCTATGGCCGGGATGAATCTCGATGAAAAGGAAGATATCGCTCGGTTTATCATTGATATCCATGAATTTCTGAGGATACCGATCGTAATGATTGAGCATGATATGGGTGTGGTAATGGATATTGCGGACCGTATTGCTGTGCTCGATTTTGGAGTGAAAATCGGGGATGGAACGTCTGAAGAGATAAGCAAAAACCCAAAGGTTGTTTCCGCTTACTTAGGCGCAACAGGAGAATGATACTATGGAGGAATTCCTTAAAAGTATAATACTCGGACTTGCATCCGGAGGCATACACGCCCTCGTGGCCGTGAGCTATGTGATCATCTATAAGGCTACCCGCATATTCGCCTTTTCGCAAGCGGGCATGTTGGTTATAGGCTCATATACCATGTGGCAATGCCTGGTCGTATGGAACCTGCCTATCTGGATCAGCGTGTTGATAAGTTTAGCTATCGGGGCAGCTGTCGCGCTCATTATAGAAAGGTCCTGCATGCGTCCCCTTATCGGGCAACCTATCCTGGCGCCCATAGTGGTTACTTTAGGGGTTATGCTTTTTTTCAGGGGAATAGCGCTTCTCTTCTGGCACGGCGAGGTGGAGGGTTATGGGGAGTCCTTTTTACCCCTCGGCTCGTGGAATATCGGTTTTCTCAACCTGCCCAAGATTCAGGTCTACGGCTTTGCGATCTGCATGATCGTGATAGCCGCGTTGATTTCATTCTATAAGTATACGCGGACCGGGTTGGGAATGAGGGTAGTGCATGAGGATCATCTTGTTGCTCAAAACCTCGGCATCAATGTAAAGCGCATCTTTAAGTATAGCTGGGTTTTTTCATGCTCGGTGGCTGTAATTGGAGGCATGCTGTTAGGAAACATCCAGGGGGTTGGCGTTGATCTCGATGCCAACGGACTGGTTGCCATTGCAGCAGTACTTTTCGGCGGCCTGGAGTCTTTTGGCGGAGCAGTTATTGCAGGACTTATCATCGGTATTGTTCAAATCTTTGCGATCCAGTATCTCGGGACTTTATTGCCGGGGGAGATCACCATGTTGGTTCCCTTTGTGTTCTTGCTCTTAATCCTTCTTATCAAGCCTTATGGTCTTTTCGGCCTGGTTAGAATTGAGAGGTTGTAGGATATGACTATTAATGTAGATAGACCATGCGGTACCTTTGATAGGAATTATTATCAGGCTATGGAGATCTTTCGAACCCCTTTGCGGAAGTTCTTGATGATAGCCTTTATTGTCGTCATGTACGCCCTTGCCTTTATGGTAGATGATTATATCATATCCATTCTGATCGTGTTTTGCGCATTCAGCATCGGCATGACTGGCCTGCAGATTATTACCGGCTATGCCGGGCAGATATCCCTCGGACACGCTGCATTCATGGGTGTCGGCATGTATACCATGGCCATTTTTCAGGAACATCTCGGTTTTAATTTTTGGATGGCCCTTCCCTTAGCCGGATTAGCCCCTATGATCATCGGGATGTTATTCGGCATACCGGCGGTGAGGATAAAGGGACTATATCTCGCATTTGCGTCATTGGCAGCGCATTTTGTGATCGTTTATACCATTAACAACTGGAGATCGGTGACAAACGGCACGGACGGGATGTACTTACATAGGCCTGAGACCTTGCTCGGCATAGATTTTATGATTGATAAACATTACTATATCCTGGTGTTAACGGTAACCATAGTCATGATCTATTTCGCCAAGAATCTGACCAGGACAAAGCTTGGGCGCTCCTTTGTTGCTGTCCGCGACAATGATATTGCTGCTGAAGTAATGGGCATCAACATCGCCGTTACCAAGATACTCGCCTTCGGAATCGGTTGTTTCTATGCCGGCATAGCCGGCGCCCTGGGCGGGGGCTATTATGAATATGTAAATGTGGAGTGGTTTACGCTGACCGATTCTATCTGGTATTTGGGGTTTCTTGTAGTAGGAGGGCTTGGCAGTATCTTCGGCGCTATCGCAGGCGCGGTCGTGTGGAAAAGCCTTGATGAACTGTCGACATTAATGACACCGCTTACTGAGGCTTTTCTGGGCGGAATGGCCTTTTATGCCTCGGCAGCCTTTTCTTTGGTCGTTTATTCCCTCATCGTGATAGCAGTGCTTGTACTCGAGCCGAGGGGGATAAACCACCGTTGGCAAATCATCAAGAGGTCTTACAGGCTGCATCCTTTTCCGTATTAGGAGTCAGGCAGGATTGCTTATTCCAGGTATGATTTACAATAAAAGAAAGGGGGAAACCGGATTTAACGTCAGGGGGAGCATTTTCGGGTATCAAACTAATACTATACGAGGAGGTATGAAAGATGAAAAAAAACATGATCGGTCTTACGATAGGCATCCTTGCTTCATTGAGTCTGGTTCTTATACCAGCCTTTTCATCTCCCGCGCTCGCCGGAAAACCGGCCATTACGATTCATAACATAATCGACCTCACCGGAGCCTATGCACCCATAGCAATCCCCAGCGAGAAAGGCGGCAAGGACTACCTCTCCTGGGTGGCCGAGAGAGGCGGCCTTGATGTAGACGGCGACGGCAAGGGCGATGTCGAAGTCCAGTATAAATGGGCTGAGTTCGGCAATATCGATTCCAGATTTATGTCAGCGTATAAACGCTTCAAGATTCAAAAGCCCAAGCCTACCATTATGGAGATGTGGTCTTCCACCGATCAGGAAATGCTAAAGCCTGTATTGGAGAGAGATAAAATAAACTGCTACGGACTTGGCATGAGCGACCCCCAGCTCTATCCCCCGGCATGGAACTACATGGACGTTTGGAGCTACGGCGAGTCTGCTGCGGGCGCCATTGAATACTATATCGATAATATCTGGCCGAAGCGGGGAACAGGAGCAAAGGCAAAAGTTGCTCATCTTACCTGGGATACTGCCTATGGTCGCGCTGCGATCGAACCTACCACGCGGCATGGCTTGAAGAGCGGCAAATACGAGGTAGTGGCCGAGCGATTCTGCAGTCTTTTGCCTACTGACCCAGAGGTTATGGCCTATCTTTCAGATTTTGAAAAACAGGGCGTGGACATCATATGGTCAAACACTATTGTTCACACCCCTGCTGTCATTCAAAAAGGTCTTTACAAGCTCGGTTTGACCAAGAAGATGGTGCTCATCGCCAATCTTTGGGCCCCTGCGGATCAATTGCTCAAGATAGTCGGCCCCGAGGCCTCCGAGGGGTACATGTGTGCGCAACCTGTCTATATTCCTGCTGCAGAGCCTGACGCGCCGGGGGTCAGGTTCGCCAAGATGCTGAATGACAAGTATCGGCAGGAAGCAGGCATGCCCAATATCCAGTATATGAGGGGCATCCGAATGAAGGCAAACATGCTTGAGGCAGTGCGCCGGGCATTGGTGGGAATTATGAAGCGGGATAACGTTGATCTGGCCACAGCATGCAAAAAGATAACAGGAGCCGAGGTAAAGGAGTTCGGACTTCAGACACTTGCCGGGTATACGGCAATGGACACCACCACCAAATATAATAGCGCACCTGCAGGAAAGGATGACCGAAGATTGGCGAATCACGATCGTTTAATCGGGATAAAGGATGGAAAGGTCACCGTGCTTTCACCCTGGTATCAGGTACCCAGGCTTATTCCCGATGATATGATCCAAAAAGGATTCTTTAAAGATGAGACCATTAACATTAACTATATCGTCAAAGGGAAGTGATAGATATCGAACATACTGATTACTCAAATGGTTGATCCCAGACCCAGTGCGATCCAGCCTTGGTCTGGGAAAAATATTTTATAAAAATTAGAGCAGAGTTACACCCAGCTAAAATTCTTTGGAGGAGTCTCGAATGCTGGAGCTTGAGAATGTTGAAGTAAAATACCTCAATACCATTCTTGTTCTGAAGGGCGTCAATCTTACCTTGGAGGATGGGACGCTTGCCTGTCTCCTGGGGGCAAACGGCGCCGGTAAGAGCACAACCCTGAAAGCCATATCGGGTCTCCTTCGCACCGAGGAGGGGGCGGTTACCGACGGGGTTATAAGCTATAACGGAACGCCCATCCATAACAGGTGGCCGGAAGACATTGCCGCTCTGGGAATCCTCCAGGTGGTCGAGGGGAGACATATGGCCGAGCACCTTACCGTCGAAGAAAATCTCCGTGCCGGGGGGTTGATCTTCAAGGGGCCGAGGAGCCAGATGGCCAAGGATCTGGAAATGGTCTATTCGTATTTCCCCCGGCTCAGATCCCTCAGGAGTCGAACGGCAGGCTATTGTTCCGGCGGCGAGCAGCAGATGATGGTTATGGGCAGAGCCCTGATGGGTCATCCCAGCGTTGTTCTTTTGGATGAGCCTTCTTTGGGGCTCGCTCCCCTCCTTGTTCAAGAGATTGCCGGCATTATTAAACGGATTAATCAAACTGAGAAGGTCGCGATTCTGCTGGTAGAACAAAATGCTGTCATGGGCCTTAATTTGGCCTCCTATGGATATGTTATGGAGAACGGCAGGATCGTTCTGGATGGAAAAGCAGAATCTCTTAGGGATAACGAGGATGTCAAACAGTTCTATCTGGGGCTAACCGGCATCGGTCAGAAACGCAGCTATAGAGAGGTAAAACATTATAAGCGCAGGAAGAGGTGGCTAGGCTAGCAGGAGGAGGAGTATACATGGGTCTCTATGATTTCACCATCTATGACGTCATAAACCGGAATGCCAGGTGTTTTGGGGAACAGCCTGCATGGCTCGAGGTCTCAGACGGCCGGGAGGTAACATTCAGCCAGCTCAAGGACAGGGTTGATCATCTGGCCAAAGGGCTGCAAGATGCGGGTTTGATAAAGGGCGATAGAATCGGGCTGATGGGAAAAAACAGCCTCGAGTACTTCCTCCTTTTCGGCGCTGCCTCTGCACTGGGGCTCATTGTTCTCCCCGTCAACTGGCGTTTGTCGCCGGAAGAGGTGGGCAATAATCTGGCCGATGGAGGGCCTAGATTGGTCTTCGCCGATTCAGAGTACCAGGAATTGATCGAAGGGCTCAAGGGTAAACTCACATCCGTGGAAGGGTACTATAGCCTAAGCGGAGGCGGGGCTTTTAAGGACATGAACGAATTGCTCGCAAATAACGCCGATTTCACCCCTGTTGAGGTTGCAACCGATGACGGCGCCGTGATCATCCACACTGCGGCAGTTGAGGGAAGGCCCAGGGGAGCCATTCTGAGCCATGGCAATATCGTCGCTGCCACGACGCAATTCAGTTCTGTATTCAGGATGACAAAGGAGGATGTTCACCTCAACCTCCTCCCTCTCTTCCATGTTGGAGGTCTCTTTATTGCCTTGACCTCGTTTCATGCCGGCGCCTTGAATATCAATGTGAATAAGTTCGACGGAGAAGAGGCCGTGAATCTCATTGAGGAAAAGAAGGTTACCATGCTCTTCGATTTCGCCCCGATACTGGCAACCATCCTCGATTATCAGGAAAAGAGCGGCAAGGATATCAGCTCTTTGCGAGTTGTTGCAGGCCTCGATAGTCCTGAGACCATAGAGCGCTATCAAAAGGCAACGGGAGGCGAATTCTTTGTCGTTTACGGCCAAACCGAGGTCTCGGCCCTGACCAACATCTCGCCGTACAACGAGAGGCCGGGCTCCGCAGGCAGGCCTCTGCCCCTCGCGAATGTGCAGCTTGTCGATGACTACGACAGGGAGGTTGAAACCGGAGCGGTAGGTGAGATCGTGGTGAGGGGACCCATGGTGTTTAAGGGTTACTGGAACCTTCCAGAGGAAACCGCGTATACCTTTCGAGAAGGCTGGCATCATACCGGGGACCAGGGTCGTTTCGATGAGGAGGGCTTCCTCTGGTATGCGGGCCGCAAGGCGGAAAAAGAGCTCATCAAGCCAGGCGGCGAGAACGTCTATCCGGCTGAGGTCGAAAAGGCAATTCTGGAGCATCCCTCCGTGTTGAAAACCGTGGTATTCGGGATCCCGGACCCAAAATGGAAGGAAGGGATCAAGGCGGTCTGCCAACTCAAGGAAGGGAAATCCCTCGCTGAACAGGAGCTTAAAGATTTTGTGGGAGAGCGGATTGCGCGGTACAAAAAGCCCCAGTATGTGGAATTTGTCGCTGAGCTGCCCACGCTTGAGGATGGCACGATTGACAGAATCAGGGTCAAGGAGCTGTACGGCGAAAAGGAATAAGAGAAGATATCTGAGTGGAAATCGAAAGCCCCGCCTAGTTGTGCCAAATGGCGGGGCTTTTTTTATTGTGCTTCAATTCCGCTTGAGTCACACGTTTCTTTGATATATGATTTAATGAATAGGATATGGATGTATCATCTCAATAGATCGGGGCAAGAACACCAGGCGGTCCAAACCCGGGCGCGAGCTAAAAGGCTGACGCCTAAACCCCGGACAAGGTCCCGCTCATAAGCGGAATTAAGAGTAAGCCTTTTATGCCGTGAATATTCGAAAGATGTTTTGTAAGCGTTCACAGGTTCCGGGTTTAGGGTTCCAGGTTGAGGGCAAAAGCAACAACAGCGACCTGATTCGAAACTGGCACAGGATTTATTTGGCGATAAGCGCCTATTCGAGGGCCAATTCCGTGGCTGGAAGTGACGAATGCGGGCTCGCTGATGGCATATCGATCTTCAAACAGGGATGGAAGGAAGCGAGATACAACCCTAAATCCCGCTTCAGCGGGAAACCTTTGAACCCGTGAACGGTTACGATGTTTTTATAGGAGCTTAAAGTTTGAACGTCAGCAAGCTCATCCTTTAGATGTTATGTTGGTGGAGGGGTTCACCAAAAAAGAGGTTGAGAGACGATCGGTATTAGACCCACTGGACAGCAAGAATTATTTATGGAGGCAACTGTCATTTTGAGCCCCTCTATTAAAAAGCTCCTTAAAATACCGTTCATTGTCCTTTTGCTGGCGGCACTCAGCGCCGCGTGGTTCTGGTTTGGGAAGGGCGGAGTTGTCCGTCTGTATCGAAGCGAGGCAGAGCGTCAGGCCTGCATCGAGAGAATTCATAAACTTGCTGCAGAGAACCAGGAGCTTTTGAATGAGGTCTATCTCCTGCGAACGGATATGAAATACCTGGAATCGGTGGCCAGGAGAAACTTGAATCTTATAAGGGAGAATGAGGTCGTCTATAGATTCGATGAGGAGTCGAGCAAAGCCCTTAAAAAATCCGAGCGTCCCGAAAGGAGCGTCGATAAAAATGGCGGAAAATGATGATTTTTTCGAAAAGATCTTGAGCCATGGGCCCTCTGCAGGTTCCGTCTTTCTTATCTTGGCAAGGATGAAAGCCGAGGGACGTCTGAATGAGGTCGTTCCTGCATGTATCCGTTTTTTGACGCTTTATCCGAATGACGTTCGCCTGAGGGCCCTCCTCGCAGAATCCTATGCCGAAATGGGGTTTATCACCCTGGCCGGGACTGAGTTCGAAAAAGCTGTTGCTATAATCGACGATATGGCCTCCGCCTACCGATCGTTGGCCGATATTTACGCAAAGCAGCGGAGATATTCAGAGGCGGCTGATATGATGAGGCGCTATCTGGCCCATTATCCGGGCCAGATCGAGGCACTGGAATTCTTGAGGCGAATGGAAGCGGTCCTCCTTCCAGAGGAGGCTTTGTTTGAGGTGGAAGCTCCTGTTGAGGATCCTGCCCCGTCAGAGGACGAATCCGAGGGTGCTTTGGTGGATTTCGCGAGCCCCACCATCGCTGAACTCTACTATTCCCAGGGCCAGGTAGACGCTGCCATCCATACCTACGAAAAGGTCCTTAGCAGCAACCCCGAAGACCAGGAGTCCCTCAGACGTCTGAAAGAGCTGAAACGGATGGCTGTTGAATCGCCGCCGGACGCGGGCGAGAAGGCCGAAGTCGCTTTTCCAGGACGAAAGGAAAGGATGATCACGATTCTGGAGCGTTGGCTCCCCAAGATCACGGAGATAAAATATGGCTGATCACGGGTACGATTTGAGTTTTATGGCCACCGGCATCGGGAGCGTCCCATTTCAGGATATTGGGGGGACCTGCCGGAAGATATGCGGATGGGCGCCTTTGATGCCCTTCTGGCCGCAGTTTGTGCAACGCAGCCACCTGGAGGATATGATCATCCAGTACAGCGAGGGCCTTCCCCTCTTGCAAGTGAATGAAAATGAAAGATCATTATCCATAAGACCTTCGGATGCCAGGGAAACCGAACTGGTGGCATTCTATGAACGATTTTTTGCCCAGGATGTGGAGTCCTTTGCCATCAGCCGAGAGTTTGCACCCGGGCTTTACGCCCTTTTGGAGATGATGAAGGAGGATAAAGGGGCTTCCGGTCCCTATATCAAGGGACAGACAGTCGGACCTGTCACCTTCACGGCAGGTGTGAAAGACACCGAGGGTAAGCCGATTCTGTATGATCCTGAACTCTCGGAGGCCATGACAAAAGCCCTGGCTATCAAGGCCGTCTGGCAGGCAAGAACATTGGCTGGTTCAGGAAAAAGACCGGTCATTTTTCTGGACGAACCTTATCTCTCGGGATTCGGATCGGCCTTCTCTCCGGTGCAGCGTCACGAGGTCATTCAGATGCTTCGAATGGTCATCGATTACCTCAGGGAACACTGCGATGCGCTGATAGGGATTCACTGCTGCGGGAATACAGACTGGTCCATGGTTCTCGAGACAGGCCCGAATATCGTCAATTTTGATGCGGTAGAGTACATGGACCATTTCCTGTTGTATAAGGACCCGGTGGTCCGGTTTATCGAGGGGGGCGGCGCCATTGCGTGGGGGATAATCCCCACGGCCAATTTTACCGGGAAAGAATCCGTTGACAGCCTTTTTTCACGTCTGAAAACGGGCTTTACGCACGTCCGCCAGTGGGGCGTGGATCTTGATCGGGTTGCCCGCCACTCTCTTCTCACACCTGCATGCGGCATGGGTACAATGACCGCGGATGCAGCAACCTCAGCCATGAATCTCCTCTCCCGCCTGTCCGAGAGATGCAGGGACTGGGATATCACTACCCTCCCATAACGGCAGGTGTTTCAGGCAGCAAGGCATTCCCATAAATTGGGGAAGTGTCTCTTCACAGATTCGACTGTCTGAGACAGGCGTTTTGTTACCTCTCCATATCCTGCGCCTGGGCCACAGTGATGGCGATCACATTAACGATATTTTCCATGTCTGCCCCCCGCTGAAGGACATTAAAGGGCTTGCCGATCCCCATCAAGAGGGGTCCCACTGCCTTGGCGCCGCCCAGTCGATCCAGGAGTTTGTAGGCGACATTGGCGGTGGCCAGTTCAGGAAAAACAAGGACATTGGCGGGGCCTCCCAGACGGTTGAAGGGATACTCCTTTTGCAGGATTTCAGGGACCAGAGCGGTATCCGCCTGCATCTCGCCGTCGATGATCAGGTCAGGGTTTTTCCTTCGGGCGATGCGGACGGCCTCTTTGACCCTTTCGGCATCGGGGTGGCGCGTATTTCCGAAGTTGGAAAAAGAGATCATGGCTACCCGGGGGCTGACGTCAAAGAATAGGGCCATTTCGGCCGCGAGTGAGGCGATTTCCGCCAGGTCTGGGGCAGATGGGGTGATGTTCACTGTCGGGTCTGCAAAAAGGAGGGTACGGCCCTTCGCTATCATGAGATAGACCCCTGAGACCTTCAGGACGTCTTCCCGTCGGGGGATCACCTGCAGGACCGGTCGAATGGCGTCAGGGTATGAGCGGGCTACGCCGTGCACCTGACCGTCCACCAGGCCTTCGTGCACCATCATGGCGCCAAAGACATACCGTGTGCGCAGCTGGCGCCGGGTCTCGGTCATGGACCATCCCTTGCGGCAACGGAGGCGAAACAGGCTTTCCACAAAACGCTCCAGGTGGGGGCTTTTCAGGTTGTCCTCGATCTCGATGCCGTCGAGGGATACGTGCAGGGTTTCCGCGACACGTCGAATGCCGTCCTCGTTTCCAAGGAGCACGGGCGTGCATATCCCCTCGCGCACAGCCTGTTGCGCAGCCCTCAGGATGACGGGGTGGTCCCCCTCGGGAAGCACAATTCTTTTGGGGTTAAGCTGTGCTCGAGTAATGATCTTGCGCATGATTTCCCGTTCCGGACCCAGCCGCGCCTCCAGTTCCTGAATGTAACTACTCTCGTTTTTTAACGGCGTCCTCGCCACGCCGCTTTCCGTGGCTGCCTTTGCCACGGCAGGGGCCACGGTAAGGAGTACCCGGGTATCCAGGGGCTTTGGAATGATGTATTCCGGTCCGAATTGAATCGGTTTCCCCCCGTAGGCCCGAATGACCGAATCGGGGACATCCTCCCTTGCCAGGCGGGCCAGGGCGGTGACCGCCGCGATCTTCATTTCTTGGTTGATTGCCCTGGCACGCACATCCAGTGCCCCTCGAAAGATAAAGGGAAACCCGAGGACGTTGTTGACCTGGTTCGGGTAGTCAGAGCGTCCGGTCGCCACGATAGCGTCCGGACGCGCGGCCTTGGCCTCTTCGTATCCGATCTCCGGGTCCGGATTGGCCAAAGAAAAGATGATGGGTCTATCGGCCATCAGCAAAAGAAGTTGGGGTGTGAATGCCCCTTTCACGGAAAGACCGATGAGGACGTCCGCTCCTTCGACCGCGTCCATCAGGGAGCGCCTTTCCGTTTCCACAGCGAACTTTTCTTTGTAGGGGTTCATGCCGTCGGTCCGGCCTTTATAGATAACCCCCTTCGAATCCACCAGAAAGAGATTTTCCTGTTTGACGCCCAGTGTAATATACATCTGTGCGGAGGCCATGGCCGCTGCGCCGGCCCCGTTGATGACGACCCGCAGGCCGTCCATGCGCCTTCCGGTGAGCTTGCAGGCATTGAGGAGGGCCGCGGCGGAAATGATGGCGGTGCCGTGCTGATCATCGTGAAGCACAGGGATGGCCATCCGCTTCTTGAGTTCCTCCTCGATATAGAAGCAGTCGGGGGCCTTTATATCCTCCAGGTTGATGCCGCCGAATGTGGGTTCCAGAAGCGCCACCGTGCGGACTAATTCATCCGGATCCGTGGTGTTGATCTCGATGTCAAAGACATCCAGGTCTGCAAACCGCTTGAAGAGAACGGCCTTCCCCTCCATCACCGGCTTTCCGGCCAGCGCCCCGATATTGCCCAGGCCAAGGACGGCCGTACCGTTGGAAATGACGCCGACCAGGTTGCCCCGCGAGGTGTAATCGAATGAAAGCTCGCCGTTTTTCTGAATCTCGAGACAGGGAACGGCAACGCCCGGCGTATAGGCCAGGCTTAGATCCGATTGAGAAAGACAGGGTTTGGTTGGCGTCACCTCTATCTTGCCGGGTCGAGGTTCTTTGTGATACCGAAGGGCTTCGTCATGGAGCGTCATGGGTGGTTCTCCGATCTATGTTTGCTGTAATTGTTGGGTTCGACCCTTCTGTTCAGGTGTTGAGGGCGCACCCTTGGAAAAAATCGATAATCGATCCGCGATTGCCGTAACGTGCTATAGAGCGCTGCCGAATTCTGTCGACCACAACCGCCACGTAAATCAGGGCCAGGATCACCCAGAATCCCTGTAAAGGAAGGATTTTTTCACAGGCTCAGTCCAATTCTCCATAAGGGGTGATTAGCGGTTAAGCAACCAAATCAGATGAGGGATTCCTTCAATGCCGCCTTGGCGATTTCCAGATCGTAGGCCTGTCTGGGATTGAAGTCATTTTTTTGTTTATACATGGCCTGGGCCTGAAGGATGGCGTCGTAGGGTACCCATCCATGCTGTGCCCAGAGTTCCGGGTCGTCCTCGTTCCAGAGCCTGAAGTGGATCATGTCGTCTGTGTTTTGAACGTACATCCGCACCTTTTTGTTTTGTGGAAAGGGGTAGTAAAATATCCCCCGGTCATCTTTCATCGTTTTTCACCTCCTTCGTTGCGGTGCTCCTTTGTCGCCATTTTCTATGATCTCACAAAAATGTCAAGGCGTGTGTGAGGCGGATATTCAGAACGCGTGCGGCCTTGCGCCATCTTCAAGATGTCTGCTTTCCCTTGCCGAATCTGAAGAGGGCCGCCATACATTCTACGGTCCGATAAAGCTCGCCATATACGGGAATTCCGTGCCGGCGGGCCGACTCTTTGAACTGCCGGACCTCTTCCCGTCGTCCGAGAAGCCAGCAGAAGAGGGGCTTTCCAGCGGAACGAGATAGCTTCGAGGCCTCTGCGAGGTCCAGATAGGAGATGACGCCCCCTATAAAGGTGTGCAGCAATACCCCGTCCACGTTGGGATCGTCACAAACCGCCTTCAACGCGACGCTCAATGCCTTCTGGAGGGAATCTCCCTCCGATCCGACCTCGGAAAAACCGCTCGACTGCACAATAACGCCCTGTATCCCCCGGCGGGCACACTGGCCTACCAGGTTCGGAACTGCAGGGGCCGGGACAAAGAGGATGGCCATGTCCACGGGGTCGGGCACGTCCATGATGGATGGAAAGCAGGGAATCCCGTCGATCTCCCGGTAACGGGGGTTTACGGGATAAATATGGCCCTTGAATCCTCGCCCCGCATTGTACACTATATGATAGCCCCCTCGTTCACGGTTGGCAGTGGCGCCCACGATGGCCACCCCGCGGGGCTTGAAAAAAAACTCCATGGGTGTTTCTCCGTAAAAAAGAAATCTCGTTCCCTGGTTTGAAGATTTGCCGCGCCTTAGTCACGGCTCAGGGATCATTGTTGTCCTTCGAATTGGCGGGAAAGATATCGTAAAACGGTTCAGAGTACAACGAGATAATACGCGCCCCACCTGCAGGCGGCCATTGGGGGATGGACAGGGACAGCGATCCATCCCAGTTTATTCAATAATGGCCCGGGAAACGAATCAAAATTACTTTTGATCTTGCAGGTCTTTTGATATCTGTGTAACCTGTTTTTGACTGACGAGCCCGCGTGTGCACTCCCGCAGGCAGGCCCCAAAAATATGGGCCCCGTTCTGTTTTATGGAGCGCCTTGCTCCTCGATGAGCTCCAAACGTGTGAGGATGTAACTGAATGCATATCCGCTATGTGGGACACCTGCCGCCGGACGATCCCCTGGATGGATATCTGCGTTTTGACATCGCCCCCCAACTGGGCCTTGGCGGAACGCCTGCCGGATTCCGGGTTTTCCAGTTTCTCTTTTCCAGAGATGTGTATCTGTATGAAGAAGTCGGGGGCCCCGTGCGTGTGGTAGGGAAGTTTTTTCCTTCGGGCCGCCGGTTGCCACAGGGGCATGTCCGGCCTCCGACGGAAACCGAGTTCCATAACCTGACCTATCTGCACGGGCTGGGTTTGAACCGATGGCCTTTCCGGGTGGCCCGGCCGCTGGGATATAACCCCTGGCTGAACCACGTCCTGGTATTGGAACACCTGGATGGACAGCCGCTGGATGAGGTTATTGATCAGGCCATCTGGCAGAACCGTCGTAACAGGCTTTTCCGTAAACTTTCGGCCC
>CAYLJZ010000011.1:0-51941 GCA_964384085.1 uncultured Desulfobacteraceae bacterium
CGAGGGGATCTCCTGGAGCTGTTGGGAGTTCAATTAACGAACGCACTGCCGTATCCATGCAATGACTCTCGGATTTGCGTCCTTTGGGAAAGAGACCCCCACGGACCTTTTTCACACACCTAAAGTGATACACCCTTTTTAGAACGGGATCTATTTTCATTCGGGCGACAACCCGCTCGGCCGCCATCATTCATTCGTCAGCTATCCCATGCTCGAAGGGGATTACCCTCTCCCTCGTCTGTTTCGATCTCGATTTTCCACCCCTTTGACCTTAACAGGGTTTCCAGGTTTCTGGCAAAGACCCGGAATGCGGCCTTTTCTGAGTGGAAATGCCCCCCGTCGATAAGGGCGATTCCCAATGTCTCGGCCTCCAGTGCCACATGATGGCCGACATCGCCGGTCACCAGAAGATCGGCACCCTTTTCGCAGGCAAGGGATACGAGGCTTCCGCCTGATCCCCCCACAACGGCGATGCGGCGGATGGGGCGGCCCCGTTCTCCCACCACCCGCATGTCTCCTTCTCCCAGGACTTTCCTGACGGCTTGTGCCACGGCAGACAGGCTGACGGGATTCGAGAGATATGCCTATCCGGTTGACACAGGTTGATTATCTCTAATGCTTTGAAATTACAGCGTTTACTATGGTTTTTTGAAATAGATCATTGCATGGCTAAAAATTGTATATTATCAAACAGATAGCCTTTATTCACCTGTGCTAACCGGATAGGCATATCGAGAGATTGCCGATTCGTCCCAACCCTGCGCCGTCCTCGACCGGTTTAAGGACTTCCACATCCGTCAGGCCTAAAAGCCGGGCCAGGATATCGTTGATGCCGTCGGGGGCAGAATCCAGATTGGTGTGCGCAGCCACAATGGCAATCCCCTCCCTGACAGCCTCTGCCATGACATTGCCTGGAAAGGTATCCGTCTGAACCCGCGACACGGGCTTAAAGATCAGAGGGTGATGGGTGAAGAGGAGTTGTGCATGGGCCTTTGAGGCAGACTTCAGGGCCTTGAGGGTGGGGTCCAGGGATGAAAAAATTTTCTTGATCTCCTGAGCGGGAGAACCGATCTGAAGACCCGGATTGTCCCAGGGTTCTGCCCAACGGGCCGGGGCCACGGTTTCCAGCAATTCCAGAAAATCTTGCAGTCTCTGTGTCATGTCAAAAGGGTACCGATCCGTGCCCACGACTCGTGCACTCCATTTTTTATACCGGGTCGAATCCTGCCTCACAGGCCAAAAAAATTGAAAGGGCGCATTCTGTTAGGAATACGCCCTTTGTGGCAAGGTCACTTCCGGTAAATTGGAGATAAGTTGAATAATGTTCGCAGTCGCAAGACGTATTCCAATGAGTCGCCACGAATCGGCATGCGGGCGCTCCGGGTTTCGCAGTAACAGTCAATCAGTGATCTGCGCAGTGTCCTCACCTTCGAAAACTGCGGCAGGCTTTTCACCAAGGGCATCCGTGTTGAAATAATGGTGGGCCCACCTGGTTTCGAACCAGGGACCTACCGGTTATGAGCCGGTGGCTCTGCCAGCTGAGCTATGGGCCCTTAAAATGATGTTGTCACTATTGCCGAATAGAATGCGCATCCTGCGGAAAATTGTCAAGTGAAATTATACCTTGCCTCCCCTGCTGGTCTCAATTATCTATAAAGCTCTTCAGCTTTCTGCTCCTGCTGGGGTGTCTCAACTTTCTGAGCGCCTTGGCCTCTATCTGGCGAATACGTTCCCTGGTCACGCAGAAATCACGGCCCACCTCTTCCAGGGTGTGATCCGCCTTCTCCCCGATGCCAAACCTCATTCGAAGGACCTTTTCCTCTCTCGGGGTCAGGGTTGTCAGGACCTTTCTGGTCTGTTCGGCCAGGCCGAAGTTGACCACCGCGTCTCCGGGGGACAGGATATTCTTGTCTTCAATGAAATCCCCTAAATGGCTGTCCTCCTCTTCACCGATAGGGGTCTCGAGTGAGATCGGCTCCTTGGCGATTTTCAGGACCTTTCGCACCTTTTCAAGGGGAAATTCCATCTTTTCGGCAATTTCTTCCGAGGTCGGCTCACGGCCGTGCTCCTGTACCAGATATCTCGATGTCCGCATGAGCTTGTTGATCGTCTCTATCATATGCACAGGGATGCGAATCGTCCGGGCCTGATCCGCTATGGCGCGCGTGATGGCCTGCCTGATCCACCAGGTCGCATAGGTGCTGAATTTATACCCGCGCTGGTATTCGAATTTGTCCACCGCCTTCATCAGACCGATATTCCCTTCCTGAATGAGATCCAGAAACATGAGTCCCCGGTTGGTATATTTTTTCGCAATACTGACAACCAGTCTCAAATTGGCCTGAATAAGCTCTGATTTGGCCTTGTTGGCCATCTCCAGACTTCTCTCGACCTTCTGCAGCTTCAGCTTGATCTGCCGAGGATTCATATCCGTCCGTTCCTTGGCCTCCCATATCGTTCGCTGCGCCTTTTCCGCCTCGCTTTTCAAGGCCATGATTTCGCGCTTTGTCAGGCCGACGGGCCCGACGATATAGTCATCCTCAGCGGACTTCGGCAGCTTGCACAGACATCGTTTCAGATAAGATATTGGCCTTCCACCCGCCCGCAACATGCATTCTTCCAGTTTTTTTTCACATTCCTCGACCTCAACTGCCAGGTCCCTCAGCTTTTCGATCATGCTCTGTATCTGGCGATCCTCAATGCTGAAGGAGCTGACCAGCTTCATAATCTCCTTCTGATCCTGCTTGATCTTCGCGAGCAGTCCCTTCTTGGCTTTTTCGGAACAGTCTGCGCTGACTTTTTGACGTCTTTTCAGACACATGCTTTCATTTAACGCCTTGATTTGATCGATCAGGCTGATGACGGATTCCTTTTTTTCACCCATCAGCATGTAGCTGTCATCTTCCTCCAGATCATTGATCACATCTTTTAATTTCACATCGCCATCATTCAGTTTGTCGCCAAGCTCGATGATGTGCTCTATTCCCACGCCGCATAGAAGAAGTGTCTCCAATGCCCTTTTTTCTCCCTCTTCGATGCGTTTGGCGATTTCCACCTCTCCCTCCCGGGTGAGAAGGGAGATGCGGCCCATTTCCTTTAGATACATTTTGACAGGATCTGAGACTCGAGCCGATGCATCGGTCAGGTCAATGGCTGACTCATCGATCTTGTCCTCTTCTTCCATCTGCATCTTTTTGGCGCCATCGGCCTTTTCCATCTTTTTCTTGGCGGCTTCGTCGATGACCATGATGTCCAGCTCTTCGAACATCATCATGAGTTCATCGATCTGCTCCTCAGAGGACACGAAATCCTCAGACAGATCATCATTGAGCTCCTCAAAGGTAATATAGCCCTTATTTTTTCCGTTATCGATCAAGCGCTTTAGAGTGATCATATCGGCATTTTTATCCATTATTGTACCTCCGAGCCCGAATAAACCGGGATAGTGAACATTCAATCGTAACCGTAAGGCGTCTCTGAACGAAACCCCCTGGTGGCAGTTAAGACTTAAAACATTAAGACGTATTCGGTCACTTTTCAACTACCTGGCGTTGCCTTATGGTTGAAACCAACCCCTATAAATGAGCCCTCGACCATCGCCTCTGCAGGCCCCTCTCATCCACCACGATGCGTCTTGGTCTGAAAGGAGGATTCCAAGCCATCAAGCGGGCTTCGTCGATCTGCATCTTTTTGAAACCGAGACGTGGACGACGGCCCTGCTACAGGCCTCGCGAAAAAGATGTTGGGGTTCCGGCTTCGCATCCACTTGTTTTCAAGTCGCTATTCAATCGGCACTCACACATCAACAATCCATACCAGGTGTTTGAAAAAGGTCCGTTGTCATCGCTTTTATCAGAAGGCTGATGCAACAATCCTAAATCCCATATCAGTGGCTTCGAGCATCCCGTTCCTTCAGTTCCAGCAGAACGCGGTTCAAGGCCTTCGGATCTCCTCCAGCCGCCTTGATTGAGTTCGTCAGCCTTGTCTGGCAGACCTTTTCCTCGATTTCCCGGACCGCCTGTTTCACCTCCTGATCCGAATAGATCGATTCGGCCACCAGGGCTTCTCTAAACCGAATACGGACCTCCTCGTTCTCAAGGCTCTCTTCCAGGCGTTCAAGGGAAAACCGCCCTTCTTTCCGATAGTTCTCGAACATTTTTTCAATGATTCGAGATGTCGTCGCATCTGACAGGAGTTTCCAGCAGTCCGTTTCCACGAGTCCGGTCACGGCCATGGGATGATGCACCAGCAGATTGAGCAACTGGACATCTCCGATCCGTTGTTTTGCCTCGAATGCGGCCCCCCGTTCCCTGAGGTTTTTTTGAAGGCCGCCTTCTGAAAGCCCTGCGGCAGCAGCCTTCAGTTCGGATAGAATCACGTCTTCCTTGATCCCGATCCGCTCTGACAGACGTCCGGCATAGAGGGACCTCTGTGCGCGGTTCTGGAGCTGGGCCAGGATCGGCAGAATTTCTTTTAGGACAGTGACTTTTCCCTCGATGCTGTTGCCCCCTCCTGTTAGTTTCTGATCGAGGAAAAAGTCAAACAGGGGGGCCCCCTTCTCAAGGAGCGCCAGAAACGGAGGCAGGCCGTTTTTGTTTACAAAACTGTCCGGGTCGTGACCATGGGGGAGGACCACCGCACGCGCGGAGAGGCCTTCGTTCAAGAAAAGGGGGAGGCTTCGCAAGGCAGCGACCCTCCCCGCCTCATCCGAATCAAAGACCACGATTGCCTCCCCGGCATACCCCTTGATCTTACGGATATGGTCATGGGTCAAGGCCGTCCCGAGGGTGGCCACGACCTCCTGAAGGCCATGTTTTCTCAGGGCCAGCAGGTCCATGTATCCCTCGACAATCACTGTTACGCCCCTCTCACGGATCGCCTTGTAGGAGGCGTGCAGACCATAGGGGAACTCGCCTTTATGAAAGAGAAGCGTTTCGGGCGTGTTCAGGTATTTGGGCAGGGCGTCGTTGAGGACCCTCCCGCCGAAACCGATGACCTGACCTTTCAGATTGAAGATAGGGAACATCACCCGTCCCCTGAATCGATCGTAATAGCCCCCTACTTTTTTAGGGATGATCAGGCCCGCCTGAGCAGCCATTTGGGAATCGATCCGGCGGCTTTTCAAAAAATTCGTGAGCCCGTCCCAGGCATCGGGGGCGTAGCCCAGGCGGAATTCCGATATGATTTCCTGAGAAAGCGCCCTCTTTTTCAGATAGTCGACGGCCGGGTTCCCGCCTGACTGACCCAGTGCCTCCTGAAAATAGTGTGCGGCTATCTCATTGATCTTGAAGAGGTTCTCGCGGATTCGACCCCGCTCTTTCTCTTCGCCCGAGGAAAATGCCTCCTTGATCGGTATGTTGTATCTATCGGCTAGGTCTTTGAGCGCCTCCGGGAAGGGCACCCCGTGATACGCCATCCAGAAGTCGAAGACATCGCCCCCCTTTTTGCATCCAAAGCAGTGGAACATCTGCCTGTCCGGACTGACCGTGAACGAAGGGGACTTTTCAGCGTGAAATGGGCAAAGGCCCATAAAATTCTTACCGGCCTTTTTGAGCTGAACGTACTGTCCGATGACCTGTACGATATCAGCCGCCCTCTTTATTTCTTCTTTGGGCGATAGGGTGTTGGGCATGGTAAGCGCCTAAAGTGAGTTAAAGTTAGTTCTTTATTCCGTGGTGTTATATCACAAAAAGCAAGAAAGTCTTCTGTGTATTCTTTGGCTTTGTGTGAGATCTTTTTGGTTGCAGCTACTCCGCTTTCGTACAGTTTCGTCTGGCAGCGCGTGGCGGTCGACTTAGCCTATTTCTGCAACGGTGACGCCATCGCCTCCCAATCTGGGATCGGCGCTGTTAATGGTTTTGATAAACGGCATCCCTTTCAAATAGTCCCGAATCGCTCCCCTCAGTCGCCCTGTTCCGTATCCATGAATGATGGTGAGGCTCAGCTTACCTTCCAGCAATGCACGGTCAACGGCCCTGTCAATAAGAGGTATAGCATCATCGACGCGGTATCCGACCAGATTCAATTCTCCCGATGTGAGTCCGCCGGGCGGTGACTTCCATGGAGCCTCTCCCTTGAAGGACCAGTTTAGGGAGCGCGGCCTGGTATCGGAATGCACTCCTTTCGGATTAGCCACCGGCTGAAGGTCCCTCAGCTCCGCTGATATCTTGACAGCCCCCAGCATGACAGCGGCACGGCCCCCGGATGGGTCCACCGATTGTACCACCCCATGCTGCTTCAGTTTGATGTGAAAAACGTTTTGACCCTCCCTCAATCCACCACAGGGTGAGAATGCGGGGGTCTTTTCCGGTGATTCAAAATGCCCCAGCAATTCCTGCCTGACAGATTCAAACCGTTTCGTTACATCCGCCTGAACCGGCCGTTTTTTTATTTTCAGGAGATTGATGGCCTGTTTGAGTTCCTCTCGGGCTGAGCGTATGGCTGCTTCAGCCTCTGCCTGATAGGCCTCCATCAGGGTCCGCTTCTCGATCTTCACCTGGGCGAGCCTCGCCCGTATCTCTTTGGCCGCCGACTGATGTTTCTCCCTGGCGTCTCGGACCTCCTTCCTTTCTGCCTCTATCCCTATGATCAACCGGTGCATCTTTTCTATAAGCCGGTTCAGTTGAACATCGTCCTGGTCCAGATATCCCCGCGCCTTTTCAAGGAGGTGTATCGGCATTCCCAGGTCACGGGCCGTTTCCAGGGCGTGACTGATGCCGGGAGACCCGTATCGAAGACTGAAGTTGGGCCGGTTGAACTCCGCATCGAATTCAACCGCGGCATTGAGCACTCGAGGGTTGGACAGTCCGTAGGCCTTGAGCCGGTTGAGGTGGGTGGCCAGGGCCACAAACACCCCTCTTTGGGAAAGTTCATCAAGCACGGCCATAATAAGGGCCGCTCCCTCGTTCGGATCTGTCCCCATTCCCGGTTCGTCGATGATGACCAGGCTCTTTGGACCGGCCAGTTCGATGATCCGCTTCAGGTTTCCCGCATGGGCCGAAAAGGTGCTGAGGCCTGTCTGAATGTCTTGATCGTCCCCTATATCGGCCATGCAATGATCGAAGACGGGGAGATGGCTTCCCTCCGCGGCGGGGATGTGGATTCCGGCCTGGTTCATAAGGGTCAGTAGCCCCAGGGTTTTGAGGGTCACGGTTTTTCCGCCCCGGTTGGGTCCGGACACGATCAGGAGGTTTCGATCCCGTTCCAGCGTAATATCGACAGCGACCGGTCCTTCCTCTCTCTCCCTTCCTTCGATTCTCGATAATGCCAGCAGAATCGGGTTTCTGGCTTCCTTGAGCCGGACGCCCCTCGTGTCGTCTATTTGGGCCGGAACGCACGAAAAGTCCTCAGCGTAACGGGCCCTGGCATAGAGGCCGTCGAGTCTGGCGATCAGGTCCTGAGCATGATTGATCTCGGGGATCATGTCCCGAACCGCCTGTGTCAGGGCCATTCGAACGCGATGCTCTTCCGCCCTCTCTTCCAGTGCCAGTTCAGCCGACCGGTTGTTGTCCTGTATCACCTCCATGGGTTCGACAAAGCAGGTGGCCTTGGTCCGGGAGTAATCATGGACAATGCCGCCAAACAGGGACTTCCGGTCGCTTCTGACTGAAATGACATAGCGGCCGTCCCTGACTGTCACCAGATGATCATCGCTGTTCCGACCTTCGTCTTTGGACCTTCGAATGTCATCCAGTTTCTTTTCCAGATAGGATCGCTGCTTGCGCCGCTGGTGCCGGATCTTCGCCAGTGACGGGGTCGCATTGTCTCGAATGTCGCCGTTCGGTCCGATAGCACCGTTTAACGCTTTCGCCAGAGGATCGAGATCGGGGATGTCATCCATGATGGCGGCCAGCCCCGGGCACAGGGACTTTTCGGAACGGAGAAACCGCCTGGCGGCCTGGCCTGATTCGGCAAGCCGCAACACCGTCAAGAGTTCCTCTCCCTCCAGATGAGCCCCCCTGACCCTCGATCTCGCCAGCAGCGGCCTCAGGTCTGTCAGATCCGCAAAGGGGATAAATCCTCTGATCTTGAGAAGAAGTCTTGTTTCAGAAACGAGGCCCAGCTCGTGTGTGATCTTCTGTATATCAGTCGACGGGGTAAGGGAGAGACACTCTGAGCGCCCCAGCGGGCAGGAGGCGTAGCGGGACATGATTTCCAACAGGCGATGATATCCGAGTACCTGATATGTATGCTCGATCATGCAGGCTTTATCAGCAAGTGCGACCTGTCGGGCGCATCGGTTTTGCATTGCTGACCAACAAAAGATCGTCGGTCTATGGAAAACACGTGAAGAAATTATGGGTTACTGACCGGCGGAGGATGCAGTCAGAAGTTTTTTGGCGATTTCAGTCACTTCCTTACCTTGTGCCCGGCCTGCCATCCGGGTCATGGCCGCCTTCATCACCTTTCCCATGTCCTTGGGACCCATGGCAGACAGTTCAAAGATAATTTCTCGCACATTCGCTTCAATTTCCTGCGGGGTCAATTGCTGCGGCAGGTATCCATACAGGACCTCGATCTCTTTTTCTTCCTTGGCAGCCAGGTCATCACGGTTTCCTTTCCTGAATTCCCGTGCAGCCTCTTTCCCCTTCCGTATCATGGATGCAATGACGGATTGGATCTCCTCGTCGCCTAATTCGTGCCCCTTTTCTACCTGCAAATTCTTCATTGCAGCCTTGAGCATTCTCAGACACGAAAGCCGAAGGCTGTCTTTCGCCTTCATGGCCTCCTTGAGATCTTCGGCAATTTTTTGATTTAGAGACATCTTTGAGCCCAAGGTTACGGGGTTGAGACCAGAAAATTGGAAACTTTTTATTATATGGCGGGTTATCGAAATGTCAACGCTTAAGAACTGATTTTATATTATTTTTATGGTTTCTCGCATACGCTGATGGCCTCGGACAGGTCCAGACTCCCATCGTAGAGTGCCCTTCCGGCAATCATGCCGATGACGCCATCCTTTTTCAGGGGCACTATCTCCAAGACATCGGCAAGTCCCGAAATGCCCCCGGACGCGATGACCGGGATGTGCGTCGACCTTGCCAGATCCCTGGTGGCTGCGACATTGCACCCGGTCCTCATGCCGTCTCGGCCGATATCCGTATAGATAATGGCCGATATGCCCGCATCTTCAAACTGTTTGGCAAGGTCCATAGGTTTCTGTCGGGTCGCCTCTGTCCAGGCCTCCACTGCAACCAACCCGTCTTTCGCATCGATCCCCAGGATAATCTGTCCGGGATAGGCGCGGCATGCCTGGCGCACGAACTCCGGATCCTTGCAGGCCACCGTGCCCAGGATGACATAGGTGACTCCCAGATCGACATAGGCGTCCAGAACCGCCATATCCCTGATGCCGCCTCCTATCTCAACGGGTATGGGAACCGCCTTTACAATCCGTTTGATGACCTCCGTATTGACCGGCCTTCCCTTCACAGCGCCGTCCAGGTCCACGATATGGAGTCTTCGGGCGCCGCATTCATGCCACCGAATGGCCATTTCCTCGGGAACATTTGAAAAGATGGTCTCATCGGACATCCTTCCCTGCTTGAGCCTCACGCAACGGCCCCCCTTGAGATCGATCGCCGGGATAACGAGCAACCCTCTACTCCTTTTCTTGCGTTCGAGCCCAGGCTATGGGCATTTCGGTCAGCAGATGCTCCAAACCGAACTCCGCCAACTCCTTGACTGTCAGCCATCGGCCGCCGCTTTTGACGTAGGTATTGAGGTCAAAGAGGTTTTCCATCAAGGACTTCTGCGTTTTGTCATAATTCCCGCGCCAGAGGATCGCGCCATCTGAAGGCCTCACAAGGGAGAGATCAAAGGCCACGGAGGCCGGGGCGTCGACGCCGTAATCGGTCCCCATGCGGTCCTGCCAGCGGTATACCTGCCCGGCCAGTACAGCGTCCGCCTCAAAGGCTTTGCCAACTTGTTTTATCATTTCAAGGGGATGGACTCCTAACTGGGCGTCTGAGACCATGATGCTTTCGACCACCCCTCGAGCCTGTCCTGGTGGAATAAGATTCCGTCCATTGCCCTGGACCAGCATGTCAAAAAGCCGATCGTTCAACCAGCCGACCACCTCTTCGGGAATCGGCCAGGACATAAAAGAGGTGCCTGTGATGGGATTTCGCACCAGCTCGGGTTCTTCTCCACGGGTGTTGGCGGCATGGAATCCGACAACAACCAGGGTTTGTATGGTCGACTTGAGGGGCGTCTGTTGAGAGGCGAGCGACCGCCTGTCGCTGTGGCAACCGGCGAGGAACCAGAGCGTGAACAGCATGAGGAGACACCATCCACATCGTGAGCAGGTGACGCGAACAAATGGGGCCATGGCCCTTCCTTTCACTACAGAACGCCTTTTGTAGAAGGGAGATTTCCTTTCAAGCGGGGTTCGATCTCGGTGGCCTGGTCGAGTGCCCTGCCGAAGGCCTTGAAGATGGCCTCGGAAACATGGTGGGGCTCATCCCCTGAGAGGAGATCAATATGAAGGGTCATCCCTGCATGAGTTGCCAGAGCACGAAAAAATTCCTTGATGAGACCGGTGTCGAATGTTCCGGTGGTGGTCTTTTGGAGGGGTACCCGATAGACCAGCAGGGGCCGGTTCGAAATATCGATGACCACCCTGGCCAGCGCGTCATCCATGGGAATGGTTGCTTCGCCATAGCGCCGAATCCCTCGCATGTCTCCCAATGATTTTTTGAGGGCCATACCGAAGGCGACCCCCAGATCTTCCATGGTGTGGTGGTCGTCGATTTCCCTGTCTCCCCTGGCCTTGAGCTCCATTTCCAGAAAGCCGTGGGCCGTCATCAGGTCCAGCATGTGGTCCATAAAGGGGATTCCCGTATCCACACGGGAAGGGGCGCCGCCATCCAGATTCAGACGCAGCAGGATGTCGGTCTCCTTTGTTTTTCTATCTATGGTGGCCTCTCGATTCATTGGGGACCGCATCTTGTCTAAGGTGTGAACCGTTAACGGGCAGCCGTCGCAGACACAAAAAAAGATGGTGGAGATGAGGGGATTCGAACCCCTGACCTGTACGTTGCGAACGTACCGCTCTCCCAACTGAGCTACACCCCCACGCCACATGCCCTCCAAGGCGCCTGTGAGATCTTGCAACATCCTTACAAGGGCTATAGTCTATTTTATTATGGGTTGTTCATTTGTAAACAACCCCGCAGATGAACTGGTGTCCCTCCCCCTCGGCGGGTTTTGGATTCTCGAAAATCACAGGGATAAGGCGAAGGATCGGGCTCTCATTTATTGAATGGCGCACCCCAGCCTGACCCTGACCCATCTGGCAGCGACTTCAAAAATTTCGGTGTCGACCGCAAGCGTAGCTGCCAAGAGAGGCGAACGGATACGAGTTCCGACTTTCTTCAAAAATCAACAACAAAAATTATAATATTAGAACTAAAATGTCAATGTTAAAAAACCTTTCGCACCAATTTACTGATGAAAAAATGGGCCCTCTCCAAACTCCCTGCCTGAACAACGACATCGGCCTCGATGAATTTATAAGGCCCGGAGTTTCTCCCCCAGAGTGCATTGATGGAAACCACCCTTGGGTTTTTCACATTCTCGCTTTTCAGCATCCAGGAACGGGTATTCAGCACCCATCATCCAGCTCCCCCAGCCTTCCTTCGCCGTCTTTTCCAGAAACCGTAAAGGAGGTGCATTGCGGAGAGGATGACAAGTATTCCTGCAAAAATGTCTCCGAAACGGCTGTAAAATGTCAACGGGGAATCCCCCAAGGTTATCGAGCCCTTCAACACCGCTTCGGCAAAGAGATCGCTTTTACCCTGGATGACCCCCGTCGGCGTGATAAAGGCGCTGAAGCCGGTGTTGGCAGCCCGTATCATCGGTCGGTGGGTTTCGATTGCTCGAAAAACGGCCATGCTCAGATGCTGGTAAGGGGCGCTGGTCCTGCCGAACCAGGCGTCGTTGGTAATGTTTACAAGGATATTGGCCCCGTCCCTTGCAAGTGCTCCAGCCAATTCAGGGAAGATCGCCTCAAAACAGATCAGGACCCCCACGGAAAGATCGCCCGCCTTGAGTGCCTCTGACTTCTCGCCCGAGGCAAAATCGCCGGCAGCCTCAACCAGACGATGGATAAAAGGGAGATATTTTTTGAATGGCACATATTCCCCGAACGGCACGAGGTGTATCTTGTCGTAATACAGGAGTTGACGGCTTTCCGGCGCAATCATGTAGGCCCGGTTATAGTAGTGTACGGCCCCCCGATCACGCCTGTAGGCAGGACTGCCAAAAAGAAGGACAGCCCCCGATTCCTCTGCAAGGGAGAAGATTCCGGGTGAGAGCTTCGTATGCTCCTGGAAGAAAAAAGGGACCGATGTCTCCGGCCACACAATTAGCTCGGGTTGGAAGTCGAGGGCGGAATGGGTGAGCCGAAAATAGGTCTGCAGGGTTTTCTCCTGATATGCCGGGTCCCATTTGATAGACTGATCGATATTGGCCTGTATGATTACGGCCTTTGCAGGGCGGCCCCCCGGGCTATCGGTCTCGATCCCCGAGATTCGATAGTGACCGTACATCCATGCCCCTGCCACGAGGAGAAAAGCCACGGGAACCTCCCATTTCAGGACAGCTCCGATACGGGGACGAGGTCTTGTGATGATGCTGAAGACAAACCCATTGATGAGGACGATCAGAAATGAGATGCCGTATACCCCGAGCAGATCCGCGGCCTGGATGAGATAGAGGTGTTCATACTGGCTGTATCCCAGGAGGCACCAGGGAAATCCGGTTATGAGATGGGTCTTCACGTACTCCAGGGCGACCCAGTACCCTGCCAAGAGAAGAGGGGTGAGACGGGAATCCACGATGCCCGATGCGAGGATGGAAAAAAGGCCCAGATAGAGAGAAAGGTAGAGCGAAAGAAGGAGGAGCGAAAACAGGGCTACGAGGAAATGGAGCTTTCCATAGTGCTCCAGCACGACGATGATCCAATAGATGAGGGTCATATAGTGGGCAAGCCCCGAAACGAGCCCCAGTTTAAAGGCATCAGAAGGAGAAGCGGTTTGAATGCCCTTCAGGAGGGGAACCAGGGCGAACCATGCCACAAATGAAAACTGTCCGGGGGGGAAAGCGAGTGTCAGCAGGACGCCGGATAAAACCGCGAGGAGCAGATTTCGAAACGAGAGGGGGGCTGGTTGTGCATCTGACATTATCAAACAGGGCTACGCATTGCTGGCAATGGCGGATACTCCGCCGTCTACCGACCCGAGGAGGGGCGCGCGTGAGACGAGAACCTTCTCGATTCTCCGCTGATCCCCCTTCTGGATGGTCATTTCAATATCCTGGAATCGGACCTTTTCGCCTGTTTTAGGTATTCGTCCGAGGAGATGGATAATGAATCCGCCTACGGATTCAAATTCACCCTCTGGCAGTTCCATATTGAGCGCCTCACCCAATTTTTCGATGTCGAGCCGGGCTTGCACCACAAAGGACCCATCGTCGAGGGGGGTTACCAGGGTTTCTTCGTGATCGTGTTCATCCATGATTTCCCCGACGATTTCCTCCAGGATATCTTCGATGGTAATGATGCCAGCGGTGCCCCCGTATTCGTCTGTGACAATGGCCAGGTGAGTCGTCCTCTCCTGCATGTCTTTCAGGAGTTCGCTGACTCTTCGGCTTTCGGGCACAAAGAAGGCCTTTCTGAGGATATCCGTCGGGATTCTGGATGCAGGATCTTTGCCTAACAGCTTGAGGAGATCCTTCGCGTGAAGGATACCGACGATTTGATCGATGTCGTCTTTATGAATCGGGATTCGAGTGTGCCCGCAACGGGTGACGAGATCGATGAGTTCACCTAACGTTGAATCCACCGGGGCAGAGGAGATCTCTGTTCGGGGGACCATGATGGAGTGGGTGGGCGTCTCCTTGAGGTCGAGCACGCCATAGACCATGTGGGATTCTTCATCGGTGATCAGACCCTTTGCCTGCCCTTCGTCCATGAGATCATGGATCTCATCGGTCAGGTCATTGCTGTCATCCAGGCGTATTTTTTTTTTGATCAGCGATTTGACAAAATGAAAAAATCCCTGTTCAGAACCATCTTCCAAAGGTGTTTTTGTCTCCTTGTCGCGACCCCTGCTCATTGTCCTTTTCCCTCTTCGGGGTAATGGAGACTGCAGGGGTACAGGGTACGGATGAATTTTTAGAGGGTTTAGAATGAATGATGTCAGAATGTCGGAAGTTCTGAAGGGATTCTATTTTTGTCGTTCATTAATGTCAAGTTTTTTGCAATGGCGGGTCTTGGAAGGTCAAAATATCTCTTGACTGCTAAGATTAACTATACTATCTTCGTCAGCAACGAACGGGCTGAAATGGTTTTTTGAGCGGGCATAGCTCAGCTGGTAGAGTACAAGCTTCCCAAGCTTGGTGTCGCGGGTTCGAACCCCGTTGCCCGCTCCATTTCTGACAGGTCGGGCCTGATTCCCCCTTTTTGAGGTTATCGTCCGGTTATCGAACGGCCTTTCTACTTCAAATTGCGGATACTGCGTTGGTTTTTCATAATTCCTTATCGGGTTTTGCTCAAAGGACCTTATGTAAGAAAGCGCTTTACAATTGAGTCTGCAGTGGGGAAGCGGGCAGGGTGGCCCGCTTTTTTTATTTTTAGCCAGGGGCCCCCAACGCCGAGTCCGCGTTGGAGATGTCGCGCGGAGTCTGCGAACCACTCAACCTTGTGCCTCAGCCCTTGCGCCTTGCGCCTCAGGCCTTGCGCCTTGCGCCTTGCGCCTCAGGCCTTGCGCCTCAGGCCTTGCGCCTATAGTATCTCAGGATGATGTGAACATGTATACGCAGGCGGTCGAAGAGGTAAGCCTTCTTATAGAACCGATTCTGGATGAGATGGAAATCGAGCTTGTCGACGTCGAGTATCTTTCAGAAGGCGGAAGATGGGTTCTCAGGATTTATGTGGACAGGGAGGGGGGAATTACCCTGGATGACTGCGTCCGGGTGAGCAGAGAGATCGAGGATCTGATTGAGGTCAAAGACTTTTTTCATCAGCCCTATGTTCTGGAGGTTTCTTCCCCGGGTCTCAACCGACGGCTGAAAAAGGAAAAAGACTTCATCCGTGCCGTTGGAAACACTGTCGCCATTCGACTGGCGGCCCCCCTCGACGGCCGCAGGAATTTCAAGGGGACACTGGAGTCCTTTGTGGATGGCGTACTGTGCGTGGCTGTAAACAACGATCGGTTTTTCCTTCCCTACGGGGAAGTGGAACATGCCAATTTGATCTATGATTTTGGGGATTGAAGCGAGGTCTTTGAACCCTTTCTCCCCTGTTAACCCGTTTCTGTTTATCCTGATTGCCGCTATCTACCCCTGGTGAAGCATACCACGACGATACGGGAAAGACAGAATGGCCTGAATTTCAAAGGCCAGAAAGAATTCAGTATGCTGACGGAGCGAACAGTATGATTTCCGATTTAAAGAGGGTTATTGATCAAGTCAGTCGTGAAAAGGGCGTTGAGCAGGATGTGTTGATCGGGGCGCTCGAGGAGGCAGTAAAGGTGGCGGCCCGAAAGAAATTCGGCCCTGATTACGATTTGGAGGTCAATTATAATGAGGAACTCGGGGAGATAGAGGCCTTTGAATTCAAGGAAGTGGTTGAAGAAGTGACCAACGAACACCTTCAGATATCCCTCAAAGAAGCCAAGGACGTGGACCCTGAATCTGAGTTGGGAGATAGCCTCGGAATCAAGATGGATACCGACGCCTTTGGCCGTATTGCCGCCCAGTCTGCCAAGCAGGTCATCATGCAAAGGCTGAAAGAGGCCGAGCGGGATATGGTCTATGACGACTTCAAAGACCGTCGCGGCGAAATCCTCAACGGGATTGTTCAGCGATTCGACAGAGGATCCATTATTGTCAATGTGGGGCGGGCAGAGGCCGAACTCCCCCAGAAGGAACAAATCCCGAGGGAGTCTTACCGGCAGGGAGATCGAATCAGGGCCTTTATTCTGGATGTCAGGCAGTTCAGTCGAGGGCCGCAGATCATTCTTTCCAGGACCCACCCTAATTTTTTGGCGAGCCTCTTTGAAAACGAAGTCCCTGAAATTTCAGAGGGTATTGTTCAGATTGTTCAGGTGGCGCGGGAACCGGGAAGCCGGGCCAAGATTGCGGTCACCTCAAAAGATCCGGATGTGGACCCTGTGGGGGCGTGCGTGGGCATGAAGGGAAGGCGGGTCCAGGCCGTGGTTCAGGAACTGCGCGGTGAGAAGATCGACATTATCACCTGGGACCCTGACGCAGCGAAATTCATATGCAATGCCCTGGCCCCGGCCGATATCACGCGGGTTATCGTGGATGAGGATGGCCGCAGTATGGAGGTGGTGGTCCCGGATGACCAGTTGTCTCTGGCGATTGGAAAACGGGGGCAGAATGTGCGTTTGGCCTCCCGGTTGACAGGGTGGAGACTGGATGTTGTCGGGGAAACCAATTATAATGCGGCCCTTAAGGATGGATACCGCTCGCTTCTGGACCTGGAAGGAGTCGGGGAAAAGCGGGCGACGGATCTGTATGAGGCGGACTTCAAATCAGTAGGAGATGTGGCTGGGGCCTCGATCGAGGACCTTCTCGCCGTCAAAGGGATGACAGAGGCCAAGGCGGAATCCCTCATTGACGAGGCCATCCGGTATGTCAGCGAACAGCACGATGCTGGGGCGTCTGAATCCGGGATGGAGGGATCGGCGGCGGAAGGAGATGGGGAAGAACCAGAAGGAGAGGAGTCCCTTTCTGAGTTGGGTTCTGAGGCCGGTATAGAGGAGACCCTGAACCAGGAAGATACCGAAGCGGCATTCGGAAACGAATCGCTGAAAGCCCCTCAAGTGGCGGATCCCTCGAAGGGGGATGACCCGGAATTCGACACATTGAAAACCGCAGATGAGTAGAGGCAAAGGGCACATCCCGATAAGGACATGCCTATCCTGCAACACCAGGCGCGATAAGAAAGATCTGGTCAGGCTCATCCTCAATGTCGATGGGATGGCTATTCGGGATGAAGGCGGGAAGGGCGCAGGCCGCGGCGCCTATGTGTGTGCGAATGAATCCTGTTTGAACGCACTCAGGGCGAGCAAGCGTCTGAAGAGGGCGTTCAGGACAGGGGACGTTGTTGCGGTTGATCCTGATTTTTTTCGTGTTCGACAGTGCCGGAAGCCCTGACTGGAAAAATGAGGGCGGTATGCGAATCATAATGAATTGCTTTGGGGGAATCAATGGCTAAAATCAGGGTTTATGAATTAGCAAGAGAACTCGACATGGACAGCAAGAGTTTGGTTGACAAACTCACTGCCGGAGGGCTGGACGTCAAGAACTACATGAGTACCCTTGATGAACCGACCATTCTCAAGGCAAGAGAAATCCTTTCCGGCGCCGTCTCAGAAGTGGTTGTAGAAAAACGGATCAAACCGACGGTGATTCGGAGACGCAAGAAGGTCGTCGTTGTCGAGCAGGCCCTCCCCGAAGTCCCGGCAGAAGAGGAACCTGAACCGGAAGAGATTCTGGAAGTTGAGGAACTTCCGCCTGTTGAGGCAGCGCCCGAGCCCGAAGTTGAACTGAAGGAGGCCACCCGTCCGCCAGAAATCCTGCCGAAAGAGGCAGAGATGCCGGTTTTGGAAGAATCCCCCCTGCTGGAATCTGAACCCGAACCCGAAGAAACGGAACCGGAAGCCCTCGAAGAAGAGGTCGCCGAGGCTGATCAACAGGCCAGGCACAAACCAAAGAAGGGGAAAAAGAAACGGGTTGAACGGCCCGCCAGGATCATTATGCGGCCGGAAGAAGGGCCTCTGAAAGACATTCTGGCCAGGCAGATTGAAGAGAAGGCTTCGGCCGTAACCCCCGAACCAACGCCGGTGAAACCCTTCCCGGTTTCGAAGGGTCCCCCGGCGCCAAAGGGTCCCCCGGTTCCGAAGGTCTCCCCATCGGCGAAAATTGAGGAAACGGAAGAAAAGCCCAAGAAAGGGAAGGCCTTTAAGAAGAAAAAAGAGAAAAAGGTACTCGCAGTCGAAGAGGCGCCTGACAGGGGCACATTCCGGCGACGCAAGAAGGAAGTCTATGAGCGGGCCGATCTCTATAACGGCAAACCTCGAAGGCCCAAGGGCGGAAAGAGCGGCAAGAGGGGAAAAGAGGAAGTCCGAAAGCTCAGGCACACCGAAATTACGGTTCCCAAGGCCATTAAGCGAAAGATCGGGGTCCAGGAACTGGTAACGGTTACGGATCTGGCCAAGGCCATGGGGACAAAGGCTACTGAGCTGATGAAGCGGCTCATCAAACTGGGCGCTATGGTCAACGTCAATCAGCCGATAGACTTTGAGACCGCGTCCTTGGTTGCCGAGGAACTGGGCTTTGAGCTGGAACTGGATACCTTCGAGGAGAAGAGCCTTTTTGAAGAGCAACCGGATCGACCTGAGGATCTCGTTCCCCGTCCTCCTGTCGTGACCATTATGGGACATGTGGATCACGGTAAAACCTCCCTTCTCGATTTTATTCGAAAATCAAATATCATTGGCGGAGAATCCGGGGGCATTACCCAGCATATCGGGGCCTATTACGTGAAGACCGATGGGGGCGATATCGTTTTTCTCGATACGCCCGGGCACGAGGCCTTTACGGCCATGCGGGCGAGGGGGGCGAAGGTTACCGACATTATCGTGCTGGTGGTGGCGGCAGAAGACGGGGCCATGCCTCAGACAAAGGAGGCGATCAATCATGCACGGGCGGCCGGCATCCCGATTGTTGTCGCCGTCAACAAGATGGACAAACCGGACGCGGACCCCGAAAAGGTGAAGAGAGAATTGTCCGAACTGAACCTCGCACCCGAAGAATGGGGCGGCGAGACCTTGTGGGCCTATATTTCCGCGAAGACCGGCCAGGGCATCGACGATCTCCTGGGCCTGATCCTCCTGCAGGCCGAGATGCTCGAGTTGAGGGGCAACCCCAAGAAAGACGCGAGAGGAACGGTGATCGAGGCGGAGCTGGATAAGAGCCGCGGCCCTGTGGCCACGGTCCTCATCAAGAACGGCTCACTGAGTCAGGGAGATCAGTTTGTGTGCGGCGATGATTATGGCCGCGTCAGGGCCATGCTGGATCATCGGGGACGGAAGATGAAGGTCGCCGGCCCGTCTGTTCCTGTCAAGCTGTACGGTATTTCAGGCGTACCCATGGCAGGAGATGAATTTATTGTGGTGAAAGATGAAAAGACCGCCAAACAGATCATCGAACACCGAAAGGTCAAACCCCAGAAGCAGGAGACGGCGAGGCGCGGGCCGGTCAGCCTTGACGATCTTTTCGACAGAATCAACAAGGGGCTCATGAAGGAACTCAACATCATCCTGAAGGCCGATGTCCAGGGGTCTGCAGAGGCTGTTTCCGAATCACTCGTCAAGCAAAGTACGGATGCGGTCAAGCTGAATATTATTCATTCAGGGACGGGCGCCATTACAGAATCGGATGTGATGCTGGCCGCCGCATCGGGAGCGATTATTATTGGATTCAATGTAAGGGGCAATCCTCGCGTGGTCGAACTGGCGGACAGGGAGAATGTCGACATTCGGTATTACGACGTGATCTACAATGCCATCAACGACATCCGTCTCGCCATGGCTGGTCTGCTGGCCCCGCTTCTGCAGGAGCACGTGATCGGCCGAGCGGAGGTCAAGGAGATATTCCGTGTGCCAAAAATGGGCGCGGTTGCCGGATGTCAGGTGACGGACGGACATGTGGACCGGAATGCAAACGTCCGTCTGTTGCGTGACGATGTGGTGATCTTCGATGGCAAGCTGGCCTCCCTCAGACGGTTCAAGGAGGATGTCAAGGAGGTCCAGAGCGGTTATGAATGCGGGATTGGGCTGGAAAATTTTAGTGATATCAAACCGGCAGATATTTTTGAGGTGTACGAGGTCAAGGAAGTCGCCGCAGAGCTTTAATATATGGTGGTAGGGACCCTCAAGATAGAATTCATGCTCTTCGACAACCGTTCACTGAAGGGAAAGCGGAAGGTGGTCAAGAGCATGGTAGACAAGGTAAAGGCCCGATTCAATGTCTCTATCGCGGAGGTGGGCGCCAATGATAAATGGCAGAAAATCGAGTTGGGGATCAGTGCCGTAGGGAATGACCGACGGCATATCGACTCGTCATTAAATCATATCCTCAATTTCCTCGACTCCCTCTGCCTCGCAGAGATGGTGAACACCGAAATGGACATTATCAACCTATGATGCCTCTATAGGGATGGGGGGATTAGCATCTGACCAAAAGCCCAATTTTTAGGTCAGAGAATCCGAAATCCGAAGCACGAAATACGAACCAATGAAAAAACCAAAAATGTCTCAATGACAGAAATTTAATATTTCATCCTGTTGTTTTGACTTATGTTGAGCTTTGGATATTCGAAGGTGTTTCGGATTTCGATATTCGAATTTTGTCCGAGCAGGGGTCTTCGTTCACGCACGAATTAGGGAATTCAGGAATTGAGGGACTGAGAATGGCGGCAGGGAAAAGGGCCACAAGGGTTGGAGACCTCCTCCTGAGGGAAATGGCATTTCTCCTGTTGGAAAAGGTCAAAGACCCCAGAGTTCAGGGGGTCACCCTGACCGGGGTCCGGCTCAGCAACGACCTGAAACAGGCGAAGGTGTTCTACAGCGTCCTGGGTGGTGAACGAGAGGCGGAAAACGCGCGGGCAGGACTGAACAGCGCCAGGGGGTTCATCAAAAAGCAGATCGGCACTCGAATGGAACTCCGTTACGTGCCGGAGATCTTGTTTGTTCACGACGCATCTCTGGAAGAGGGAAGCCATATGGAACGGGTGTTCGAGAAAATCAGCGCATTCGAAAAAGGGCCTGCATGACTTCTCTCGACAGGATAGCGGCCGTGTTGACTGACCAGCGTCGCTTTCTCCTCATGACCCACAAGGACCCGGACGCGGATGGAATCGGTTCCATGCTGGCCCTCGGAAAATGTCTGTCCGATGCAGGGAAAGAGGCGATACTTGTATCCGAGGCAGTGCTTCGTCCTCCCTTGAATTTTCTGGAAGGAGCGGATGAGGTGGTCACCCGATTGGATCCTGCCAGGGAGTTTGATGCTGCACTGGTCCTGGATTGTTCGGATAAGGCGAGGTTGGGAGATGCCGCAGTCTATTTGAAGAATTATCGGCTCCTGATAAATATTGACCATCACGAAACCAACGATTATTTCGGGACCCTCAACCTGGTCGATCCGACGAGTTCTTCCACCGGCGAAATGGTTTTTCAGGTGATTCAGGCTGCCGGTCTTCCCATGGGCCCCGATGCGGCCGGGAATGTTTTTGCGGCCATACAGGGAGATACGGGTTCGTTTAGATACTCCAATACTACGGCCAGGGCCCTGAGAGTGGCTGCCGACCTGGTGGAACGGGGCGCGGACCCCTGGGATATATCCCGAAGGGTGATGGACACCCACAGCCTGCCCCGTCTTCGGCTGTTGAAATTGGCCCTCAACACCATCCAGTTGCGGCATGAGGGACAGATCGCCATCATGACGCTGACTCGAAAAATGTTGGAGGAGGCAGGGGCTCACGACGCAGACAGTGATCAGTTTGTGGATTATCCCCGTTTCATCAGGGGAGTCGAACTGGGTGTGCTGATCCGCGAGACCGCTGAAGATGCCTGCAAGTTCAGCCTTCGGTCCAACAACCGGCTGAACGCAGCCCAACTCGCATCCCGATTCGAAGGCGGGGGGCACGCCAGGGCTGCCGGATTCACCTATGATGGCCCTGTGACCGCTGCACTGACCGATTTTCTGAAAGAGGCCGAAGGCGTTTTGGATGGGACCTGCGACTGACGGGATACTCTTGATCGATAAGTGCATGGGTGAAACCTCCCACGGCGTCGTCAAGAAAACCAGGTTCGCATTCGGGGGTGCAAACAGGGCAAAGGTCGGGCACGCGGGGACCTTGGATCCCTTTGCCACAGGGTTGCTTATCCTCCTGGTGGGTCAGGGGACCAAGCTTTCTCAGTTCATTATGCCGGGTCAAAAGGTGTATTCGGCAACCCTTCAACTCGGGGTAGAAACAGACACCCTGGACCTCACCGGAAAGGTGGTAGCCACTGCTGATGTGCCTGCTATGACCCTGGAACACGTGCAGGAAACAGCAAAGGCGTTTGTAGGGACCCTTCATCAGGTGCCGCCGGCCTATTCGGCCGTCAGATACCAGGGGAAACGGGCCTATGAGTTGGCGAGAAAAGGTCAGGCTGTAGAACTCAAGGCAAGAGAGGTTACCGTCCATTCCCTTCAGGTCCTGTCGGTGGCGCTGCCGGAGATCACGGTCCATATTCGGTGTTCCAGCGGGACCTATGTTCGAAGCCTTGCCTCAGACCTGGGAGATGCTTTGGGTACGGTCGCACACCTTCGATCGCTGCGCAGGATCAAGAGCGGTCCCTTCGATGTCAGGGAGGCCCTTTCCTCCGCAGAGATCGGCCGGATTCAGGGTCCGTCTCTCCTAAAGAGGGTTATTCCCATGCGAGAGGCGATCCCTCAGTTGGGGGAAATTAGTGTCAATGAACATACGGCTGAGAAGGTGCGTGAAGGTTGCCAACCGGCTTGGGAGGAACTGATGCCTGGCTGGGATGAAAAAGCTGACTTTAGCCCGGATTTTCAGAATGGATGGATCAAGCTTGTCAGCGGCGGCAAGCTTGTCGCGATTCTACAGGTCGCGCCAGGGGAGGGGAGCCGTCAGGGAAAGGTCAGAATAGAGAGGGTGTTTGCCTGATAGCGACACCGGCGCCGTGCAGGCGGCTGTGCGATGCGCCATGATGAGAAGAGGCTGCAATCCATAAACACACAGGAGGTACGAAAAGTGGTTCTGTCAGCGGGAGCAAAAAAAGAAGTTATTGAACGGTTTAAAATCCATGAAACGGATACCGGTTCACCAGAGGTTCAGATCGCCTTGCTTACCAGTCGTATTCAATATCTTACCGATCATTTCAAGATCCACAAGAAGGATCACCATTCACGACGGGGCTTGTTGAAACTGGTCGGCCAGAGGAGAAGGCTTCTCAATTACTTGAAGAAAAAGAATGTGGAAAAATACCGGACTCTGATCCAGGAACTCGGCATTCGAAAGTAGGTCGTAACGCATGAAGATATGCCCAATCTATTGAAAGGATAGAGAAAGCTATGATTAAGAGCTGTTCGATTGAGATAAATGGTCAGCCGCTGCATGTGGAGACGGGTCGCGTTGCAAAACAGGCGAGCGGCTCAGTGGTGGTGACATATGGGGAGACCGTGGTCCTGGTGACTGCGGTCGCCACAGACGAGATCCGTGAAGGGATCGATTTTCTCCCCTTAACCGTTGAATATCAGGAAATGTCTTATGCGGGCGGTAATATCCCTGGCAATTTCTTTCGAAGGGACATGGGAAGACCGAGTGAAAGGGAGACACTCACAGCTCGATTGATAGACAGGCCGCTTCGGCCCCTGTTTCCCAAAAACTACCATTTCGAGACCCAGCTCATCGCAACGGTCCTCTCCACAGACAAAGAAAATGAATCCGATATGTTGGCCATGTTAGGGGCCTCGGCTGCGCTCGAGATCTCGGATATCCCCTTTTTCGGGCCGATTGCCGGTGTCAGGGTGGGAAGGATCGATGGCCGGTTCATTACCAATCCCACTATCAGCCAGCAGGCTGAGAGCGATATCAATCTGATCGTGGCGGGAAACCGGGATGGCGTCGTCATGGTTGAAGCGGGGGCTAAATTTGTTTCTGAATCCGACATGATCGAGGCGATCTTCTACGGTCATGAGGCCATTCAGCCGATGCTGGATATGCAGGAGCGCCTCAAGTCCGAGGCCGGCAAAGCCAAGCGGGTGATTCCCCCGGCCGAGACGGACGGAGCCCTCGAGGCCAGGATTCGAGAAGTCGCCGCTCCTCTGTTAAAGGACGTGATTGCCACGGCAGACAAAATGGACCGGCAACGGAAACGAAGAGAGGCGGAACTTCAGACCGTCGAGCGCCTTTCCGGCGAGTACGAAGGAAAAGGATCAGTGATCCAGGAAGGCGTGCATTCCCTCGAAAAGGCCATGGTGCGTGAGATGATGTTGTCTGAGGGGAAACGCATCGACGGACGCCCGTTCAACCAGGTGAGGCCGATCGAGTGTGTGGTGGGGCTGTTGCCCCGCATTCACGGGTCCGCCCTGTTTACACGGGGTGAAACCCAGGCCATGGTCCTGACCACACTGGGGACCGAGCGGGATGAACAGCGGATCGAATCGATCTATGGCGATTATTTCAGCCGATTTATTTTTCACTATAATTTTCCGCCTTACAGCGTGGGCGAGGTCAAGCGGCTGGGCGGTCCGGGTCGCAGGGAGATCGGCCATGGCGCCTTGGCACGACGGGCGCTTCTGCCCATCCTGCCGGAGAAAGAAGATTTTCAATACTGTATTCGCGTGGTCTCGGAAATCCTCGAATCCAACGGCTCTTCCTCGATGGCCAGCGTGTGCGGCGGTTGCCTCTCCCTCATGGATGCGGGTGTCCCCATCAAGGCGCCGGTTGCCGGAGTTGCCATGGGTCTTGTGAGCGACGGTGAGCGGGTCGTGGTGCTGACCGATATCATCGGCGATGAAGACCATTATGGAGATATGGACTTTAAGGTCACCGGCACACGCGACGGGGTTACGGCCTTGCAGATGGATATCAAGGTTGAAAGGCTCACACGGGAGATCATGGAGAAGGCCCTCGATCAGGCAAAAGAGGGTCGGCTGTTTATCCTGGGTGAGATGGAGAAGGCCATTTCTGGGCCGAGGACCGAAGTATCGCAATATGCTCCGATTATTGCAACGGTCAAGATCAGCCCTGAAAAGGTCAGGGTCCTTATCGGTGCGGGGGGAAAGACCATTCGAGAGATCTCCAATTCATCCGGCGCGAGGATCGATGTGGATGACGAAGGGACGGTTACCGTTTCCTCTCCAGACAAGGTGGTCAGCGATGCAGCCATAAAAATGATTCGGGCGATCGTCCAGGAGGCAGAGGTCGGCAAGCTTTATATGGGAAAAGTCGTCAAGATCATGGACTTCGGCGCCTTTGTAGAAATCTTCCCCGGTACAGACGGCCTGATTCACATATCCCAGCTCGCGGAAGAGAGAGTGAACAAGGTGACGGACGTTCTCAACGAAGGCGATGAGGTACTGGTCAAGGTCCTCGAGGTGGGGAACGACGGGAGAATACGCCTGTCGCGCAAGGCGGCTTTGGGAGAAAGCCTCGATAATGTATAACAAGACAGTTCTCGATAATGGCGTGAGGATCATCTCCGAACGGGTGGAGCACCTGCGGTCGGTCTCCCTGGGCATATGGGTCAATACCGGATCGCGCGACGAAACCCGTGCGGAGAACGGGGTTTCCCATTTCATCGAACACATGAGTTTCAAGGGGACCCGTCAGCGCGACGTCCTTCAGATCGCCAAAGAGCTGGATATCATCGGCGGTCTGTCGAACGCCTTTACGGGGAAAGAAAACACCTGCTTTCACGGAAGGGTCCTGGGGAGGCATTTTGGTCGCCTGGCCGAGATCCTCTCTGACATCTTCCTCAATTCCACCTTCAATTCCGTTGAAATGGAGCGTGAACGGGAGGTCATTCTGCAGGAAATCAATATGATGGAGGATACTCCGGACGACAACCTTCACACGCTCTTCACCGAGCTTTTCTGGGACGGCCATCCTATCGGCTGGCCTATCCTGGGAACTGGAGAGACCGTATCCGCCATCAATAAGGAAACCATCCTGAATTACATTCAGAAATCCTATGTCCCGAAGGAGATCCTCGTGGTGGCGGCAGGCGAGGTGGACCACGCCCAGATGGTCTCCTTTTTCAAGCCCCTTTTTGAGACCCTACCAGGCGGAGGCGACAACCGCCTGGGTCGCACTGCGCCGCTATCCAGGGGGGGATTTTCTACGCATCACAAGGCTTTGGAACAGGTTCATATCTGCCTGGGAGGCGAGGCGCCTTCCCAACTGGACGACAGGCGATTTGCATGCGCCATATTCAACACCATTCTGGGCGGGAACATGAGTTCCCGTCTTTTTCAGGAGATTCGGGAAAAAAGGGGACTCGTCTATTCCGTATATTCATTCCTGTCGACCTATGTGGACGCGGGCCTTCTGGGGATTTACGCGGCCACAGAACCGCAGAACCTCAATCTGGTGCTTCAGACGATCCAGGATGAGATCGTTAAGCTCTGCAAAGGGGAACTGACGGATACGGAGGTGGCAGAGGCGAAGGAACATCTTATCGGCGGCATATACCTGGGCTCTGAAAGCGCCGATAACCGGATGATGCGCATGGCAAAAAACGAGTTCGCCTTTGGACGACAGGTGGACTACGAGGAGTTGGTCTCCGGTTTGGAGCAGGTCAGCATGGATGACGTGGTGTCGGTTGCCTGCAGCACCTTTCAGGATCGCGAGATCTCCTTCGCCGCCCTCGGCCCGGTGGAAAACGACGCCGTTGACAGGGGCCTTCTCCAGTATAATGGATGAGTGTCGATGGATGATTGACAGTCTTCAATCGATACGCCTTTTGCCCTGACGCATCTGTACGGCTTCACAGCGGGCAGCCATCAGACAATGAAACCCGATTATCACGGTCAACCGGCAACCAATAATCATCAATCAACAATCACAAATCAACAATCCCCGTGGGTCGTCTTGGATCATATCCGCATCGCCGTTAAATCGCTGGAACATCATAGAGACCTTCCCCTTCCGACCTATGCCTCGAATGGCGCTTCCGGGATGGACATTCGGGCCTGCGTGGAAGGGTCCGTGACACTGAACCCGGGGGAAATCCGCCTCATCCCCACCGGTCTGGCCATGTCGATTCCAACGGGATACGAGGCCCAGATTCGGCCGAGAAGCGGCCTGGCCCTGAACCACGGCATCGGCATGGTCAACTCCCCGGGGACCATCGATTCGGACTACAGGGGGGAGGTCGGGATTATTCTGATCAACTGGGGCAAATCGCCTTTTGTCGTCCGGCGGGGAGATCGCATCGCCCAGATGGTGATAACTCGGGTGGCCAGGGCCGAGGTTGTCGTGACAGGGGATCTTGACGAAACCGATCGCGGAGCGGGCGGATTCGGCCACAGCGGGATGGAGTGATGCCGGATACTGTGCTTGTTACTGGATGCTGGATAACGGTTGGTGAATGGGGGCTGCTGCGATGCTGGAATGCGGGAATATTGGAATAATGCCGTTTCTGACCTCTGACCTCCGACTTCTGACCTCTGACATCTGCTCCCGCTCGCATGGAAAACCTGTTTAGATTTTCAGTACTCGCCTCGGGGAGTGGCGGAAATGCCTGCTATGTGGAGACAGAAGGGGCACGCGTTCTGATTGACGCCGGACTGAGCTGCCGTGAAATCGAGCGTCGTCTCGCCGTGGTGGGAGTGTCGGCAGACCGCCTCGATGGAATTGTCCTGACCCATGAGCACTCGGATCACATCAGAGGGGTTGGGCCCATCGCGCGTCGCTACAACCTGCCGCTTTACATCAATTCAGGGACACTGGAAAACGGGCAAAAGACATTGGGAAGAGTTCCGGATCTTCGAATGATCGAAACCGGTATGGCTATCGCCATCAATGACCTTCTCATAGAGACCTTCACAAAATGCCATGATGCCGCCGATCCAGTGGGCATTGTCCTGTCGTCGAACGGGACTCGAATCGGCCTTGCCACGGATCTGGGCCGGAGCACCCGGCTGGCCGAGGAGCGATTGAAAGGGTGCCAGGCCCTGATTCTGGAATTCAACCACGACCCGAAGATGCTCGATGAGGGGCCGTATCCCCTGTATCTCAAGCGACGGATCAAGGGTCCGGACGGGCACCTCTCGAACCAGCAGGGTGGAGAACTCCTGAGGGCTGTTTCCCATCCTGAGTTGAGGGTGGTGGTCCTTGCACACCTGAGTAAAACCAACAATGATCCTGAGAAGGCCCGGAAGGAGGCGACCCGGGTCCTTGGAGCGTGCGGCCTTGGGAAAACCGAGATATGGATCGGCGATCAGGATGCACCTGGGTCGATGATTGAGCTGTAATCTTCAATTTTTAACAAGCTGCGAATGAGCCACGCACGGCGGCATTAGGTTTTTCCTATGAAAAAACTCTGGTTTTTGACAATCGCACTCCTGTTGGCCGTATCGATATCGGTTCCCTCCGCTGCTCGGGAAAAGGTGACGATCGTTTATCAAAACGATCTCCATGGCTGGTTGTTTCCGAACGCTACGAGCGTTGGAATATCAGAGATTGCCGCAATACTCACGCCCTTGTTTGAAAAGGACTCAAACGCCTTTTATGCCATGAGCGGCGATCTTTTTACTGGACCGAACTTTCCCGAGGAGATGAAAGGCGTCTTGGAATTGGACATATGGAACCGTTTCTGGGAACAACTCGCAGGGCAGGGCTTCGGGGAAAGGGTGGTGATCTCTGCAGGCAACCATGAGTTTGATTACGGGACGCCTGCCGCTGATTCCTTTCGGTCAGGACTTCTTTGTGCGAATCTGGTAAACGAAAATGATAGACCCTACTTTTCACCCTATCGCGTCATCACATGCGAATCAGGGTTCAGGATAGGGGTGATCGGTCTTCTGTTAATGGAAAATAGACGCGTGTTGAGGGCCGTTCGCGAAAAAGGGCTGGAGATGGTCCCGATGCTGTCGGCTGTCAAACGATATCTTCCTGAAATGGGGCGCCTCGACCTGACCGTTTTGATGGTCCATGACGATATGCAACATATTGAGAAGCTTGCAGAGGCAATACCTGCCGAGTTGGGCGTCGATATTATCCTGTCCGGCCACAATCACCTCGTCTTGGAGGAGCCGTTATTCAAGAACGGTATCTATATCTTTCAGGCGGGCGCCATGAATAGCCTTTATGGAGAGGCGGAACTCATGGTGAGTGACGGTGGAATCACGTCTATGAAAAACCGGATCGTCAAACTGATGCCATCCCCTTTGGCGCGTGTTTCCATGTTTGCCAAGGAGGCCGTGGATGCATTAGGGGGAGAAAGATTTGCCGTCCTTAAGCAGTCCCTCCTGGGGGCGTCCTTGCGCGACCGGGAGAACAGCCTGGGTGATTTTGTTACCGATGCCTTCAGATGGGCCACGGGAACAGATGTGGCCATGACCAACAGTTCCTCGCTCAGAAGGGACTTCCATGTTTCTCCAGGGGAATCGGCTTTGCTCAACGAGGGGGATTTCAAGACAATGTGTCCATTTCAAAACCATCTGGTTGTGGGGAAAGTCACCGGCGCACAGATACTGCAGATCGTTGAAGGTGATGCCCTGTATGTCTCAAACCAGGTATCCGGGATAAGGTATACGGTGGGTCCCAAGAAACCTTCCGGCAAGAGGGTCATCGAGGCCAGAATTGGAGGAGAACCTGTCACACTTGATCGCGTCTACACGCTGACCCATAATTCATTTTGTTCCCGCCTCGAAAACATGGAGAAATACCTTCACTTGAAACCGGGTTCAATTGAATGGAAGAAAACGAACCTGTTGGATCAGCAGGTGCTCATCGACTATGCACGAAAATTGAAAGTGATTGACTATCCGAGTGAGGGAAAAGGTAGAATCGTAACGGTCCCATGACAGATAATGACGCCGGGATAGGCCACAGAATTCTTGAAGATCCCTACCTGAATGTGGTTCTCTATCAGCCCGAAATACCTGCCAACACGGGAAACATCGCCCGGCTGTGCGGGGCCGCTGAGATTCGGCTGCACCTCATCCACCCGTTGGGCTTTCGAGTGGATGACCGGCATCTCAAGCGGGCCGGCCTGGATTACTGGCATGAAGTGGATATTCAGCACCACGCCAGCTTTGATAAATTCCTGGCAGAAATGGATATGCGTCGGAAGCTGCTGGCATTCACACGGCACGTCTCAACGCCCTATAGCCATGCGGAGGTGAACCGCGGGGACTACCTCTTATTCGGCCAGGAGACCAGGGGATTGCCCCTGGCGATTCGAGAATCGTATCCCTGTTATGCCATCCCCATCTGGGGAAAAGTGAGAAGCCTGAATCTCTCCACCACCGTCGGCATTGTGGCCTATCACTATCTCAACCAGATGGGAAGGTTCTGAGCGGGAAGAAAGACTGAAAAATGAAGGCGGGTCGACGATCCTTCGGGAATCTGAGGGCCATGGAACAAAAAGACTACTATGACATTTTGGGATTAGAGAAGGATGCTGGCCAGAAGGAGGTCCGGGACGCCTATCGTCGGCTGGCGTTATTGCACCATCCGGACAGGAACAGGGACAACCCGGAAGCGGCGGCCCGTATGAAGGAGATCAACGAGTCCTACGCCGTGCTTTCCGATCCTCAAAAGAGAAAACAGTATGACGCGCTCAGGCAGGCCTATGGATCATCGGCCTACGGGCAGTTCAGACAGACCTATTCCGATCAGGATATCTTCAGAGGCTCGGATATTCAGCAGATTTTCGAGGAACTGAGCCGGGCGTTTGGGTTCAGGGGATTTGACGATGTCTTCAGAGAGTCGTATGGCGCCGGCTATCGGACCTTTGAATTCAGAAGACCGGGGACCTTTGGCCGGGTCTTTGTGGGCCGTTTCGGGGGCGGACAAGGCGGTGGCGCAAGCGCCCCGCTTGGCGGATATCTGGGAAAGCTGATCCGATACGGGCTCAAAAAGAAGTGGGGGATTGACCTCCCTGAACGGGGCAAGGACTTACAGGACGTCATCGTAATTTCTCCCGATCTGGCCCGGCTTGGCGGGAAGATACGATACTCGTGCCGAAAGAATGACAGGGAGCTGTTCGTGACCATCCCATCGAACATGAGGGCCGGAAAGCAACTGCGCTTGAAGGGAATGGGAGATGCAGGACGGGGTGGCGGAGAGGCTGGAGACCTTTATGTGACGGTCCGAATCCGGAACCCTCTGATCCAGAAGGCCAAAGATCTCATCGCCGCTGTCCGGTCTTTCATTCCTTCAGCACGCCCCAAATGAACGCCGCTCCTTATCCACTCGATGGGTAGTACCCCTTCCCGGACAGACTGAAACGTCAAACCCCTCAACCCCTGAACCTATGAACCTTTGAACCCCTGAACCCCTAAGCCTCTCAATCTATCACCCGTTACGACAGATAGGGCTCCCACTGCCTGGCTGTTTCGAGGATATAACCCGGCGGTACCGACTGCATGATCCGGTTGTGTCCCGGAAGAAGGATATCGACCTCCAGGTTCGCCAGTTTCATAAGGGACTCTCTGAGCTGCACACCGCTCGCGCCGTAGAGATCGAATCGCCCAATGGCATAGTCGGCATAGACTGTGTCTCCCGGTATGAGGATCTTCTCCTGACGGTTATACAGGCCGATGCTCCCCGCGGAGTGGCCGGGAATATGGAGCACCTCCCATGCCGTCCCTCCCAGATCCAGGGTCTCGCCGCCTTCGAGCCTGCGGTCGACCGGAAACGTGAAGGCCCCCGGCTGAATCCGGTACTGGGCCTGGCACATGCTCTGAAACATATCCATTCCGTAAACCGCGCGCTCATCCCCCTGTTCGAGCAGAAGGGCTTCTGCCGTATGGACCCAGAGGTCGGCGTCGGGGATCTCATGGAGGATTTCTCCGAGGCAGCCGATATGGTCCAGATGCGTGTGGGTCATGATGACCCTCTTGATATCCGTGAGCTGAATTCCGGTCTTCTGAATGGATTGAGTCTTGTATCTTCCTTTTCCCATCAACCCGGCATCCACCAGCGTCAGGTCCTTCGATTCGGGCCGGCCGATGAGGTAGATATGGGAATCAGGGATCATGTCGTCCTGGCCCGGAATAAAATAGAGTGTCTCTGTTATCTGTTTCATTGCATACTCCTTTCTTTGCCATACCATAACCGATTATCCCGTCGCTTTCAAGGTCTCTTCAAGCCTTTTCAGCATGATCTGAAGAGGCGCAAAATCATCCTTGATCTCCACCGGTTTCAGAGATAGAGTACTTACTGTGTGCGGCTGAGTGGCGGAGTAGTCGCATGGACGAGTTGAGAGTGTCTGGACGAGGAGGGGCAACCTTCGTTTTTATGTTCCCCTCTGGCAGTGTCTGAAAGGAAGGAACCCATGTTCTTCTTTATCGGCGGCATACAGCCGAAGACCGTGACCCTGGAGGATACCCCCAGGATGTGCCCGGTGTGCGGTCTATATCAGGCACGCCTCAAGCGGGTGGATCAGTATCTTTCTCTCTTTTTTATTCCCATCGTTCGGATCAAAAAAGGGACCCCCTTCCTCCAATGCCGGAGCTGCGGGAGCATCTCCGGTGAAACCGGGGAGATCCTGGCCAGGCGGGCTGAAAAGGACGGCCTTGCCTGTCCTTCCTGCGGCCACTCCATTGAGCCAGGCTTCCGTTTTTGCCCATTTTGCGGGAAACGATTGTGAACAGGGATTTTGGTGATCCTTTTGAATAGAGACAACCCCGCCCCTTTCGATACCCTTTGGAACAGGCCTTTTCTGTTTCTCAACCTCTCCCTCTTTCTGATGTTCGCAAACATCGGACTTCTCTATCTCTACCCCCTGGCACTGAAGGCTATGGGGGGCGATCACCACATGATTGGTTGGGTCATGGGGGCCTTTTCGATTTCTGCGGTCCTGTCCAGGCCCCTCATGGGGAGGCTGGTGATCACAAAAGGGGAGCACTGGGTCATCTCCGCCGGCATGGCCCTGAGCCTCATATCATCTCTATGTTACCATTTTATCACCCTCTTCGGCCCCTTCATGCTCCTTATACGGGTAGCTCACGGGGTCGGGTTTTCGGCCTTTATCGCAGGAAGTTTTTCATTGGTGGCAAAAAGGGCCTCCCCCTTGAGGCGGGGAGCGGCCTTCAGCATGATCGGGGTATCGCTTATGGCCGCGATTGCACTCAGCCCGTCCATTGGGGAGGCCTTGATCGGCCGGTACGGCTTCGGCGCCCTCTATGTAGCCGTGGCAGGATCTGTCCTCTTGGCCTGGCTCGCCATCGTCATCGGTAAAGAATCCGCGCATCCATGCGCAAGTGAAGATCAACGGAATCCGGTCAGATATCTGCCGCTTTTAAAGGATAGACCCTTTTTCTTTCTCCTCTGTTCCACCTTTATATTTGCCCACTCTCAGGCTACGCTGACCAATTTTATCGCCCTGATTGCGGCGAAAAATGACACGGCCGTCGGCCCCTTCTTCTTTTTCGCCTATCTTTCGGCCATCATTGTCCTGCTCACATTGGGGAGACTCGTGGACCGGTACGGCAACCTGTGCTTGACGTGTTTTTCATACCCCTTTCTTTCCCTGAGCATTCTGCTGGTTCCGGGGACGATAGAGTCCCCCCTTTTCCTTCTCACTGCCTTGATGTTCGGAGGCGGGATGGGCCTCCTCTTCGTCACCCACAATGCCCTGGCCGCGTCACACGGATCATTTAGGGAGAAACCGGCCGTCATGTCTCTCTTCACTGGGATTTATGACACTGGATTCATCACCGGCGCCGTGGTCTCGGGGTGGGTCGGCCATCAGGTCGGCCTGGACACGCTCTTTATCTCTTCGGGATTTTTCACCCTGCTGGGCCTCTTGATTGCCATGTTTTCGCCCATGAAAGACCTTTAGGCCATTCAGGGAATTTCAGAGCTTTTTACAACGCGTTATGCGACGGATGGCGATGCCGCTTCTGTCAGCGACAGGGCTGGATTTGGCGGCAGGGGGGCATGCTCCTGCGGCAAAGGAATCTACAGGGGCAATGTAAGATGGAACTCAATGTTATTAACTTCACCTAACTAAATTTTAACAGAAATTGTACGCGGCTTGATCAGCCGACCATGAGCAACCAAGCCTCCGCGAAGGATTTTCGAGGGAGCGTGAACTCCTTTTAGAATGCGGTTACGTCCCTGTATTTCCCATAAAGAAACACGCGATGGGTTGAGGCTTCTGATATGAATCTGGCTGCCATTTCAGCACAGGAGCTCAATCTGAGTCCGTCTCTTCTGTTTCTGCCCATAGGAGATTGTACGGTACGATCAAGAAAAAGACGTTGACAGTGTTTCTGTCAGATAATAGTGTCTTGGCGTCGGTCATTCTCTGGGCCGCCGGTCCAAGGCTGGATTTTCGGTACTGAATAATGACGTGGAACGGATACCGTTCGGGATCCTGGCGGGACAGGGAAGCTTTTAAGCGGGGGTGAACACGCGATATGCCGGCTGCGACATTCCGATTTTATGAAGAGTTGAATGATTTTCTCCAGCCGGTGCGCCGCAAACAGGATTTTGAAGCGGTGTTCAAGGGGCGGGAGTCGGTGAAGGATATGATCGAGGGGTTAGGCGTACCTCACATGGAAGTGGACCTCATTTTAGTGAACGGAGCGTCGGTTGATTTTGGATATATTCTGCAGGACCGTGACCGTGTCAGCGTGTACCCGGTATTCGAATCCCTCGATATTCGGAATGTAACCCATTTGAGAGAGGTCCCACTGAGAGAAACCCGGTTTATTGCAGATGTCAACATCGGCGACGTTGTCAAATGCATGCGGGCATTGGGACTGGATGTCTATTGCGATTCCACCCTGTCTCCCCGTGACATCATCCGCATATCACTGGAAGAGAAGAGGACGATCCTGACAAAGAGCCGAAATTTGCTCAAGCACAGGGACGTGGCCAGCGGTATCTTCATACGGCAAGGCACAACGGTCCAGCAGATCCGGCGCATCATCGACTTTCTGTCATTAAGAGAGATCGTCGTGCCCTTTTCCAGGTGCCTTGTGTGCAACAGCCCCCTCGTGAAGGTCACCAAGGAGAGCGTGTGGGAAAGGATACCCCCAAAGGCCCGCAACTTTTATGACGACTATTCATCTTGCAGCGTGTGCGGAAGGATCTACTGGCAGGGGGGCCATTTTGCCAGGATCAAGAAGGTGGTCGATGAGATCCTGGCCTGATGAAAATACCAGGGCAATGATCCAGATGTTTTCTTGAAAGGGGGAAGAGAATTGAATCGGCGGCCGGTGATAGGGATTACCATGGGGGATCCATCGGGGATAGGTCCGGAGATTATTGCGATGGCCCTGTCGGACAAGACCATCTATGCCTGCTGCCGGCCCGTGGTGCTGGGAGATCCAGGGATTCTGTCGGCTACCGTATCCGATCTTCACGACAGGATGGGCTTCGGATTGGCTGTGAATGTGATCCAGAGGCCGGGTAAAGCCCAAGGCCTCCCCGGCGTAATCGATCTGATAGCCGTTTCTGAATTGAGAGACAGTGCGATTCAACCGGGTTGGCCGACGGTCATCGGGGGGCGGGCCATGGTTGACTTTATCCTCAGGGCCGTGGAAATGGCCCTTCGAGGAGAAATCGCCGCCATGGTCACCTGTCCGATCAGCAAGGCACTGATGCAGGAGGCGGGGTATCCCTTTGAGGGGCACACCCAGCTCATCTCACATCTGACGAACACTCCGAATGTGGTGATGATGCTCGCTGGAGAGCGGCTTCGGGTAGCCCTCGTTACGATTCACTGCGCACTCAGGGATGTGCCGCGCCTGCTGAACGTGGATGGGGTGCTCAAGACCATCCGGATTACTGAACGATCCTTGAGGCGGGATTTCGGGTTGCCGCGGCCTCGGCTGGCCGTGGCGGCCCTCAATCCGCACGCGGGAGAGGCCGGCCTGTTCGGCGATGAAGAGGAGACCATTATCGTGCCTGCTGTTCAGACTGCTCAACAAGAGGGCCTGTGTGTGGAGGGCCCGTTTCCGGCGGATACCTTGTTTCACAAGGCTGTGGCCGGGGAATATAACGCGGTGGTCGCCATGTACCATGATCAGGGACTCATCCCGCTCAAGCTCCTCCATTTTTCCGATGCAGTCAATGTGACCCTGGGCCTTCCCATCATTCGGACCTCGGTGGACCACGGCACGGCCTATGATATCGCCGGTACCGGAAAGGCCGATCCTTCAAGCCTGAAGGCCGCCATTAGAATGGCTGCGGCGATGGCTGGAAAGCTGAATCCCTGAACCCTTGGCCCAGGCCGATGATGGCAACTTCGATTGAGAGCCGTTATCTGTTGATGACCTCGCTTTGATAGAAATTTTTTAAGGTGTAGTATGTCGAAATCGTCAGTCGATGCCGCGTTGAAAAAGGTCAGGGCAAAAATCAAAAAGCTCAAATGCGAAAAATGGTTGTCCACCACTGCTGAATGAGAAACCGCCAACGGGCATTCAGCATCACGCCCTTCGAACCCGCGCTTCCGGAATCAGGAGTCCCAGAACCAGCCTCAGGGTCGAATAATCGAACGGTTTAAAGGCCCCTCGGTAGGCCACAACGGCCGCACACCCGCAGCGGGAACAGTCGGCCGTATCCCCATAGGTGCAGGCCTTGGGTTGGCCATTCGACTTGAAGCAGCGGATGTGTCGACTGACCGGGCAGGCGGCATAGCTGTTCCATTTAAAGAACTCACCGGTGGTCAGCAACTGACGGGCCATGGCAGGCGTAAACCCCACCCTTTCCCCATAGTGTTCCCTCAATGCAAGCAACTCCATCACCAGTCGGTCCCTCTCTTTCAGCGGAATGAACAATCCGGAATCGTCTGTCGTCACGTCAGGGGTGAAAAAAGAGAACCCTATCCCCTTGACAGGGAGCTTCATCGTCTCTCTCACAAACTCTTCGAGGTTGTACTGATTGAGTCTGGAAAGCGTCATATGGACGATGGGGGGCTGAGATGCTCTTTTCAGGTTTTCCACGGCCCTGGCATACACGCCGGCCCCCCGGATCGCATCGTTCAGCTCTTCCGGGCCATCCAGGGAGAGGATCCACTGGACGTTTCTCAGGCGCGGGAAGCCGTTGGTCCCGTTGGTAAAGGCCAGCGTCGCGTCAAATATCTCCCCTGCAGCCCTGCACACCTTCGGCCGAAGCGTGGGCTCGCCCCCATACAGGATGGCGGCTCGCAGGCCGCTATCCCGAAGGCCCTTGAGGAAGGCGATCATTCGGTTGTCGTCCAGCTCGGGGGGATGGTCCTGTTTCCACCAATAACAGTGGACGCATTTCAGGTTGCATCGATGGGTAATATCGACGGCGACCGTGGTGGGAAGGCCTGTCAGAAACCATTTAGCCAGGATCAGCAGCTTTCCAGGAGTCAGGATCATGGCGTCAGGGTATTGAATTTATTTTCATATTCAGTGACAAACCGCCGGATGGTCCCCTGGTCTGCAAAGCTGTAGTAGGTATTATTTCCGATGATGAGATGATCCAGAACCTGGACGGTCAACAGCCTGGCCGCCCACACCAGGTCTCTGGTCAACCGCTGGTCCTCGGGCGAGGGCGATGGATCGCCTGAAGGGTGGTTATGGATGAACACGAGGGAGGCGGCCTTGTAATCCAAAGCCATGGACAGGACCTCCCTCGGATAAACCGCGCTCCCGGTTAGGCCGCCTTTGAAGAGATCATGATCCGCAATCAATTCGTTCTTGCGCGTCAGAAAAAGGACCTTGAAGACCTCTCTCTTGAGGTCCCGCATCGAATGAAACAGGTAGTCGAAAACCGCTTGGGAAGATCCGAAGAACATCTTCCCGGCGATTCTGTCCTTGAGGTATCGGTTGGCAACCTGATGGATGAGCCCCAGGTAAAGGGCATTCTTGGGCCCGATCCCCTTTATTCCGGTCAACTGTTTCAGTGGCGCCGACAAGACCCCTGAAAGATTGCCGAATGTCTTGAGCGCCTCTCGTGCGGGGAGTTTTTGATCCCCCCTTGGCGTCCCTAACGTCAGAAGAAATTCAATGACCTCTTCATCACTGAATCTGTCGAGGCCGCCCTCCAGAAACCGCTGTCGCAGCCGCTCCCGATGGCCGATACCCCGTTTTTGCCAGTCTTCTTTATCCATTTCCTCCCCTTGGGCAATCAATGCGCCCACGCTCGGTCCCTCAAGCCTCGACCCTCTAAACCGGCGCCAGCATTTTTGCGCGATTGTATCAAAGACATAGGAAAATTCAAGGAGAAGGTTGCCGATTCGAAAAGGGTGGTTACCATTTCAACAAAATTTTCCGTGCCACTGTCATGCCCCCCAAAAATAGGTTGAAGGAGGGAGAGATAGTGTGCTATAAGATTTAATATTATTGATTTGTCCCGCAATAGATAGTATGTCACATATTCAGGAGACTCCAATTCTATTATGTTATTTGTGAAAACATGTGTGTTCCTTGCCGGTTACCTCATTCTCCAATTCATAGATACTGAATGCGCCCTTGCCTGGGGACCCGGCGTGCACACCGCGCTGGCCCTCAGTTCACTTCGTTCTGCCAGCATGCTCCTTCCGTCTATCGCCCAGATCATCACCTCATTCCCCATCGAATACCTGTACGGCTGTCTGTCGGCCGATTTTTTCATTGGCAAGGGGAAGAAAACATACAAGAAAAACCCGCATACCTGGGAAGGCGGTTTCGAATTTTTGCAAGAGGCCAAGGATGACTGTGAGACGGCCTATGCCCTGGGATTTCTCTCTCATCTGGCGGCCGACGTCATTGCCCACAATTTTTTTATCCCCAATCTGTTAAGTGCCTACCCGGGCAGAGGAAAGATGGGCCATCTCTTCTGGGAGATTCGGGCAGATTATCTGATCGGATCGGCCTACACAAAGACGGCCAGGGGCGTGCTGGATATGGATCACCAGATCTGCGATGACCTTCTCAAGGTTATAGGGGAGAAGAACAAAAACAGCTTTAAGGCGGCAAAGGGCTTTTTTGCCCAAACGGTCAAATTTTCCGACCGCATTTACACCACGCACGATCTTTTCTTTGAAACAAGGGCCCTCCGGTGGCACCATTTTCACGGATATCTCGCCCTCATGCTGGACCTGTCCCGCAGCCTGGCGAATGATTTTCTGAAACATCCCGAAACATCCGTTTGCCTCCAGCACGACCCGATGGGCACTCGCAATCTCTTTCTCGCTAAAAAGAAACAAGCCTTTTCGACACTTTTCAGGAACCCGCGTCCTGTTCGACGATTCGACGTAGACAAAGACCTTCTCTATCTATGAACACCATTCGAATCCTCTCCGAAACGTTGTCTGCCCAGATTGCGGCCGGAGAGGTGGTAGACCGGCCCGCCTCGGTGGTCCGGGAGTTGACGGACAACAGCATTGACGCGGCTGCGGACCGGATTGTGATCACGATTGAAGCCGGGGGAAAGCGACGCATTCGGGTCAGCGATAACGGCCGTGGCATGTCCAAAGACGACCTCTTGTTGTGCGTGGAACGGCATGCCACGAGCAAGATTCGAACCGCATCCGATCTGTTGAGCGTCCGATCCTTAGGCTTCCGCGGGGAGGCGCTTCCCAGTATCGCTGCGGTCTCCCGCATGCGGATAACCTCCCTTCCTCAGGATTGCCTGACAGGACACACCCTCATGATTTCGGGCGGAAAACTCCTGCAGATTGAGGAGACCGGCGCCCCTTCGGGGACGACCGTCGACGTCAAAGATCTCTTTTTCAATATCCCGGCGAGACGGAAATTCCTTCGTGCCGAGCGGACGGAAACCGATCACATCGTGGATATCCTCTCCAGAATTGCCATGCCGTTTTCGAAAATCACGTTCAAACTGGATGAGGGATCGAGGAATGTCATCCACCTCCCTGCATCTGAAGACATCCTTGACCGCATCTCCGGATTGCTGGGTCGAAAGACGGCCGAGGCCATGATGACGGGGGACGAAAAAGACGGCAATCTGTCCATCAGGGTATATGCGGCGCCCCCGGAACTGGCAAGAAGCAGGGGGGATCGCCTCTACGTTTATGTCAACGGGAGAAACATCAGAGACCGAATAGCGACAAAGGCGATTATGGAGGGATACGGCAGGCGCCTCATGAAGGGTCAATACCCACAGGTGGTCATTTTTGTGGATATTGATCCGTTGGAGGTTGACGTCAATGTCCACCCGACCAAGCAGGAAATTCGATTTCGTGATGCCTCCAGGGTATTCCAGTCCATCGTGTCCGCTGTTGGAAAGACGCTCGACAGACTGCCTCAGCCCTTTTCGAGGCAGGGGCTCACAGAACGGATGGTTCCCTTTGGGCGGGGTCCTTTGACCGCCGTTTCAGAACCTCCATGGGAATATTCTCCAGAACCCGCGCCGATCGATCCCCCATTCCGTCCGGTAACGCCCGGACCGCCCCTCGATTCACCCATGGTTCCTGCGGGACCGAAAATCATCGGCCAGCTGGCACATACCTACATCCTCTGCGAAACCTCGAACGGGCTCATGATCGTCGATCAACATGCGGCCCATGAACGGATTGTATATGAGCATCTCAAAAAGTCCCTCGCTGCCGAACGGATTGAAATGCAAACCCTCCTGATCCCGTATGAGCTGGAACTCTCCACAAAGGAAACTCGCCTGCTGCTGGAAAAGGGGGATGGGTTGCATAGATTCGGCCTTGAATTTGAGCACTTTGGCGGCAATACCTTTCTGCTGAATGCTGTTCCTGCCCTCCTGAGGAACGTGAACTGGCAATCCTTCGTATCCGAGCTGCTCTCACAATTCGCAGAAGGGGCTCCCGACGAAAACGCCCTGTTCGACGCCTGCATGACTCTCATGGCCTGCCACGGCGCCATTCGGGCCGGGGAGCGATTAAACCACGAAGAAATGGATCGGCTACTGGCTCAACTGGGAGAGATGGACCTCCCCACCAACTGCCCTCACGGGAGACCCATATTCAGGCAGTTTACCTATCCTGAAATGGAACGAATGTTTAAACGAGTGGTGTGAGCGGAACATCATGTCCAACAAAAGACGGCCTAAGATCGTCGTCATTGGAGGCCCGACCGCCAGCGGCAAGAGCGGATTGGCTGTAAGCCTGGCTCTTTCCCTGTCTGGAGAAATTGTCAATGCGGACTCCATGCAGGTCTATCGGGGAATGGACATCGGCACGGCCAAGCCGACCCTTGAGGAACAACGGGGAATCCCCCACCACCTCCTGGACATCGTCCGTCCTGACGAGCCCTTCAATGCCGCCATCTATCGTACCAAGGCGCTTTCCGCCATCTCTGACATCTCTTCAAGGGAAAAACGATGCTTTGTGGTGGGCGGCACCGGGCTTTATATCCGCGCCCTTGTCAGTGGACTCATGGAGGCCCCGCCGTCAAATCCGTCTCTGAGGGAGGCATTAACCAAGGAATGCGACGCCAATGGACCCGCGAAACTCCATGACACACTAAAAGGGCTCGACCCTCACTGCGCGGCTGCAATCCACCCCAACGACCGAATACGCATCATCAGGGCCCTCGAGATCATTGAGACTTCGAACCGTCTTTCTTCCGATCTCATGAAAGGGCACGGGTTTAAAGAACCCTTTCTGGACGCCTTGAAGATCTGTCTGAAGGTGGACAGGGAAATCCTTTACCATCGAATCAACGAACGAACTGAACAGATGGTGGACATGGGCCTTCTGGATGAAACCCGGGATCTGCTGAACCAGGGCTATTCCTCTGATCTCAGACCGATGAAGGCGATTGGCTATAGACATATGGTTCGTCATCTAATGGGAGAGTGGTCCCTCGAAGAGGCCATTCACGCGCTCAAAATGGACACCCGTCGATATGCCAAGCGGCAGGTTACCTGGTTCAAGGCAGAACCAGGCGTCATATGGATTGACCGTGACGACACAGATATGATATTAGAGACAATCACCTCGTTTCTATCTGAAAAACCTTGACCTTTCGACAGTTATCCTCTATGGCAAAATGGACAGGGAATCTGTGCGTTTGGCCAGAGAACCTTAACGCGGTCCGGGATGGCCTTTTACTGGAGGGATTCTGATGGATGTCGTCAACTCTAAGATGCTTCGCACGATGCTTGCGTTTTTTTTCTTAACCCCTTGCCTTTTCATGAGCTGTTCACCCAAGCCGAGGGCGCCTGAAAGCGTTTTGGATACCCCGGAACACCATGTAACAAGCGGCATGAAACTGCTCAACAAAAACTACCTCCTTGATGCCAAAAGGGAATTCGAACTGGCCCTTCAGCTCGATCCCAACTACTCCGATGCCGATCGAGGCTTAGGTCTGACCTACGGCATGGAGAAAAAATTTGAGCCGGCCTTCGAATCCATGCGAAAGGCCAGAGACACGGCAGAGACGAACAGGCAAAAAGCCATGGCTTACGTCGGATTTATGCGCCTGTACACCATGGAACAGGGAGACCGATGGCTGGACAGGGTGAAAACCGCGTTTTCCGATGCCTTGCAGCACCAAAAGGACCTGCCGGATGCCTACTTCTACATGGGACTCGCGTATAAAGAGGCCAACCTCCCATCGGAAGCAGGGACAGCATTTAGGAGGGTTCTCGAGATCAACAAGGAACTCGTTACGGAGTCTCAAAATGAACTTAAATCCTTGTCAACGCCCAGGTAGAACGGTTGACATGCTCGGACCGGGTGTTTTTTGCGAATCAATCCTTTTTTCTCCTTAGAGTGACCCCCTGCCATGACCATCCCCAACCTGATCACCACCCTGCGCATCATCCTGGTTCCCATTTTCATTATCTATCTCATAAACGAAAGGTTCCTGGAGGCAGTGACGGTTTTTGTGTTGGCCGGCCTGAGCGACGGAGTAGACGGCCTGCTGGCCAGGCTCCTCAACCAGAAAAGCAGGCTGGGGGCCTTTCTCGATCCGCTGGCAGACAAATTCCTTCTCATCGCAGCCTTTGTGGTCCTTGCGGCCAGGGGGTTCATCCCCGTGTGGCTGACCGTCACGGTCATCACCCGGGATATCCTGATCCTTTTAGGCGTCTTGATTTTATTCTTAACCAAACAGGACATTGTAATCAAGCCCTCCATATTGAGTAAAGTAAACACCTGTTTGCAGCTCGTGACGGTCTTTATGGTGCTGGTCGGGAATCATTTCAATCTTTTTTCATCTATCATTCCAATCATATATATCTCCACTGGCGCGTTGACCATTGCATCCGGCCTTCACTATATGCGCTCCTGGTTCCAGATGATGGGCGAAGAAACTCCAAACGATGAAATGCCATGAACACCAGAGCCTTCATTGTCTTCGGGCATAAGAGAGCTTTTCCGCTGATCAACAAGTGCTGCGAGACCATGGACCCAAAGATTCTGAATCCTCCACATAGCAGCCAACCCTTTATTGGGCAAGCCATATGGCTCAAGGAACGAATGGGGAAAGATTTGCCTCGACAAAGTTGTCGAATCTCCATGACCTTTTCGACCTTTCTTGCTGGATCGGTATGAGACCACCTGAATCCACGAAGTCTCCATCCAATTATAAAATCTTATAGTTACAGAAGGTTATAAGAATACTATACTCCCATATTCCATCTGGCATAAGGCGTGCAGAAGGTTTTGACTGATTGCCAGGTTTTCTTCCACGAAGAGCAAAAAAGTTGTAGGCCCACGGATTTCGGGTTCACCGTTTTCGGTTGATCGTTGCTGGTTAACCCCTGAACCTATCAACCCCAAACTTGGCCATCCTCTGGGTTGGGGCGTGGCCCGCGCGTTAGACATTTTAGGCGCTTCACTGGGTTGCGGACGTAGCCCGCATTAACGTATTGAGCTATGGTGTCACCATGAATGGAGGTGCGTATTGGAACTGATCGTAGGACAAGATCTAAGCAAGGTCTACCAGAGCGGAGAGGTATCGATTGAGGCCTTAAAAGGGCTGAATTTTTCCATTGAGAAAGGGGCGTTTGTCTCGGTTGTGGGGCCATCGGGGAGCGGAAAAACAACGCTTCTAAATCTGATCGGCTGTCTCGACAAGCCGTCCGGGGGGAGGTTGCTGGTGGCCGGGACAGATGTTGCTGGCCTTGGCAGGACGGACGCAGCGCTTTTCAGGGGATCTCATATCGGATTCATCTTTCAGAGCTTTAACCTCATCCCCGTGCTGACCGCCTATGAGAATGTGGAATACCCCCTGATTATGGTTCAGAATGTCCCTGCGGCACAGCGAAAAAGGCGAGTGGAGGACCTCCTTGAAGCGGTAGGAATGGGTAATCAGCAGAAGAAACGGCCCGATCAGCTCTCCGGAGGCCAGAAGCAGCGGGTGGCTATTGCAAGGGCACTGGTGACGCATCCTGAACTGGTCCTGGCCGATGAGCCCACAGCCAACCTGGACCACGACACGGCGATGAGCATCATTCGGCTCATGAAAGGGATACGCAAAGAACTCCGGACTACCTTTGTTTTTTCTACCCACGACGTCCGTATCATTGATGAGGCCGAGCGGATTTACCGAATTGAGGATGGGCATATCGAGACGAACAATAAGCAGAGAGGAGGACGCGACCATGACTAATCTGTGGCGGATTGCCGGCAGGAATCTCCTGCGGTACAAAAGAAGGACCCTTCTCACCCTGAGTCTGATCGTCTTTGGCGTCCTTTTTGTGGCCGTATTCGAAGCGGTGACCGGGTCTTTCAAGGGAATGATGATCGGCCAGATCACGGATTCCTTTTTAGGGCATATGCAAATTCACCGGAAAGGGTATCTGGCGGCCATAGAAAGCCTTCCGCTCACCATGAATCTAAAGCCCCAGGCCGTTCGAAAGATGGAAGAGATTTTAAAAGAGGTTCCGGAGATCGCGGGCTGGTCGCCCCGGATCAAATTCGGCGGTATGTTCAGCAATTTTGTGGAGACCACCAACATCCGGATCAATGGCGTAGACCCTGAAAAGGAGGCCCGGACAGTTCCCCTTTTCTTGTCACGGATAATAAAGGGGGAAAAGGCCCTTCGCAAAGGGGAGGTTCTGGTTCCGGAGCTTCTGGCGAACGGCCTGAAGCTGAAGGTTGGGGATGCAGTGGTGGTGATCGCCACCAACCGGGACGGATCGGTAAACGGCAAGCAGTTCCGGGTGGGCGGCATCCTTGAGAGCGTGACTGGGCCCGGAGGACGCGACGGCTACCTTCACATGGACGATGCCATGGAGATTTTGAGAATGGAGGAACAGGAGATCAGCGAGATTGCCATCCGTCTCAAGGATTTCGGCATGCTCCACATGGTGCACGAGCGTCTTTCCGTCCTGCTGGGAAAGGAGAGAACCCCCCAGGGGCAGCCCGTCTTTGATGTGAACACCTGGGAAAAGCTCTCTCCGTTCTACAATATCGCCAGCATGATCGACATCATGACCCTCTTCATCAAGCTGATGCTGATCGCCATTGTCCTCATCAGCATCATGAACGTCATGATCATGGCGGTCTACGAGCGGGTTCGGGAAATCGGGACCATGGCTGCCATCGGTACGCTCCCCGGAAAGATCCTGGGCATGTTTGTTCTGGAGGGGTTTTCCATGGGGATCGTGGGCGCCATTATTGGAAGCGTTTTGAGCGCGGCAGCGATCTACGGTATTTATGTGGCGCGCATATCCTTTAATTTCTCGCGACAGACGGGCTTGATCCTTGCGCCCACCATCGACCCTGCGGCCCTTCTGACCATCTCCGGGATTGTGATTGGCGTTTCCATTCTCGCGAGCCTCCAACCGGCCCTCAAGGCCGCACGGATGGATCCCATCGAGGCCCTGGGACATGTGTAGAACGAAACCAGCGGGTTAAGGTTCCAGGTCCAGGGTTGAAGGTTTGGAATATCAATCAGCTTCTTCTAACCCTGAACCTGGAACGCTGAACCGCTTAACCCTTTAGAAAGGAGATTTCAAGATGAAAGAGATTGCAGGATCCATTCTGGTTCTCATTTCGTTAGTGCTCATAACGGGCCTGGGGTATGCTGCGAACGAGGGTAAGATTGCGGTGGCCGCAGAAGGGGAGGCCGTCACCTCCGAGGTAAGCAAGGTGGCCGGGCGCAGCCCCTGTTTTTTGACGTTCGATGGAGACGGCGCATTGATAGAGGCAGTGGATAATCCCCATCAGGGAGACAGGCGGGGCGCCGGAGCTTCGGTTGTTTCGTTCCTGGCTCAAAAGGGTGTCACCTTTGTGGTAGCCGGGGAATTTGGGAAAAAGATGTCTCAGGCCATGGATGCCAGGGGAATCGGGTATCTGGAATTTCGGGGGAATGCCGAAGACGCGGTGAAAAAGGCCCTGGAAGAGAGGAAGAAAAATGACTAAACTCGTTATGCTTATGCTTATGTTGGTGTTCAGTGTCCCGGCCTATGCCATTGAGGGAAACGAGATCCTTGCTGAGGTGGATAAGAATCTCGCGCCGGATTCCTATGAGATGTACCGGAAGCTCATCAATGTGGAGCCGGATGGAAGAAAGAAGGAGTTCATCCTCTTTACCGTCAAAAAGGGGAGGGACAAGATCGCCGGTCTTTTTATTTCCCCTGCCAGCGACAAGGGCCGCACCACCTTGAGACTCGGGGAGAACATGTGGCTGTATATTCCCAATGTGGGAAAGCCGGTCCGCATCACGAGCCTTCAATCGGTAGTCGGGGGTGTGTTCAACAACTCCGATATTCTGCAACTGGATTACACCGAAGAGTATACCGTAACCCGTGTGGAGGACCAGGAAAAGGAATATCTGCTTCACCTGAAGGCAAAAACCAGAAACGTGGCCTATGACCAGCTTCGCATGTGGGTGGACAAGGAAAAGGTGCTTCCCACGCGGATCGAATGTCTGACCGAGGCATCTATGCTCATCAAGACGCTCTACTTCAAAGACATGAAGGACTTTGGAGGAGGGGTTGTCAGGCCGGCCGTGACGGAGACGGACAGCCCCCTTTACAAGGGATATCGCTCCTACATGATCTATGCCAAGATCGAGGCTCGGGAGGTCCCCGACGAGGCCTTCACTCTCAATTTCATGTCCAGACTCGAGAGCCTTCGATGAGGAGGAGGGATCTCCTCCTGTGGGCCATGGGCCTTGCCGCCCTTTTCTGCGGCGTATCCATGGCGGAGGAACCCCCTGTCTTTGATCTATCCGAGATCGAAAAGGAAGTCGAAAAACGACTTTATACATTTCACGGGTTTCTTCAGGCCCAGCCCACCCTTTCCGGTCTGGACCTCGACTCGCCGCTCTACAAGCTCAAATTTTATGAAGACGGACCGGGTGGTACCCTGGAACAGTCGAATTTGGGGGCCAGGCTGGAGGGGGCTCTGCATTACGGAGACCTGAGCGCCTTTGCCAGGCTCGACAGCTTCCTCACCCATGATCATGAGGGATGGCATGGGGAGATGACCCTCATGGAAGGGTATCTGTCCTTCAAGCCCGCTCCCCACACGGCCGTGGAGGCGGGGAAGCGGGTAACCAAATGGGGAAAGGGGTATGCCTGGAACCCGGTCTCCTTTGTGGACCGTCCCAAAGACCCGGAGGACCCGGAAGAGGCCTTGGAAGGGTACTACGTGGTAGCCGGAGATTTCATCCGGAGTTTCGATGGGCCGCTCCAGACCCTGGCCTTTACCCCTGTGATTCTGCCCGTGTATGAGGATGTCAACGACGAATTCGGGGAGACCGGCCATGTGAATGTGGCGGCCAAGCTCTACGCCCTGCTCTGGGACATGGACCTGGACCTCCTCTTTTTTACAGGGGACAGCCGCACCACTCGATGGGGGGTTGATTTCTCCAAAAACCTTCTTTCCAACCTGGAAATCCACGGAGAGGTTGCCTGGATCCAAAATTTCCAGTCCATGACCTTTTTGGAAAACGGCCAGGTTTTGACCCATGAATCCAATGTCTGGAGCTATCTGGCAGGAATGCGGTATTTGACGGAAACGGATCTGACCGCCATCTTTGAATACTACCACAACGGCGAGGGAGTGAACCCGGGCGACCTCAAGAACCTGTATGATTATATTGACCGGGCCTACAGCGCCTACAAACAGACTGGAGACCGTTCCCGCTTCGGTCCCATCAACGGGCTCACCAAGGAGGGCTTTACATGGCGCAATCCGCTCAAGGACTATCTCTATCTTCGACTCAGTCAAAAGGAACCCTTTGACATCCTCTACTTCACGCCGGCCTTTACCACCATGGTGGCCATGAACGACTGGAGCTTCAATCTGATCCCCGAATTCAACTACAATCCCATCACAAACCTGGAACTGAGGCTGCGCGGCATTCTCCCTGTTGGAAGAGAGAAGACGGAGTACGGTGAAAAGCAGAGCGATTGGCGAGTGGAATTTCGGCTTCGGTATTTTTTTTGAGGCGACCGCCTATATCTCTGCCATTGGGAGGACAACCCAGCTAAAGGCGTTTTGGGAAGATGGGTTGCAGCATGATCGGGCCGTCATGGGCGCTTTCCGCCGAATGCCGCTTTTTCCTGAAAATGTACTTGATGGTTGACATACCGGGAGGAAATCATTATATAATCAGATTGAATTAAGCAATTCTATAAACTTTTGAGGATGATTACGAGTGAACGTGTCACACCATTTAACTGTAGGTCTTCCCCTGTTTTTCGTCTATACGATTCACCGACTGCGCCAGACACCGCCCTGATTCAAGGAATGTACCAATCTTTTTGATCCCCAAAGACAAGGCCGGATCCCGGAATCTGTTCCCGAAGACAGGTGTTTCGAAATAAGCGGCTGATCGGTATCTTTGAAGGCGCGCAATGGGTAAGGTCGCTTTAAATATGGTTGCGAGAGGTTTTCACATGAATAAACTCTATCAGAAAGAAATCAACAGGCGTCGAACCTTTGCGATTATCAGCCACCCCGACGCCGGCAAGACCACGTTAACGGAAAAGCTCCTCCTCTTTGGCGGCGCCATTCGCATCGCTGGCGCGGTCAAGGCCCGCAGGGCGTCCCGCCATGCCGCCAGCGACTGGATGGACATCGAGAGGGAGCGAGGCATCTCGGTCACCACGTCGGTCATGACATTCAATTACAAGGATTTTGAAATGAATCTTCTGGATACCCCGGGGCACCAGGATTTTTCAGAAGACACCTACCGGGTGCTGACAGCAGTGGACAGCGCTCTTATGGTCATCGACAGCGTGAAGGGGGTCGAATCCCAGACAGAGAAGTTGATGGAGGTCTGCCGAATGCGGAACACGCCCATCATCACCTTTATCAACAAACTCGACCGCGCAGGGATGCCCCCGCTGGATATCCTGAGTGATATAGAAAACAAACTCCAGATCGAGTGCACGCCGCTTTCGTGGCCGATTGGCATGGGCAAGGGCTTTAAAGGGGTTTATGATCTCTTTCGCAGAGAGCTCCATCTCTTCACCCCCGGGCAGGAAACTCGACATTTCGACGGGGTACGGATCACGGATCTGGCGGATGCAAGACTGGACGAGCTCTTGGGAAGCGGGGCCGATGAACTGCGGGAGGATGCAGCGTTGCTGGAAGGGGCCGCCAATCCCTTGGAAATGGACCACTTTCTAAATGGAAGCCAGACGCCGGTGTTTTTTGGCAGCGCACTCAACAATTTCGGGGTCCGGGAACTCCTTGATGCCTTTGTCGAGATGGCCCCGCCCCCTCGTCCGAGACCGTCTGCAAGCCGGGAGGTATCGCCCTACGAGGAACCTTTCTCGGGCTTTGTTTTTAAGATCCAGGCCAACATGGACCCGGCACACAGGGACCGAATGGCCTTCCTCAGGATCTGTTCCGGAAAATTCACGCGGGGAATGAAGGTCATTCACCACCGGCTTGGCAAGGAGATAGCCCTGGCCAATGCCACTATTTTTATGGCCCAGGACAGGGCCAATGTTGACGAGGCCTATCCCGGCGATATTATCGGCATTCACAATCATGGCACCATTCGAATCGGAGACACGTTTACAGAAAAGGAGGAGCTGCAATTTACAGGCATACCCAGCTTTGCCCCCGAACATTTCAGGCGAGTGATCCTCAAAAACCCTCTGAAACAGAAACAGCTTCAAAAAGGATTGGCCCAACTGGCTGAGGAGGGCGCCGTGCAGTTTTTTCGCCCCCTGACAACGTCAGACTACTTCCTCGGCGCGGTAGGGGCCTTGCAGTTTGATGTGACTGTCGCACGTCTAAAGTCGGAATACGGCGTGGATGCGGTCTACGAACCGGTTGCGTTTTCCACGGCGCGCTGGATTGACTGTGATGATCAGAAAATGCTCAAGGAGTTCACGAACAAGCACGCCGACAACGTGGCCTATGACTCGCAGGGACGGCTAACCTATCTGGCCCCCAGCTCGTGGCACCTCACTTTCGTCATGGAAGACTGGCCTCATATCTCTTTTTATAAGACGCGCGAGCAAAATTGAAGTCATGTCTGTTATCCTATTTCTTCAAATTCCTTCAAAAACCGCTTGACACGATCCCCCTTCTTACGTATTGAAAGACCCCATATACAGGCAATGAAGTCTGCCATGAACCGCCCTCTGTGAAGGGATGATGACTTCTACCTTTTGATGATCGGGGGTAGAAGTGCCATTTTCTACCCCACCTCAAGTCCCGGGTGGTTTTTTTTCTTCACGCCCTGCGGGGTCTCCACCCAGCAGGGCGTGGTTTTTTTGGGGTGGGTATCCGTTTATTTCTGGTAACGAATGCCTGAAAAGGGCTTTTCTGTTCTCCCGGTGCATAGACCCTGGAATGTCTGTTGGAGGCCCATGAAACCTCCTCTGGCAAGCATCTTTGAGAATGTCGTGGTCTTTGTCATGGCGCGGTGGCAGCCCTCTGGGTCTTCGGGTTTGTCCCGACCCTTCCGGCGAGCGTCGAGGATACCTACCATGCCCTTCGGATTTTAGAGATGGTCCTCCCTTGGTCGGAGGCATATGTCCGGGAACTCAAAAGGAGTCAGGAGCTTCAAACCTTTCTGACGCGACGGGAGTACAAGGACGACTGGTCTCTGAAAACGGCCTATCAGTATCTTCACTCGTGTGGCTTTTGCAGCCTTTCACCGAATCCCTCCTGGTTAAGGAGTTTGCCGAAGAGATGGTTCAAAGGTGGCGCTGTTATGGGCATTCATGACACCATCATGCGGGCAGCCGTTGCGGACATGACGAGTATCCGTCAAAGGGGAAGGGCCTACGGCATTCTTCATACCATCTACGGCGGGGCCTGGTTTCTGGGCAGCGCCGTCATGGGATATCTGTACGTGTATTCTGCACCTGCTGTCGTGCTGTTTACCATCGTCCTGGAGGGTGCTTCGATTGCAGTCTATTTCTTGTGGAGAAAGGAACGCTGACATGGAAAACCTGTGGTTTCAATCGGCCCTTTGGATAGGGCTTGCACTGATGTCGTCGCTCGTGTCCATTCGGATCGGGCTATCCGTGGCCCTCGTGGAAATCGTTATCGGCGTCGTTGCCGGCAATGTGCTGGGTCTCCTGGCTACTCCGTGGGTCAACTATCTGGCCGGCGTCGGGGCTATTCTCCTCACCTTCCTGGCGGGGGCGGAGATTGATCCGGCAGTGATCAAGAAGCACTTCTGGTCCAGCACCACCATCGGCGCCATGGGCTTTTTCGCCCCTTATTTCGGGGTGCTGGCATACACGCATTTTGTCTGCGGCTGGCCGTGGGCCCAGGCTCAGATTGCGGGGATTGCCCTGTCCACCACATCGGTTGCCGTGGTTTATGCGGTGATGATCGAAACCGGGTTCAACCAAACTGAGATCGGCAAAATCATCCTGGCAGCCTGCTTTATCAATGACATCGGAACAGTGTTGGCGCTGGGCATCATCTTCGCCAATTACAACCTGTGGCTGGTCCTTTTTGCCGCAGTGACCGCCCTGTCTCTCTGGTTGCTACCCAGGTTCGTTCCATGGTATTTCAAGAAAGTGGGGAACAGGGTCAGCGAGCCGGAGATCAAATTCATTCTCCTTGTTCTCTTTTTCCTTGGCGGCTTAGGCAATATGGCCAAGAGTGAGGCGGTCCTCCCTGCCTATCTGGTCGGGATGGTTCTGGCGCCCTTCTTCCTCAAGGAGAGGGTTCTGGCACAAAGAATGCGGGTAATCGCCTTCACCCTGCTGACCCCCTTCTATTTCTTGAAGGCAGGATCCCTGGTGAAATTCGAGACCGTGATCACCTCCTTCGGACTCATTATGGCGCTCCTCGGCGTGAAAATGCTCACCAAGTTCATCGGCATCT
>CAYLJZ010000012.1:0-51293 GCA_964384085.1 uncultured Desulfobacteraceae bacterium
GCCGGTTCATGGTGTAAAAGAAGCTGGCGGCAGTGTCCCGGTCTCCTTTCTGAATGAAAGGCGCCAGCCAGTCCAGATCGATCCCGTTGCAGAAGATCTTTTCATGAGAAGATGTCACGATCAGGGCCCGGGCATCCGTATCTGCCTCGATCTGGTCGAGCGCCTGCAGAAAGGCTTCCAAAAAAGGGAGGTTAAACCGGTTCTCCCCGTCATTCATGGTCAAAACCGCCACCTTGTCATCCAGATCGAATCCTATCGCCGCCATCGTGCAGCCCCCTCTTTATTTTCACTATGATTGAAATCCTTCAGTGTGCCGCCCCATTCACCTGATTCCCCTGTCCGTGAAACCTCAGTATCAGCATCGTGATGTCGTCTGACTGGGTTCCCCATCAGAAAAGGCCTTGACCTGCCCCATAATGCCTTCCGATGTCACGGGCCACCTGCAACTCACTCTCGATCCGCTCCTTTTGAGCGGTTGTCTCTGTCAGGTTTCGAATGTACTCCTTGAGTGAGCCCTCCATGCGGGCAAAGGCCTCTGTGAGCACCCCCACCTCATCCTTGTACCGGACAGGGGGAAGGGCAACATCCGGATTTCCTTATGTTTCACCATTGCCGGTACGCCCCCGTCCCTCAGATCCTGGACGATGGTGATCAAAAACCAGCATCAGAACATTGTGGTCCCTTTCACGCCGGTACCGAGCGTCGTCTGCCATTTTTTTTACGAAAAACACGCCCAACCCACCCACATTTCTGTCGGAGATATCGGCAGTCAGATCCGGGGCTGGAACATCCAGTGCATTAAAGGGGACCCCTGTGTCGGAGAACTCCAGTATCAGACTTCCATCCTCTGACCGGCATACAAGCGAGACATCCCCCTCCATTCCGGGATAGGCATAATGAAAGATATTGACGAGGATCTCCTCTGCGGCCAATTCGATCTCCCTGATCCGGCCGATCGCAAAACCAGCCGTTTCCGCATGACGGGCCACGAACTGAATCAGCTCTTCCAGATGCTCCATCCTGGCCGGTGAGGTTATCTCTGGCATCGAATATGACCTTGCTTTTAAATTCGAAAAGTCAGCTTAGCGCCCTATGTCTCTTTGATGGCAGCGTCTATGGATTCGAAGACGGGTATGATCGTGCTGAATCCGGATATCTCGAACACCTCCTTGACCGTATCCTGAAGGACACATAGGGCCATATGCCCCTGCCTTGCTTTCAAATTCTTGGCGATCGTCAGGATGCTTCGAAGACCTGCGCTGCTGATATATTCAAGTCCCCCGAAATCAACGACGAGATGGGTCTCTCCCGCGTTGATCCAATTCAGCAGGCGGCTTTCAAATTCAGGCGCCGTTACGGCATCCATTCTTCCTGTGACAGCGACGATGAAACGATCCTTTTCCTTGCCGGTATTCGCTATTTCCATATGCTCCTCCAGGTGTTCGACTGCAAAATGTGTGGCGGCGCCCCCCGAGTTGTGGCGCCTTACTCAGCCCGTCCAGTATAAAATATTCTAACTCCCCATGTCAAAACACAAAGCCGTGTGGAGCCGTGCTCCCTTTTCCCAAACGTTATCTGGGTCCACTTGAGGGATATGAGGCCGGTAAAACATCCGAGGAAGGTTCACAAAAAGGCCCACCAAAACCCAGATGAGAGGTCTCGAGTGCCTGGGAAACAGGGCGGTGTCCACTCGAGGAGTATCTCACCCGAGGAGGCCCGCCCATCCACTAAAGGGGAAGAGGCCCTCTCCGAGAAACGCGCATATCATCAGCAGGGTGATCTCCACCATCTCATCGGCGGTCCCGAGCAGATCGCCGGTGATACCCCCGAAGACGTGCCGACAGCGGCGTCCAAAGATCCGTGTCTCTATCCAACCCAGGCACAGGAGGAAGAGACAGAACGGTCCAAAGGGGATACAGAGCGCCATGGTCGCTGCGTGGGAGAGGACCCTTTGGCGGGTGGAGGCCCCCAGTACAAAGGGTCGGCCCATCCCTTCACCTGTGCGGGCATAGGGGAGGGTTGTTATGAGCTCCACCATCATGGTCCTCGAGATGATAAAGACAGGGATCACCCAAACCGCAGTGCCGCAGGAGACGAGCCTCTCGAAGGCGATCCATTTGGCGAGGAGGGCCAGGATCAGGGCCAGCCCCCCAAAGGTCCCGAGGGAGACATCTTTCATGATCGCCAGCCGCTTCTCCCTTCCGAAAAGGCCCCCGATGGAGTCGGCCCAGTCCGCCAGGCCGTCGAAATGGAGTCCCCGCGTCAGGCAGATGTCAACGGCTGCCAGAAGGAGGGCTGTCCCGGCCGGCCACGGGCTGATCGGTATGAGTTTCCATGGTAGGCTTAATCCGTAGAGGACGGCTCCCAGAAGGAGCCCGACGACCGGGAACCATGGGAGGGATGCGGCAAAATCATCACCATCGCGGCCCCGCCAAGGGATGGCTGTAAGGGTCCTGAGCGCAGTCCCGAGGCCTTCCAAAAAGAAACGATTTCTGGATGTTATCATAGACCCTCCCTTGCTGGTGTTTTCAGCCCCCGGTGTTCAAGAGCCCATCACTTTTTCAATAGTTATTTGCCTATGTCCCCGGCGTGATGCCCATCTCTTCGAAGGTGGCCATTTCCCGATAGAGTCTCAGGGCGTTTTCGATAATCTGCATGCCTAAAACAGCGCCGGTCCCCTCCCCGAGGCGGAGATCCAGGTCCAGGATCGGACGGATGTTCTCCTTTTCAAAAAAGGCTCTGTGTCCCTTTTCAGAGGACTGATGAGAGAAAAAGAGATAGTCCTTTATGGCGGGATTGAGACGCATGGCCACCAGGGCTCCGGCAGTGGATATAAAACCGTCCACAACCACCATCATGCGCCGTGCGGCCCCTCCGATGCAGAGACCGCAGATTCCCGCGATCTCAAGGCCGCCCACGGCCGAAAGGATGGAAAGGGGGTCCCTCATTGCCGGGCGGTTGACCTCCATGGCCCTGGCTATGACAGCTGTCTTATGAACGAGTCCAGCATCATCGAGGCCGGTCCCCCTCCCCGTCACATCCTCGACCGCGGCCGGAAGGAGTGCGGAGAAAAGGGCTGAAGAAGGCGTTGTATTTCCAATCCCCATCTCCCCTGTTGCCAGCATGAACCCCCCCCTGCCGAACGATTGTTCAGCCATTTCCACTCCCACATTCATCGCGGTTTCGGTTTCCTCGCGTGTCATTGCCGGGCCTTCCGCTATATTCCGGGTGCCTCTCCTGACGTTCCTTCTGATGAGGCCATCGACCTTCGAGAGATCGTCCTTCATTCCGATATCGACGATAGAGACACCTGCGCCGGCACATCGCGCCAGCACATTGATGCCTGCACCCCCGCGCAGAAAATTTCGGACCATCAAGCCAGTGACTTCCTGGGGGTAGGGACTGATCCCCTCTGAGACGACGCCATGATCCCCCGCGAATACAAATACCTCCTTTGCCAAAATTGCAGGGAGCTTTTCTTCCCTGATCGCCACCGCTCTGGCAGCGATCTCTTCCAGCATCCCCAAACTCCTTTTAGGCTTGGTCAGGCTGTCCCAACGCTCCTGTGCTATGCCGAACCATTTGCTTGAGATGGGGTGAATCCGCTTCAGGTCTTGTTTCCACATTTCCATGACACCTCCTTAAAAAAAATAACCCCGTCCAGGTCGTATGGAAATAGACCCGAACGGGGTTTTGGCAACTCCATCCGTCATGATCGGCAGGTCTTCTGACTTCCCCTCACTCAGTTCGCCTTCCCGCCCTGCATGCCCCCTTCAATTTCGATTTCCGCCCCTACTGGGACAGTTCAAGGAAATGCCCCTGGAAACCGATCAGAAGGACTGCATACTCAGGCAGTGACTTTTCACCCGGTCAGGAAATCGCCGGAACGTTACTGAATGATCCATGCCCCAAGACATGGGGCATGGATTGTTGGGGACACAGCACCGGCCATGGTGTGGCGGCGTTTCACCGCCTTCCCTTTTCACCCGCGGTAGGGAACACATCCGACGGCCTACTGAAAGGCATCGCCAAAAGGCCCCTTGTGCGAACACCGATCATGTGTTCGTGCAAAACTGTTTACCTCAATTGCGTGGCAACAGTAACGCAATCTGAGACTGTTTGTCAAGCATGACGCATCAAAGCCCAGTTGCCATAGGGTCTGGGGCAAGGAGGTCTCTTAAAAATATAATATTGCCACCGATAAAATGATTTGGTAAACTATATGAAAAGGTTAAGTGCGACAATATCTGCGGCAGAAAGGAGGTGTGACATCGGGGAAAGTTGAGTCTTTGGCCATAACCCTTTACTGACAAGAGGAGGACGAAAATGGCTGGAAGCACCTACAAAATTATTGAGCTGGTTGGGACAAGCGACAAATCGTGGGAAGATGCGGCTAAAACTGCTGTGGAAACGGCGGGGGAAAGTCTGAAGGACCTGAGGATTGCAGAAGTGACCAAACTCGATATGACCATCGAAAACAGTAAGGTGGTCTCCTATCGGGCAAGGGTTAACGTGTCTTTCAAATATGTCAGGTAGGACCTGACAGGCGCCTGATTTTCATGGCCAATCCATCGGAATCCGAGGTTCAACATGCGAGACAATGACACGATGCCACGGTCTCCCGACCGTCCTCCACAGGATGATATGCGCTGAGGAGCGGCCAAGGGGTTTTTCGACCTGGTATTCGGAGTCGTCTCGCACTTCGGATTTCGACATTAGAACAACGCCCACCAGGCCCGACATCTTCATAAAAACCGGCGACATTCCCAAGGCCCACCCTGCTAAATCCTGATTTCCTGAGTCTGCGATCGTCTCTGTCATGTCTCCTTTTTAAGGATCAGGATCTCCCTTTTTACGCCCTTCCCAGGCAATGCATAAGCAATCCGTTTGAATAGGGAAAGTCGGCGGCTGTCAATGATCCCTGTGCTTTCTTGAATCGCAGACTCACTCTGGCCGCCCAGGAAGGCTACGATGCAGCCGCCCGGCGAAAGATACGGGGAGCAAAGGGTCAGAAACCCGGGCAACGGGAGAAAGGCCCTGGATGTGATGACATCAACCGTTTTCGGGAAAAGCACCCCGCCCTCCTCCTCCATGCGTCCGTGAATCACCTCTATCTTCTCCAGCCGCACAAGCCGAATGACCTGCTTCAGGAAATGGGTCTTTTTTGAACTGGGTTCGATCAACCGACATTCGAGCCCCGGCTTGCAGATTTTTATGGGGATGGCGGGAAAACCTGCGCCAGAACCCACATCGAGGAGGGTCCCCTGGTCAGGAAAAAAGGGCGTTGGCAGGATGGAATCGGCCAGGAGTTCATCCACGATTTTCTGCCGGGAAGAGAGGCCTGTCAGGTTTATCTTCTTATTCCAGAGTTCCAACTCATCCAAAAAGATGTCCAGCTTATCGGACTGGTCCACAGAGAGGCGGATCCCCCATTCATGCAACAGGGGTGAGAACCCTCCTGTCTCATTTTCGGCCGGATCAGACAACAACCCTTCTCTTTATGATGGCAACCGCCTCTTCCGGCGTATCTACCAGATTGAATATATCAAAATCGCTTTTTGAAATGGTACCTTCCCTTATCAGGGTTTTCCTGGCCCAGTCCAGAAGGCCGCTCCAGTAGCTGGAATCCATAAGAATGACAGGGAAATATCGAATCCGTTTGGTCTGGATCAGGGTCAGGGCCTCAAAGAGTTCATCCAGGGTGCCAAATCCGCCAGGCATGATAATGTAGGCCACCGCATATTTGACAAACATGACCTTTCTGATAAAAAAGTACTTGAACTCAAGACGGACATTGGCAAATCCATTGGCTTTCTGTTCGCTGGGAAGCTCGATGTGCAGACCCACGGATTTTCCTCCGGCATCTGCAGCCCCTCGATTGGCCGCCTCCATAACGCCCGGCCCCCCGCCGGAAATCACATTGAACCCGTTTTCAACCAGAAGACGAGCCGCCTTGACCGTGTCTTTATAGGTCTTGCTTTTGGCGTCGGTCCTGGACGAACCGAAGATGCTGACCGCCGGGTAGGTTTCGGGCATTACCTCGAATCCCTTGACGAATTCAGCCATGATCTGAAATATGCGCCAGGATTCGTTCAACGTCAGGTCATCCACAATGTATTGCTTTTCGTGCATGGTTAGAAGCCTTTCCTTTCGATGGAGGTGACGAAAAAATAATTGATTTTTTTGGCTTTATCCTTTAGTTTCCAAGCAGTGTCATCATAAATCCCTGAATAATGGGTGTCAAGGCGTGTTTCGCCGCAACAGGCAATCCATCATTCAAACAGGCATTTTTGATTGGAGTACGCCTTTACGCCCGAGCATATTCGTGATAGAGTAGCAAAGATTCCTGGGAATGTGGCGAGCACCGCTGGGCGGTTACCCTGTTTCTTATCGTGTAAATGAATGAGGAGGTCATCTTATGCAACGTGTGGCAAGAGTTACGGAGATCATTGGCGCCTCTCCAACCAGTTTTGACGATGCCATCAGGGTTGGATTTGAAAGGGCCAGCAAAACATTGAGGGGAATTACGGGATTGAGGGTCCTCGAGCAGAGGGTAGCTGTTGAAGATGATATGATCAGTGAATATCGTGTTCGAATGGAAGTGATCTTTGTTCTTGAGGCGTGATGATAGTCAAAGGCCTGCGGCAAGCCAAGGCGCCGAGGCAATGGAAATAATTTAGTTTAAGGAAACGATTATGGAAAAAGGACATGACCCGGCTGATATTCATGACGCTCATCGGGATTACCTGATGGACGCCAGCAGTCAGTTCGGAAGAAGAGATCAGGAAAAGGACTTTTTGGACAGCATCGGTCAAGGTCCGGCACAGGAAGACATTCAGGTAAATGTGGGCGAACGCGTCAAGGCGGTCAGAGAAAAACGCAACCTGAGCCTTCAGGATATCTCTCAGAGGACCGATCTAAGCGTCTCTCTCCTGGAACAAATCGAAAACGGCACAGTAGCCCCTCCCCTGGGAACCGTCATCAAGCTGGCAAAGGCCCTTGATCTGAAGATGGGCTATTTCATATCCGGGGACGAAGACCGGCCATATACCATTGTGCGAAAGACCGACCGAAAGGTGGTCTCCCGATACGATTCGAAAAAGGGGAAGTACTATGGGTACGGTTACGAATCCCTGGCCCCTCACAAGACCGATCGGCACATGGAGCCCTTCCTCGTGACCCTTGACCCGGCCGAAACCGAGGAAGAACGATCGACCCATGACGGCCAGGAGTTCATCTATGTATTGCAGGGGGTGATGGAGGTCCGCCTGGGGGACGAGATCCATCTCCTTGCACCGGGCGATGCCATTTACTACGACTCGACCGTCCCCCATCTGGTCAAATGCCATGGCCAGGAGAGGACGCGTATTTTAGCGGTTCTGTATTCCGAGCGGTGAGATGCCGCTCCTGGGCGCCCACATGTCCATCAGCGGCGGCCTGGAAAAGGCCCTTTTCAGGGGCAAGACATGTGGTTGCCAGGTTATTCAGTTATTCACCAGGAACCCGAATCAATGGGTCTGCGGGGAATTGTCTTCGAAAGAGATAGACGCCTTTCATACGGCCCGGGTACAGACATCCGTCGTGCCGGTGGCCGCCCACGACAGCTACCTGATCAACCTGGCCTCACCCCGACCGGAAAACCGCAGGAGGTCATTGCAGGCCCTTCAGGATGAACTGGTGCGGACCGATCTGCTCGGTATTCCCTATGTGGTAATTCATCCCGGAGCCCACATGGGGTCCGGCGAAAAAATGGGAATCCGGCGCATTGCAGGGTCACTCAATCGCATCTTTGAACGCACCTCGAAGCTTCGAGTTCGAATACTCCTTGAAACCACCGCAGGCCAGGGGACAGGCCTGGGATATCGGTTCGAGCAGTTAGCCGAGATGATCGATCAGACCGAATCTCAGGACCGTCTGGGGGTCTGTCTGGACACCTGCCATATATTTGCCGCCGGATATGATTTTGGCGACAGGGAAACCTTCGATACGCTTGTCAGGGACTTCGATGCGATCATTGGATTGAGCCGACTGAAGGTTATTCACGCAAACGACTCCAAGAAGGAACGGGGATCGAGAATCGACCGGCATGAACACATTGGGCAGGGTCTTATCGGGGAACGGGCCTTCTCTTTTTTATTGAAGGCCCCCGCGTTCAAGGACCTCCCCTTTATCCTGGAAACACCCAAAGGGACGGACGCATTCGGCGAGGATCTTGACACCCTGAACCTTGGCGTCCTGAGACGATTATTGATGGAGGAATGAGCCATAGATGATTGTATTTGATCTGACGTGTCCGCATGGACACATATTTGAAGGCTGGTTCGACAGCAATGAATCTTTTGAAGAACAGAACATGAACGGTCTGGTTCGCTGCCCGGTGTGCGACGATCTAGACATACGAAAGGTCTTGTCGCCAATAACGGTCAGAAAGTCGCAGCCGGTTGCTTCGGCCGGACAGGAAACCATTGACTACCAGCGGCTTGCAAAAGAGGTGGTGGAGTATATCAAGACGAATTCCGAGGACGTCGGGGCACAATTCGCTTCAGAGGCCCTGAAAATTCATTATGGGGTAGCCGAAAAAAGGAGCATTCGCGGATCGGCAACGGCAGATGAGGAAAAGACCCTCAAGGATGAAGGCGTCGAATTTGTCAAGGTCCCTTTTCCGGTGTCAGAGGATGATAGCAAGACAAATTGAGGGAAAGGGGTAAGGTGTGAGGCGTTAGGCGCAAGGCGCAAGGCCGAAAGATTGCATCCAGTATCCAGCATCCAGAAAGGAGCCTTTGTAGATGAGTAAAATCAGGAGGGCCATCATCAGCGTTACCGATAAGAGCGGCATTGTGGAATTTGCCGCATCTCTTTCCAGATTCGGCGTGGACATTTTTTCTACCGGCGGGACGGCAAATGCCCTGAGGAAGGGGGGCATTCAGGTGACAGACATCTCGGAATATACCGGTTTTCCGGAGATGATGGACGGCCGTGTCAAAACCCTGCATCCCAAGGTCCACGGGGGGCTGTTGGGTCTGCGGGACAACCCCGATCACGTCCAAATGATGGAGGCACACGGCATCACGCCCATCGATATGGTCGTTGTAAACCTCTATCAGTTCGAAAAGACGGTGGCCAAAGCGGGCGTTACGCTGGAGGAGGCGATCGAGAACATCGATATCGGAGGCCCCTCTATGCTTCGGTCCTCGGCCAAGAACTTCAAGTTCGTGACGGTGCTGGTGGACCCGGCCGATTACGAGACAGTCCTGAAGGAGATGGAGGCCTCCGGCGGCGAGACTACCCTCCAGACCCGGTTCCTGCTGGCCAAAAAGGTCTTTGGCCTGACCCACGAGTATGACGGGGCCATCAGCCGGTATCTCGAAGCAGCGTCCCTATGAAGAGGTTCCCTCTTTTGTGACCGGAGACTGACTTTTCCTTTTCTTTTTTTCAGCGCACGGCATGTTCTTATGAACATGCCGTTCCATTTTGGTGCAGTAAATGGCCTGAAAGGTCCGGCAACTCCCGGACCCGTCCAGCCCCTCATCTTCCGGCCATCTGGCATACTCGCAATTCAGATCGCAAAATTCCATATCTGTTTTGGTGCACTCCAATCCACAAAAAGTCCCTTGTAGGTAAGCAACTCCCAGTCTGTCAAAAGAGTCCCTGTCAATGCGCCCTCTGCAACAGGCAAAAAACGATGCCAATGCCTCACCTGAGCCCACCGGGCAATTCATCTGTTTTCCCCGTCAGGAATCGGTTGAGTGTAACCTTTCCTCGTTGGATCTGTCTACCCTTGCGTCCATACAGGGTGTAATTTGCCAGTGTTCTTCGGTCCCAGAGTCCCTCTTGGGAATGCACTTTTCGGCAATCTCCGGTTTCCCGCGAGCTGATGACGGCAGGCCAATCGTTATTGACAACCTTTTATGGAAAGAGTTGACCCCACTGGGCACCTCCGCATTCATTTTATTGACAATTCCCTTTAAATAATCCAAAATCAGTATCATGGGCGATCACGACAACAGCACCAGGACCTGATTCGCGAAAGGAAATTGAATCCATCCGGCAAACTCCCACTGGTTTTGCCGGTGATTATGCACAACGGCAGACGGCGCTGGAACTCGTTCACTCAAAGGAAGGGAATGCCATTTTTTTATGGGCGGTATGCTGCCCTTTCCGACTTCTGACCTCTAGTTTTTCACGGCTTTCTGCGAGAGGGGTATTCGATGTTGAGCAGTAACCATACGAACCATATCCGCTTTTGTCTCAGCACCGTGCTGTTTCTCCTGTTCTTTGTTTTCACCTCCCCGACGATTTTTCGGGCCGAAGAGAAGACGCCTCCCCTTCCGTCGGAAGAGAATCGAGACGAAAGCCAGTCTCCTTCGCAACCGAAGATCGATGTCCCGGTGAAAGAGTTCTCTGACCTTTTCCCCCGGTCGAGGCCGGCCAGTTCCGATAAGAAAACCCCTTCCCAGTACGCAAAAGGAGAACGCAAGGCGAGTCAAGCAGGCTCGAAACCGGATACCAAAACCCCGGCGCTGCCGTCGGCCCCCAGTGTCGAAGGAAATTTTCAGACACAGGAGTATGTGGTAAAGGAAGGGGACTGGCTGGCTAAGATCCTTCGTGAAAAGGGCGTGATGAACGAGGCCAATCTCCCTGAACTCCTCTCCCTGTTACGAAAGCTCAATTCCTCCCTGCGCGATCTCGATATGATACAGCCGGGAGAAAAGATCATTATCCTGGTAAAGGTAGTCCCGGGAAGCGAATTGGAAGAAGAGACCCGCCGGAAACTGAAATATGAGACATACACGGTCCAGCCGGGCGATATCCTGAGCCAGGTGGTCAGGGCTCGGTATGGTCTTTCGAGAGTGAGGTTCAACCGTGAGTACCTGAGGCTTTTTGCAGAGTGCAATCCCTCCATCGCCGACCCCAATACCCTGCTGCCAGGACAGGTCATCAACCTCCCTCACTACCCGCCGGCGGATGTTGAAGCCACGGAGACGTTACCCGTCCTGCGGGACCTGGAAAAGTCTCCTCACAAAGTGGCCCTGAAGGCGCCAACCCTGCCCGAACCTTCGCGGGGACTCCCCTCACCTCCACCGCCCAAATGGGAGCAGCCCCCTCGGCCCAAGCCGTCTCCCCCTCAACCCGAGAGTTCTCTCTTTCCAAACAAGCAGCCGGCCCTGACCAAACCGTCGCAGGAATTGCCGTCCCCTACTCCTCCACTCGAGCGTGCGGAGGCCCCTCAGTCAGCGCCGCCTCCGCCGTCTCCGCCTGAGCCAGCTCCTTCTCAGTCCGAGTCGTACCCCCAGCCCGAGACATCCCCCTTTCCAAACAAGCGACCGGCCCTGGCCAAACTGGACAGGCACAGGCCGCAACCGGCTGCGGACGATAGAGCTTCACCCTCGAGAAACGGAAATCCCCCTTCACAGGAGCCGGCGCCGCCATTGGCGCCGGTACGGGGCCATCTTCGAGTAGAGAGAGACAGAGAGACGACCATCATCGTCACGGACGGTCTGGGCACGGTTATTTCGAGCATGGGGGAGGAGTGGATCCATTCAGGCGAGCATTTTATCCCGATGACTTCGGGCGGACACATTAACCTGGATGCGGAATCCTACCCGATTATCCGTCTAAAAACAGGGATCACGGTGATTGTGGACGTTCACAGCTCGCTTCCTGAAAAAATGGCCCGAATACTCGAATCGAGCTGGGCGAATTACCGCGTGGTGCGGCTTTCTTCCAGTGATGATTTACGTTACGCCATGGACAAGGTACTGAGTTCCTTCCACTACCCGAAAATCGCGAGAGGGGGCGCCCCACTGACGCTGAGCGGCGACATCCCGCTCAGCATCACTGGAGACTGGATCATCACCACACCTGAACCCCGTTCAGACAAAGGGCCGACGTATATCGTTATCAATCTGTTAAACGAAAAAGGCCAGTGCCTCCCCCCGACCATAAAGAATTACCTGAAACGGATCGGGGTGGAGGTCATTGAATATCCGTCGACCGAGGAAAAACCTTCGAGCGCGCGGGCGGCACCGTCAACCGTCCAGACGGCAACCGATTCTGCGGCATTGATAACCACCGTCCTCAAACTGATGGGTCAGCCGTTCACCGCTCAGGCGAATATTCCTGCCTATTCGAGTCAGAATAAGGGCTGCCAATTTACGGTCCAGGCGGATTTTTACGTGGAGATCGCGGAACGCCGGTACGTTATCGATCTGGAAGGGCTGACTCCTGATGCCGTTTCCCTTTTAAAGGATGGCGGAATATCGGTCCTCTCCCTGACCCAAAACAGCCAACCGGCAGATATGGTTTCCAATGTCCTTGAATTTTTGAATGTTCAATTTCATCGCGGTCCTCATGCGTTTATGGCCAAAAAAGGCGACGCATCGAGAAATGTGAAGTTAACCCTGGAAGGAATCAGCTTTTACGACCAAAACGGCAAACCCGTGCTCGCCACGTCGGTGACTCTTCCGCCCGAACTTGTCGAATTCCTGTCACAGAGCGGGTACCGTATGCTCCTCCTTACCCCCTTTGCGGGTTCGAATGCCGGACACGCCTGAAAGGAGGGAGGCTGTAGAACGGATGAAACGGTTTGTCATAGCGGTGATTCTCCTCCTGAGCCTTTTGTCTCTTTTGGCAGAGGACGGATGGTCTAAAAAGGTCTACATCTGGCGAGACACCAACGGCCAGACCCACTTTTCCGACAGTCCGCCTGAGTCCGAGGCGGGCGGCGGCGAGGTTGAGGAAAGAAGATTCAAGGAGGGGCCTCCTCCCCCCCAGGAAGAAACCGCTTCGAAGATCGCAAGGAGTCCGATTGAACACGCTGTCCAATGCACCTTCAGGATCAAGAATAAAAAGGGCGGAGCCTCAGGATTTTTCATCAACGACAAGGGTCTGGCCGTGACAGCCAGACATGTGGTTGAGGGTGCCACCTACAGCATGGAGGCCGAACTTCCCGGCGAGACTCGAAAACACAGGGTACAGGTCCTTAAAAAGAGCCAGCACCATGACCTGGCCCTTCTTCAGGTCGCTGTTGACCGTCCCACCCCCTACCTCGAGATCAGAGATCCCCACACCCTGATGCCAGGCGAGGAGCTCTGGGCCATTGGAAATCCCTTGCTGGCCTTCAGGGAAACCGTTACCAAGGGGAATTTCAGCCGTATGTTTCCGGAGGCCGACTGGAAGAAAGAGGCCAAGATGAAGCAGCCCCCGTTCAAATTCAGAGGGGACCAGGTGCAATTTTCCACGCCGGTGATTCCGGGAAACAGCGGGGGGCCGGTGGTGGACGGCGACGGCAAAGTCATAGGGGTCGTGAGCTTCGGTTTCCCCAATACGCCCATCAATTTTGCAGCGCCCAGTTCCTACATCCAAAAGGAATTTGCATCCTACCTGAAGTAGCCAGTTGGGCGCCATGGGGCAAAATCACAGAGGTCAGAAGTCGGAGGTCAGAGGTCCGAAAGGCCAGCATCCCAGCACGTATTATTCTCACACAAAGCCACCAAGCCACAGAGAGATATTCTTTTGGGGTTATCACGTACCCATCTGTTTTATCTTTGTGTCTCCGTGTCTCTGTGAGTCGTGGTTTTTGTTCTCATACAAAGATAGAGAAGGGAGGAGTGGCAGGCTTCTATGGCGACTCCATCTCAGACAGGACCTTCTTCAGTTCCGCCATGCTCGAAGCCTTTAGCGGCGCCAGCAGGGTTCCGTTCCCATAGGCAATGAATTGGACCCTGGCGGCCTTGGCCGTTTCAAGGTCGATCAGCGAATCGCCGACGTAAACGGCCTGCTCGGGCAACAGGGCAAAATAATCAAGGATTTTATGAATCGATTCGGGGTGGGGCTTGGGGTGCTTCACGTCGAGGGACGATACGACCATATCGAAAAATTCGCCCAATCCGTTCTGCTCGATGACGTCCCCGATGGTGTTGCTTCGGTTGGTGGCGACGGCCAGTCGTACCCTGGATTTGAGATGGTTGAGGAGTTCCTTCAGGCCGGGTTCCATGACCATGTCTTTTATGAAGGGCGCATAATCGATCTGCATTCGGTAGGTCTGTGCCTCCTCAGTGAAGGGGGTTCCCTCAAAGATAAAACGGACGGATTTCTCCGCTGTGTTCATGTGGACATAATCCACTTGATCGTCTGTCATCTTTTGGAGTCCGTACCGTTCAAGGAGGTGGTTGTAAAAATTGATATTGGCCTGGCGGGAGTCAAACATGACCCCGTCACAATCAAAAATGACGGCAGATAGCCTTTTGTTATTTTTCATAACATTTCCCAACGAACCTTATGCCAGGATAATTGAGTGCGGGGGGCAGTCTTCAAGATGGAGAGCGTCATCCCGGACGATTCATAAAGCCGATCAGAGCCAGAATAATGATGAGTAAACCGAACCCGAAATATCCGAAGGTGAACGAATCCATCTCGTAGACGGTGGACGCCCCAAGCTTTTCCCGGCTGAGCCAGTATCCCCAGTACAAGACAAAGGTATAATTGATAAGCAATGCCAGTTTGACTTTCCCCACAAAAAGCACCAGGGTGCTCAAGACAAGGAGTAAACAGACCTGATAAAGCGGTATCGACAACTCGGTGGCATACAGGGTTTCCATAACCAGACTCCTTTCCTGTGCGGTTCGTCTGATGTGTCCTTTTCCTTTGTGGGCTTTGTGGCTTTGTTCACCCCGCAGCTTCGGAAAATGGTACTGGGGTGTGAGGTTGTTTTGGTTGCGGATACACAGCGTCAGTCAAAGAAATAGGTAATCCCCAATAAGCCGCCTAATGCGTTGATGCTGCGGTTGCGTTTCGACATCCCGGCGTTGGAGATATGGTGTAACATCCCCTCTGCGTCCAGCGACCATTTGTCCGCAATCAGATAATGAAGTCCCAGGCTGACCTGCGGCGTGAATTCAATGGCCTGACCGATGGCCTGCTGGGTTTCATCTTTGTAAGCATCATTGTATACAATCCCTGCACCCCCCTGAACATAGGGGATCACCTTCCAGTCCGGCTGGACGAAATTGTATCGGAACAGAACGGTTATTCCACCGATATAGTTGCCAAATCCTTTGAAAATAATGGAATTGGAGACCTCGACCAGGCCCTCCCAGTTCCCCCTGAAAAAGCCACCCTGGGGCGCAGTATCGCTCAGCATCCATCCAAGCCGCAGATTGGTCTGCGCATAATTGAAAACTGGACTGTCTTCGGGGAGGTTCGTAAGGGAAAACAGGGCGCCGGAGACCAGTTGAAGCGAAAGGCGTCCTTTGGCATAAGGACCGACCTCTGACTGAGGCGCTGTCTCGGCGGCCTCTCCAGCCTTTGCGTCAGAAGACCATCCAAAGAATATTGCAAGACAGAAAAAAAGAGAAATGATTCTCAGCCCCGATACAGAGGGGATTGCTGGCTTGTGCAAGGTTCGACACCCCGTCAGGCTTTTCGAAGATTGAAGAGTGAGACGCGAATAATGGTCAAAATCCGGCCGTGAGTATAAGCGGCTCCTCCTTGTGTGTCAAATACAAAAGGCGCCCGGCAGCAATTCCTATTATGAGTACCCGTTACCTTCCGCCCAACAGCTCATGCGCTTCATGGCTCACCAGCTTACCAGCTTATCAGCTCACACCTTCTTCCATGCGCAGATCCCCCGAGTCAAAAGCGAGTTGCCGGGAACAAAGGCCACTCATTTGTCCTTGAGCGCAACTTGATTTAATGATACTAATTTGTGAGTTCAATGGGTTGCTGTTCAGTCTAAGATTTGACAAGTTGGGTAGAGGAGGCGCTATGGCGTATAGATATAGGGCGGGATTGAGATTCCCGTGGTCGGCGGCAGTCTTGTTCCTTCTGATTGGGGTGTGTCCCATCTCCCTGTGGGCCGCACCAGGCGATAAGAAGTGGGTATTTCCTGCAACAGGGAGCGTCGGGAGCATCACCTCCTCCCCGGCAATAGGGCAGGACGGGACGATTTACGTGGGATCGGACGATGGGAATCTATATGCCGTAAATCCGGACGGAGCCAAAAAGTGGCAATTTGCAACCGGGGGGAAAGTGACCTCGTCCCCGGTGGTGCATTATTACAGCAGCGCCGTCACCATCTATCTGGGGTCAGAGGGCGGCAAGCTCTATGCCATTGATTCGAGCGGGACCAAGGTATGGGAATTTGCCGCAGGAGGGGGTATTTCTTCCTCTCCGGCCCTCAGCGATTCGGGCACGATTTACGTGGGGGCAAAAGACAAAAAGGTCTACGCCGTCAAATCCTCGGACGGGACGTCTGTAGGAGGGGAATGGCCCTTTGTGACCCAGGGCGAGGTGACATCGTCCCCTGCCATCGATATCGACGGGACCGTGTATGTGGGATCGGCGGATCAAAAGCTTTACGCCCTAAAATCGACGGGCAAGCAGAAGTGGGTTTTCACCGGCTCAACCGGGGCGATTTCTTCCTCCCCGGCCATTGGATCCGACGGCGTCATCTATGTCGGCTCACAGGATGGAAAGGTGTACGCAGTGAATCCGGACGACGGCACAAAGAAGTGGGAATTTAACATCGGAAGCCCGGTTTTTTCGTCTCCTGCCATTGACAGTGGGACCCTCTATGTCGGTGCAAATGACGGCAGTCTTTATGCCGTCAAACTGACAGACGGCGCCCAGACCTGGATATTTTCCGACCCCAATGATCCGGTCCAGTCCTCCCCGGCCCTGGGGTCGGACGGGATCCTGTATGGAGGGTCGGACGATTCCAGCTTGTACGCCATCGCATCGTCCAACGGTGCAGTGAAATGGCGGTTTATCACCGATGGCAAGGTCTCCTCATCGCCCACCATCGGTTTTGGCGGGGCTGTTTATGTGGGGTCCCAGGACGGCAGGCTTTATGCCGTTGAAAGCAGTTCGAGTTCTCTGGGAAATGTGGCGTGGCCTAAATTTGGCCACGACGTGAGGAATATGGCCCGGAATAACGTTAATGCCTCGCCTGTGGCAGACGCAGGGGATAATCAGACCGTCAAGTCGAGCGATACAGTCACCTTTGACGCATCCAACTCGTATGATTCCGATTATGGGATTCCCCTCTATTCGTGGAGCCAGACTGAAGGTCCCTCTGTCACCCTGTCCGACGCCACGGCTGTCAAACCGAGCTTTGCCGCTCCGGGAGTCGACGAGGAAACGATCTTGACCTTCGAACTGAAGGTTACGGACAACGGCGCAAAGACAGATACGGACAGCGTCTCCGTGACAGTCCAGAAAACCGATGACGACAAGGGATGTTTTATCTCGGCAGCCGGTGATTAGGCCATTGGCACCGCCCACCTGACAACAGGTTGTAAGCCAAATTAGGAATACGCCAGTGTTCGGTGTTCATCGTTTGGTATTCAGGTTGAAGCGTGCAACTGATCTGTCCTGCTGGAACTCCAAGCCTGAAACCCGAAACCTGACCAACCGTTGGGTTGCGGGCCTCACCCGCATTCAGTTGTATCTGACCCCTGTTACCCAAAACAGCTTTGAGCTGAAATGGGTAATAGCGATGTTTATTAGGGAATCCAGAACCGCCCTCCCATCAGTGAAATCCCGAAGATAGCCATATTGCCCAGGGAATGGAGGGTGATGGGGACCATCAGATTTTTTTCTACCTCGTAGGCCAGGGCGAAAAGGAGGCCCCCTACGATCTGGGTGACGGGGATGACCGGCAAGTGCAGGTGGACCAGGACAAATGCGAGGGTACTCAGAAGGATTGCCGCCATGTCCCCCCATCGCCTGAAAAAACCGTACAGTACACCCCTGAAGAGAATTTCCTCGGTTACGGGGCCGATGATCCCTCCTACAATAAAAAATAGAAGGACATGACCAAGGTTGCTCGGGAGAGGCGTATGTATCAGTGGCAGAGGATTGATCCCCATGGTATGGAGGAAGATGCCGCCCAACAGAACCAGCAGCCCGAAACCTGCAGACCAGATGCATCCTTTTCTGAGCCCGGGAACCAGCCCTTTCCAAGACAATCCAACGGATGCCAGACCCTTTTCCCGAATCCAGACAATCATGACGATAAGACCGGCCTGCAGCAGTCGCATCGCTCCGAGAACTATCATGGGATGGGGGGCCTTCCCCTGTATCCCGCCCAGTCTCGCGCCGGTTTCCACTGCAATGACCGCCCCAAGACAGAGGGCGAGGGTGCTTATCCGGAACCTGTCTGTTTCCATCCCAATGCCTTCAATGCCCGGTAGGCATACCACTGGGGGTACCAGTGGTCCGAGGTTTCGATTCGTTTCAAAATTTCCGGTACGGCGTGCCGGTTGCCTCTTCGCCCCAATGCCTGAAAGGCCATGCATGCCACCGAAGGCGAGGGATCATCGAGGAGACGCAACAGGTCCTCGTAGGTTTCGTGGCTTCGGCTGACACTCAGGGCCTTTGCCAGCCAGTAGCGCTCCGGTATGTGAGGGCTTGACAACATGCTCCGATAGAAAGGAACACGCGACACATCCAGCCAATTTTGTCGGACCAATTTCAGCGCGGCGACCCTCTCCTGCCAGCGGTCGGATCTGAGCAACCTATCCACATGATCTCTTTCGATGGTTTGCTCGTGGCCAATCCAGAGGGGTATCAGCAATGACACACCTGCCAGGAAGCAAAAGATGGCAGCCGTCACAGACGCGGTCCTTGGATTGACGTACCGAGCTAATGGGACGAGGAGGATGGTATACAGGAAAAGATAGAGGGTGGCTGGGAATCCTGTCAGGAGGCCATAATAGGTGAATTGACGGAAGAGGGAATACGTGTCCGTTTCTGAGGAAAACTGCCTCAGGATATGGGCGGGCCGTGACAGAAAATCATCGGGAGGTGTCCTCAAAATCACCCGCCCCCTGTTTTCGAATATCAGTTCCCCCCCCGATTCGCCTATTTTCAGATCAACCTCCCCCTTCCCATCTATGGGAAGATAGTCGTAGGCGAGGAGTTTCTCGGTCAGCAACTTTCTCAGCGGCTCCTTTTCTACCTGATCCAGCGAGGCGGTTTTGAGAAGTTTCTGGTCCAGTGATTTGAAGACCTCCGCGGGATAAAGGGTATACCGATAATAAAAATCGCTTATCGTTGTCCCAAAGGTGTTGGAGAGGAGAAGACTGTCCCTCAGGTTCAGAAAGAGATCGCCCTTTTTCATCTGCGGGGCCCAGAGAGAGGCCAGCAGGGCAATCGTCACGAGATGAATCAAGGCGGAATTCCAGGGAGGAGTTCCTTCTCTCTGTTGAGGCATCCATCTGAGTGTGAGACAGAAGACCAGAGGGGGGATTACAGCCAAGTAGGCGGTAATCATGGGAGAAATTCCATTCCAATTCGCCGCAACAATGAATACGGCCCACAAGAGGAGGAGTGGAATCAGCAAGGTGTTTCTGCAGGATAAGATCCGGTCCCAGATCCAGGCGGCGGCAAAGGAGAGAACGGAGATGCCGGCCCCCACGCTCAGGGTGAAGAAGAACCCGCCATAGACTGCGGGGGCCAGTTCATTCAGCCGGCCCATGATCTGCTCGTTGGGCACAATGAGATATCCGGCATCTTTGATAACCGCAAGGGTATGGTAAAGCGCCCTGTCGGAGAGATAGACCTGAAGGGTAGCGATGATCTGTGCCGCCAGCAGACCCGCAAGGAGGGCCGCAGCAGGATAAAAGGTGCAAAGACGGAAAGGACTCAAGCGACATAAGAACCGTCGACGCGGTGTGACATCGGGTGTGAATGACGTCATTATTTTTGCTTTTCACAAAATTAGACTGGCAACTACCTGAATTTCTGAATCCCTCAATTCCTCAATCTATGATGCCGGCATTATTGATACGTCACCCTGAAAACCTCTTCAATGGTCGTAATTCCGTTCAATACCTTCTGCGCCCCGTCCTGTCGGAGGGTCAGCATTCCCTGCTCCACCGCCTTTTGTTTGATGGCATTGGCATCGGATGTTTTCAGAATGAGGTTTCGGACCGGTTCGTCCAGGACCATCAGTTCAAATATGCCGGTCCTCCCCCGGTAGCCGGTATCGAGGCACGAAGGGCACCCACGGCCCCGGTAGATGACCTTGCCTTCGGCCATCTCGGGGGTGATGCCGATGCTCTGCAGGGACTCCACGTCCGGTGAATAGGCCTCCTTGCAGTCCTTGCAGACAACGCGGACCAGCCGCTGGGCCAGGATCGCGCTCACCGAAGAGGTCACCAGAAAGGGCTCGATCCCCATGTCGATGAGGCGGGTCGTGGCGCTGGCCGAATCATTCGTATGAAGGGTCGAAAAGACCAAATGCCCGGTCAGGGCCGACTGGGTGGCGATCACAGCGGTTTCCAGGTCGCGTATCTCCCCGACCAGTATGACGTCCGGGTCCTGCCGGACAATGGACCGCAGTCCCTTGGCAAAGGTGAGGTCGATCTTGGGATTGACCTGGATCTGGCCGATCCCGTCGAGCTGGTATTCGATTGGATCTTCGATGGTGATGATGTTGATGTCGGTCGTGTTGATGGTGGAGAGGGCCGCATAGAGGGTGGTGGTCTTTCCGCTGCCAGTGGGTCCGGTGACCAGAATGATTCCGTGCGGAGACCGGATGAGCCGATTGAACTGGTCCAGCCGATCGGCCGGCATGCCGAGGTCAGAGGCGTTCAGCAGGACGTTGGTCTTGTCCAGGAGTCGCAGGACCACCCGTTCGCCAAAGGCCACAGGGATGGTGGACACGCGGATGTCGATGCTCTTGTCGGCAATTCGAATCTCGATCCGACCGTCCTGAGGAAGTCGTTTCTCTGCAATATTCATCTTGGCCATGATCTTGATGCGTGAGATCAGGGCCGATTGAATGTGTTTGGGCGGGGAGAGCATATCGTAAAGGATGCCGTCCACTCTGTAGCGGATCTTGAGCATGTGCTGGGAGTGCTCGATGTGAATGTCGCTGGCCCTGGCCTTGACAGCCTGGGAGAGCATCAGGTTGACCAGTTTGACCACGGGGGCGTCGCTGGTGTCCTCCAAAAGGTCTCCGGTTTCCTGGATTTCGGTGAGGATCTGGCTGGTGTCCTCGTCGTGCATGTCCTCGATCACCTGTTCAGCGGAATCGCGGCTCATGTCGTAGGCATAGTTGATGATGGAGAGGATGTTGCCGTAAGGGGAGAGGACAACGCCCGCATCTTTCAGGATCGGCAGACGTCTCAGGTCGTCCAGGGGCTGGAAAAGAAGGGGGTCATGGATGGCGATCACCGCGGCTCCGGGAGTAACCACAGGGGTCATTTTGTATTTCCTGAGAAATTGGATCGGAATCTTCTGGGCGAAAGAGGTATCCAGATCAGGCGACAGGACGGCGGGGAGGACCGGGATATGGAACTGGATACCCAGGGCGTTCAAGAGTTCCATTTCAGTAACAGCTCCCTGACGGATCAGAATTTCCCCGATTCGCCCCCCCTTTTCCGCCTGCACACGAAGGGCCTCCTCAAGCCCCTTCTCGGTAAGGCCGGTTGTCTCCATCAATATTTCGCCGATTCGTTTGTGGTGCATGGGAATCTCTAAGTGGGTTGTTGAGTTTATTGAGCTTGTTGGGGTTGCTGGGGCTGGCGAGGGATTGAGCTGTTGTGAGCCCCGACGCCTGTCAGCTATAAGCCGTCGCCCGTCATTCTTTATCCCCTGATGGAACCGGGGTGGGTTCGGACCGTTTATACATCTTGATAACCCCTTCCTTGATGGTCTCGATCTGGTCCTTTTTGTCCTGATAGACCTTTTTCGCCTCGTCCGGATTCTGAATGATGCGGGGCGTCAAAAAAACAAAGAGGTTGGTCTTGTCGATTTTTTTGGAGGTGGATTTAAAGAGCCAGCCGAGGAGGGGCATATTTCCAAGGCAGGGCACCTCGTAGTCGATATGGGTCGTTTCGTCGCCGATCAGGCCCCCGATGACCACGGTATTGGCGTCCTTTACCACAACGGTAGTCTGGGCCAGGCGTTTGTAGGTCGAGGGCCTGTCGGTTTCGTCCGTCCCGATCAATCGGGAGACTTCCTGAAAGATTTTGAGGCGGACAAAGCGCTCCTGGCTGATCTGCGGGGTCACCTTCATGGTTACGCCGACGTCCTTGTATTCATAGTTGGTGTAGTCCTGTAACGCCGTTGTAACGTTTTTGCTGGTGATATAGGGGATATTTTTCCCCACCATGATTTCGGCCTCTTCGTTGTCGGTCGTCAGCAACTGGGGCGTCGAGAGGATGTTGACGTCCATATCCTGCTGGTACGCGTGCGCCACCGCGGCCAGGTTGGGGAATTTGATCCCTCCGATTTCAATGGTCTCACCGATCACGCCCAATGAGAAGCCCTTGGGCAGGACGCCGGTAAGCGCGCTGGCGGTCGTTTTGAAACCGTCGCTGCTCGACCCGGCGAAAACCCCTCCGTCTTTTCCATCGTATGAAAATGTCTTGATCCCCTCCCATTCCACGCCCAGGCTGAAGTCCTTCTCCACGTTCACCTCCATGATGAGGGCCTCGATAAAGACCATTGACCTGGGGATATCCAGCTTTTGAATCACCTCTTCCAGCACGAGATAATCATCTTTATCGGCCATGATGATCAGCGAATTGGTGGCCTTATCGGCAACGATTCGGGCCTCCTTGGAAATAACCGGTGTCTTCCCTTTTTCTGCCTCGGCCGTCTGTTTTGACGGAAGGGTGGTCAGCACCTTGGTCAGCTCCTCGGCATTGGCGTGTTGCAGATAATAGACCCGAATGCTCCCTTCTCCCCGGGGCGTTTCGCTGTCGAGCAGCTTCAGCAACTGCTTGATTTTACGCGTATCGTCTTCGGATGCCAGCACGATGAGCGAGTTGGTCCTCTCGTCCGGCACAATCCGCACCTCAGCTTCCACCTGCTGGGCCGCTTTGGGCTTCCCTGCGCCTTTTTGGAATACCGCATCGAGAGATTTGGCCAGGTTCGTCGCCATGGCGTGGCGAAGGGGTATCACGGATATTTCCTCTCCCACTCCCTCCACATCGATGGCCTTTGTGATGCGGAGGAGTCGTTCGATATTTGAGAGGACATCGGTGACGATCAGGGTTCGCGTGGCCGGATACGAAACAAGCACGCTGTTCTTGGATATCAGGGGGGTAAAGAGCTTTTTCAGCTCCTCAGGGTCCGCATACCGAAGGGGCATCAACTGGGTGACCACCTTGTCTTCCGCGCTCACGGCCTCAGCCCGCAGCCTGGTTTCCACACTCATGGACTTGGCGCTCACGATTGGAACGATTTTGGTAATGCTTCCGGCAGGCACAGTGGCAAAACCGTGAACCTCGAGCACCGATTCAAACACCCGGTAGGCCTCATTGGTCGATATCTTTGTGGGAGAGATGATGGTCACCTTCCCCTTTACCGCATTGTCGACGACAAAGTTCTTTCCGGTCAGCTCGCTGATGAATTTGATGAAGACCGGCAGGTCCACATTGTCAAAATCGATGGTCACATAGGGGTCATCACGCTGACCAGGGGCCGCGGCAGTGTCGTCCGGTTTCAGCGCGGTTTGTGTGGTTGTTGCTTTCCGCCCATCTCGAGGCGGGCTGGATGGAATGGCCTTCGAGGGGCGGGCCTGGGCAGACTCGGTCTGTTGATCCGCGGGTGTTGCAGCAGGGTGTCGAGGGGCTCCTTTTTCGGGTGCGGACTTATGAACCTCTTTCCCTTTTGCGCTGGAATCCTCACTGGCAGAAGATTGAAGCGGAGGGGCCGCGGGCGTCACCCCGTCCTCCCCTGCAATCCGGGCTCCCCCGGCGGGCGTAGCGGCCGTAAAGAGCCACAGCGCCGCCCACAGAATATGTTTAAGACAAGTTGATTTCACGTGTTTCATGCTCGGGTGTCGAATATCGGGGCATCATGTACGCCTGATGCGGGCTATGCCCGCAACCCAACGGTTGGTCAGGTTTCGAGTCTCAGGTTGTTGAACGGTGCGCACTGCGCTCCGTCACATTTTCATGGCAGGGGAAACCCGTTCTTAATCCACCAGCTCCGCAAACCCCGGCTCATTCCGAAGCCTTTCCAGGTCTGCGTCTTTCGTCGCCCATCCCTTCACCTGCGGGTCTAGGGAAACAGCCCGTTTCAGGTAGTGGATCCCTTTTTCAGGCTGGTCCGTAAGGGCGAAGAGACATGCAAGATTGTAGCACGGATCCACGTACCCCGGCTTCAGACGGATGGCCTTTTCAAATCCACTCTGGGCCTCTCCATAGTTTTTCTCCATCATCAGGATGACGCCCAGGTTATTCAGCGCCGTCACACAACCAGGGTCTGCCTGGAGCGCCTTCCCGTAAAATACCTTGGCGTCGCTCAGCCGTCCATTCGTTTGGTGCGTTTTTCCGGCCTGGTAGAGCGCATCGGCATCTGCGGTCCGGTTTGAAACGGGCGTCGGGGCCGGAGCCGCAGGTTTCGGTCTCGGTCGATTCTCTGTCGTTGCCTGTGGATTGCTCGAATCCAACCATGAATAGGAGATAAAAGCAAGAAAAAGGATCGCAGGGGCCGCCACGGCTATCACTATCGACCTTCTGGCAACGGCTGATCGCTTTGGCCGGGACGGGTGAAGGACCCCGTCATATTTTCCGTGACGGTCGTCCCGCTCTGCCTGGGCCTTCTTCAATGCTTGATGAATGTAGCTCATGATGGTACCAGGAATTCCCAATCCAGGAATTCAGGAATTTCGTTTATTCCGCCATCTGAAACAAAAGGGCCATGGTCCTGGGCCCGATAATCCCGTCGGCATTCAGGCCGAAGTCCTTCTGAAACCTGACGACTTCCCTGAAGGTCTGTTCGTCGAACATCCCGCCTTCCTCGACCGGGTATCCAATCCCATTCAAGAGATGTTGAACCTTCAGGACCTCGGGGGACGACATCCCCTTGTTTAAATGCCGGTCGCTCTCTTCGTAGGGGTAGATGAATGAAATCTTTCCGCCCCAATGTTTCAGGATAAACTCCCTGGTGACCGATCGCGTTTTCCCCTGACGATCCATGGCAGCGGCGCCCCCGTCGTTTGTCTTGGTGATCAGGAGATACCGGGGATTGGGCAGGGACGGTGAAGAGAGCCCGGCCGCGGTCACACGAAACGGCTTTTTCAAGAGGGTAAAATATTCAGGGGCCAGGTTTAAGGAGATCAGTCCCAGATTGGGATCGGCGTCCGCGCTCACCTTTCCGTCCGGGCCATAGGCCTCTTCGTGCCCAAGTTTCCGGTCGGCTCGAAACAGATCGAACAGGCCTGCAAGGCTTGAACGCTCATCGAGGAACAGGCCTTCCAATGGATCTTTGGCGGGACGGATCAACGGGGCGGCCGTCACGGTCACTGCAGGGGAAACGACATCTCGCCTGAGGCTCCACCCGGCAAAGGCCGCAGTGATCACGAGCAACAGGAGGAGGGCGACGGTCAGGGGCCTTGTGCCTTGTTTTGACGGTCGTTCCGGCATCTGTCCGGTCCCCGCACCCCCGGACAGGTCTTTGATGGCATCCGTGATCATTCCACGTGTAACGGTCTGTTTTTCATCGGCGTATGCGATCAGGAGGGCCCGATCGCAGACCGCATTGATCCGTCTGGGGTTCCCGCGACTGTACGCATAGACCGCTGCAAAGGCTCCTTTGGTAAAAGTCGGGTTTCCGCCCCCCCCGGCCACTGCAAGGCGATGGCTTACATATCCTCTCAGGTCGGTTGCATCCACTGGCCTGAGATCGTAACGCACGGTAATCCGCTCATTCAATTGCCTCAGGGATGGCGCGGACAGGATGCCCTTCAACTCGGACTGGCCTACGAGAACCACCTGGATCAGCTTATCCTTTTCTGTCTCCAGGTTGGAGAGCATTCGTATCTGTTCCAAGACGGTATGGGAAAGGTTCTGGGCCTCATCGATGAGGAGAAGCACATTCCCGCCATTTCTAAAGTTGTTCAAGAGGAACTGGTTGAGCGCATCGATATAATCCTTCTTGGTCTTTGCCTCAGGCCCCATCGGAATGCCGAACTCCTCGTTAATGGTCTCCAGGACCTCCATGTCGGAGATGAATGAGCTGAAGATCAGGGCGCTCTTTGTCTTCGGATCGAGGTGCTCCAGGAGGGCCCGGCAGAGGGTGGTCTTTCCGGTGCCAATGCCTCCCGTTATGGCAATAAACCCTCTCCGCTCATTGATGCCGTAGAGGAGATGGTCGAGGGCCTCCCTGTGATACCGACTCAGATAGAGGTATCTCGGGTCCGGCGTCAGATTGAATGGATTTTCCTTGAAACCGAAAAAGGTCGTGTACATGGGTGCAAGACGCAAGACGTATGAACAGTCTCATAATTGTTCTTAGTCTGTCATTCCGGCGAACGCCGAAATCCAGAGGGCTTCGTAACTTCTCAGCAAATTCGAGTGGAATTTATCTGGATTCTATAAAAGGCTGACGCCTAACCTCCAGTAAGGAATACTTATCTATTTCAATACGTCCTAAGCGGAGTCGTATCGTGGCTACTCGAGCTGATTGAGAAGTTACGTGCATTCTCAATGAAAGCGATATGATAGAATCATACGCGAAGTGACGAGAAAGGTCAATCGTAGATGACCCCAAGTGGCATTTCTCATTTTGGGATGACAATCTTGTGGAAGCGGCTTTCCATCCGCGAAAAGGCGCGGCAAGATGCCGCTCACCCAGCAGTGCGGCGTCAACCCCACTTCATAATGAGAATCTCCGGAAAATAGCGGGGCCGGTTGCAATTTGGTTCGGAAGACCTTATTGTATAAATACACCTCGTCGATTGTCGGCGAGGTGTTTTATTTCTACCTGTCGGCCGTCACGGGTCGCACGGAAGCACCCGGGTTTTGAAAAGACGCCCGGAAACCCTTCATCAAGGAGATACCCATGGCAAATCCTTCGAATATGACGCTTTACAGCGGCGGGCACAAAGGCGCCGAGGCCGAGTTCGGCCGCCTGGCCGAAAGCTGGGGCCTCAGCGAGGTCACCTTTTCTTACGCCGGACATGCCCCGGAGCGGACGCGAGGCATTCGTGTGCTGAGTCCGGAAGAACTCGACAAGGGAAACGTCAGCATGGAAATTGTCTCGACCCGCCTGGGACGAACGTTTTCCAAGGCCGAAAAAATCCGCAAGGTCATCCAGCTCATTTTTCACATGGTCAACAACGGTTATCACGTGATCGTCGTCGGCTGGATTCAGCCGGACAATACGGTCAAGGGAGGCACCGGCTGGGGCGTCGAACTGGCCAAGTTGTTCAACCGGCCCCTCCACGTTTACGACCAGGACCGGAAAGCCTGGTACGCCTGGAAAAACAACGCCTGGGTGGCCGAAACACCGACACTGGACCACCAGAGCTTCGTCGGCACCGGAACCCGGAACCTCACCGAAGACGGCCGCCAGGCTATTGGCGGCCTGTTCGAAACGAGCTTCGGTGAGGCCCGGTAGGCCATCGAAGGCCGGCCCTCCTCCGACGGAAAACCTTCTGAACAGGCCGTACTCGTGATGGAGACCCCCTGGGTGTTGAGGAGGTCCTCCACATATTGGCTGGCAGCCCTGAACGTCAATCCCTTGGCGTCCTCGGGAAGGACCAAAGGCTTTCCGATCTCCTTCCTGACCTGTCCGCTTATTGCCCACTTTGCAGGAAAGCGCGACTGTGCGGCTAAATCCGCAACTACAGAGACAGATCCGACGAAAAGAGGTTACCCTCCTGGAGGGGTCAATGGCATCTGTATTTTTAACTCCCTTCTTGCTAAACAAGAAGATCGTCGTTATAACTCTTTTGAGTCTGAACAACGGAGGAGATACACTGAAGGGTCTGCTTACACTGGCAACAGTTCCCAGTAGACATAGAGGTCTTAATGCTGCGGCAATAGTGCCAAATGAAGGGGTTTCAGGATGAAAATAAGTAACCGCACGTTAGTTTCCCTTGTCATCTGGGCTGGCCTGGCGTTTCCGTCAATCGCTTGTGGCGATACGGTTTTGGAATATCAGGTCAAGGAGGGGGAGGCTTCCAAAGCCAAGACCCAGTCCATTGCCATAAAAAATGACCAGATCATGGTCAAGGCCGCCGGTGGCGACAAGAACCTGGATCTCCTGTACCGCCACGCCTCGGAGAGTGTTGTGATTGTTGATCATCGCAAGCGAAAATTGATGACCGTGGACGAACAGGAGGTTGACCGCATTAACCAGCAGGCCCAGAAAGTACAGCCCCTGCTGCAGGGGCTGGGAAAGCAAGTCGCCAGTATGTCACCGGATAAGCGGAAGAAGTTGCAGGAGCTGTTAGGCGACAAGGTTTCACTCGACACCATCGCCAGGGCCGCTGAGCCGCCAGTGCCCACCCGACTGGAGCAGACGGGGGTGAAAAAAGTGGCAGGGATTCAGTGCCGGACGGTACGGGTCATGCAGGGGGAAACCCCCATCGCCCAGGTCTGTCTGGCCGATACTGCCGCTTTGAAAATGTCGAATGCAGATGCCGCCACCATCCGCGCCCTTTTTGATTTCTATGAACGGCTTGCCGTCAAGAGCCAGGGACTGGCGAGCCAACTCGGCCTCACTCTTCCGAATATTTCAGCGAATGAAGCAGCGGGCATCCCCATCGAGTTTCTGGACCTGTCGCGTGAGAATACCGATACGATGACCCTCCACCGCATTGACACATCCCCCGTATCGCCAAAGCTGATGCAGATTCCCAGCGACTACGAAGCGGTGCCGTTGTCGCTCTTGCCATAAGGGAGGATCAGATAGGGAGGGGAGTCAGGTTCATGGAAAAACCCCTTCACGGCTATTCTCCCTCATTCTGGACGATCAGTGCAACTCCCTGTCCGCCCCCGAGACACATGGTCGCCAGACCGTAGCGACTGGCCCGGCGCCGCATCTCGTAGATGAGCTTGGTCAGGATCACGCCGCCCGTGGCGCTGATGGGATGTCCAAGGGCGATGGCGCCGCCGTTGACGTTGACCTTTCGAGGGTCCAGACCCAGTTCCCGAATGCAGGCCAGGCTCTGAGATGCAAAGGCCTCGTTCAGTTCCACCAGGTCGATGTCGGCCAGGGTCAATCCGGTCTTTTCGAGGACCTTTCGAGTGGCGTAAATGGGACCGACGCCCATGACTGCCGGTTCGACGCCCACCGAGGCATATCCCACAATCGAGACCAGGGGGCTAAGGCCCAGCTCCCGGGCCTTAGCCCGGCTGGCCACGATCACACAGGCCGCGCCGTCGTTCATGCCGCTGCTGTTCCCCGCAGTCACCGAGCCTCCCTGCCGAAAAACAGGCTTCAGTTTGGCAAGGCCATCCAGGGTAGTTTCGGGCCTCGGATGTTCGTCCATCGCAAACGGGGTGGGACCCTCTTTTTTCCGAGGGATGGGAACCGGGACGATCTCATCTTTGAACAGGTCCTGTTCCATTGCCCTGGCCGCTTTCTCCTGGCTTTCCAGGGCGAATTGGTCCTGATCTTCCCGGCTGACCTGCCAGCGCTCAGCCACGTTTTCAGCAGTCTCGCCCATGGTGTTCCCGCTGATCGGGTCGAACAGGACGAGCTGATCCATGAGCTGGGCATGACCTAGACGCGCCCCCCACCTCCCCGTGGGAATCAGGTAGGCCGCGTTGGACATGTGTTCCACCCCGCCCGCGGCCAGGAGATCAGCGTCTCCCGCCTTGACGGCCTGGGCCGCCAGAAAGACCGTCTTCAAAGACCCGCCACAGGCCTTGGCCACCGTATACTCCGGGACCTCAATCGGAATGCCGGCATCGATGGCAATGGGCCGGGCCATATTGGGGGGAAGAACACCTGTTCGGTACTGCTGAGAAAAAATGACCTCTTCCACCTGGTCCGGCCGAATGCGAGCCCGCTTCATTGCCGTTTTGAGGACCAGACCTGCAATGTCCCGGTCAGTCACCGCCCTGAGGGTCCCGCCGAACCTCCCCACCGGTGTGCGTGCCGCGCTTAGAATGACTGCTTCTTTCATGTCGATCTCTTTCTATGTCAAAAGTCAATCGCCTTAACTTAAGCGATTAATCAGCGATTCTCATTATGACGCAGACCCGTTATTAACATTCTGTGTGAGTGGCATCTTGCCACGACTTTTCGCGGCTGAAAGCCGCTCCCACATGGCCATTTTCCCAAAACGAGAATTGCTGCGTCTCATCAATGGGCATCGGCCGGCCTCAGGCGCTCGCCATTCGGGCCGTAGACATACCATCCCCTGCCGGTCTTTTTTCCCAGGTGCCCGGCCTTGACCTTGCGCCGCAGGAGAAGCGGGGGATACCAGCGGGGGTCGCCGGTCTCCTGATACATGGCCATCATGGCCCCGTAAGTGACATCCAGACCCACCATGTCTCCGGTCTCGAAGATCCCCATGCGACGGCCAGCGGCCAGGCGGAGGCCCTTGTCCACGTCTTCCACGGAGGTCACGCCTTCTTCCACCAGGCGCATGGCCTCCATGGTCGAAGGGAAGTTGATTCGGTTGATGACAAATCCGGCCACATCCCGGTGGACCAGGATCGGTTCCTTTCCAATATCGAGCACGAACTGCCTTCCTGCACTAAAGGCCTCATCACTGGTGGACATACCCCGAATCACCTCGACCGCGGCCATCATGGGGACAGGGTTGAAGAAATGGAGGCCCAAAAATCGGTCCGGCCGGGGGACACCGGCTGCCAGTTCCGTAATGGGGATGGCGCTGGTGTTCGTGGCAACCAGGGCATTTTCCGGAATCACGGGGGCCAGTCTGGCAAATACGTCGCGCTTTACATCGACATTTTCAAAAACCGCCTCCATCACCATATCGGCGCCCGCCGCGGCCTCGATAGAAGTGGTCGGCGAAATGCGGCCCATGATGTCATCCAGGGTCCCCGTCGACTTTCCCTTTTCCAGAAGCTTCCCGACAGACCAGGAGATCCCCTTCACAGCCTTGTCCAGGACCTCATGGGAGATGTCCGCCAGGGTCACATGAATGCCGGACTGGGCGCAGACCTGCCCGATGCCGGCCCCCATGAGGCCGCTCCCCATAATAAAGATGCTTTTTATCGTCATGAGTCTCTTTCCTTTCAGGAGTTCGCGTTATTAGACGCTAACCAAACCGTAATTTCTCAATAAATCCGAGTGACGGCTTTCTCCATCATGGTACCGGATTACAGGTGAATCCATGAATAACCAGTCAGCAACCTTCATCCTCCACAATCTCGAAACGGGGCGAGGCGGGTTTTTCTGTTTTCGGGGCAGTGGGCATCAGGATCTCCCCCTTTTTGACCGGTTCAACCGGCGCCGGCGTCGCCCTTTTGACAGCGATCCGGTCCGGATTGATAACGGTTAGGACCAGTCCCAGAAGGACCAGGACTGCCGCGGCCGTTCGCTTCGCCCCTTTGGAGCCCCGGGGAAGGCGTTCGACATCTCCGAACCGCTGCTCCACCTTCTCGACGATCCAGTAGACCCCCACGGCCATCACGCATACGAGAAACGCGGATTACCCCGGAATGGACGCCAAAGACGTCTGAAAGGAGGTACGGCCCCATGGAACCGGCCCTGTAGAACTCTTCGAGCAGCGGGAAAAGCTCGGCAAAGAGAAACACGCCCAGGATCATCCCCACAAGAAAGATAAGCGCATCCAGCTTTCCGGAGACAGCGGCAACGACCGATGTGGTTGGGCAGTACCCTCCCATGACAAAGCCAATGCCCAGGACAAGGCCGCCGACCAGTTGCGGCCAGACGTAGGTGGGGAGGACATGGACCCGGCTGAGGTCGATCCAGCCGAAGACGGAAAAATACAAAAGCACGATCATGCAGACCACAATGGCAGTAAACATGACCTTCAGCACGGCAAAGTCTCTCAGATAAAAGACGGCCGTCAGTTTCCTTGCGTCTCCAAACCCGGCCCTTTCCAGGACAAAACCAAAGAAAAACCCGATAAGCCCGGCCAACTGGAGACCGTAGGCGGCATCGAACCATTCGAACTTGTACAGGGGTCCCATTACAGCCACTCCTTTCTGAACAGGCATGCCGTTGCATACGCCCCCGCAAAGATGGAGAGCATGAAGACCCAGCTTCCAAAGGCCATCTCGGAAGCGCCGGTGAGGGCCTGGCCGCTGGTGCACCCCCTGGCCAGCCTGGCGGCAAATCCGGAGAGTATTCCCCCGGCCAGGGAAAGCCATAACCGAGCCGAGACCCCGATCAAGGGTCCCCGCACGACCTCCCCTCGAATTCTATGGGAGATAAAGGCCGAAAACAGGCCCCCCAGGCCTGCCCCCAGCGTCAGAAAAACCAGCCAGCCCATGAGGGGAGATCTCCCCCTGGAAAGGTATTTATTGAAATAAGATAAGCTGCTGGCGTGATCCGGCGCCGCCAGATCGACCCCGGCGGCTGCAAGCCTGGCAAAGGTGGAGGAGGAGCCGAGCCCCCTTCCCATGGTGTAAAATGAAAAAAGGAGAACCAGGCCGAGCAACACGCCAATGACATAAGGATTGGCATACCGTTCATTCATGACAAACCTCCTGTTCTGTCTAACCGTTTACTCTCTGAAGCCGACAGCCGGTCGAGGGCTTCATTCGCCATGTCCTTGACCCATCGATGGACGATCCTGTAATCCGCCCAGGTTTCAAACCCGGCATCATCCTCTCTCAAGGACTCGATATTCGGGCGTGCTTTCTGGACTTCGAGCAGGCCCATCAGGTAGGCGGCCATCCCCCTGATCGCCGGATCTTTTGATTGAAGGTAGGGGATGAAGTGCGAGGCCGCACCTCGAACCAGGTGGGGTCTCGCCTGAGCGAGCCGTGCAATCCCCCAGAGGAGCCCCCGCTGCAACATCTCGTATTCCAGATAATTGCCGTCCTCCCTTGCATAGGAAATGAGGATGGAGGCATATTCTTCGGCAAGGCCTGCGTGGCAGGCGAGGACCTCCCCCATGGCCTCGGGCGACCCCCATCCGATTCCTCCGGATTCGTCGTTGAGGTTCCACATGAAGCGGCGCATGATGACCCTGGCTGCCTCCCTGTCTTCATCGGCCAGTCGCGTCACGACCCGGCCCATGGCCGTAATGGCGGCCCACCTGAGCGGACCATCTCCCTGGTAAAGGAGGGAAAACAGGGGATTGATCACTCGACGGGGGGGCATTCGACAGATCGCATCCAATGCCTGTTCCATGTCCATGGAGCCAAGAATGTCGCGAACCCGGATCTTGAGTTGACGGCCTCCGGATTTTGGGGGATTCGCTGCCCTCGTGTTCCCTTCTTTTCCCTCGGATCCCTTTGTCGGTGAAGGCATGGTGTCCTCTTTCCGCGGTCAGGATTTGTTCGCACCCTTCTCGACCAGGACCATCCCCTCGCCAGGGTAAACCCTTCTGTCTCCAGGGGGCGCCGCCCCGGGTCCTTCGGGCCAGATGCCGGGCCGAGGATCAGGCCCTTCCCGGGACACGGCCGTCGGGCCTTTGTCCTTCATCGAGGGATATTTCCGAATGTCCACGCCCGGTACCGGGGCACTGAATTCTATGGCAATATGGTTGGGATCGAAGGCATAGATGGAATGGATGAACCCGTGATCCATCACCTCGGAAACCCAGATGTCGGCGGCCTCGAACCGTGCCTTCAATTCCCACAGGTCCTCATCCGTTTTCACCTCAAACGAGACATGGTCGAATGCAAACGGGCCTTTGACAGGGACCCCGTGATCCTTTTCAGGAATGTTGTCCACATCGGGCCAATCGAAGAAGGCGATCATATCATGGGCCGATATCTCAAAGAAGTAATGGCGGTATCCTGACCGTCCCAGCCCTGCCACCAGCCGCATTCCGAGCAGGTCCCGCCAGAAGCGGATCGTGGCATCCATGTCGCGGGTGGCCAGGGCCAGATGGTTTATTCCGGTGTAGGTCGGCATCAGAGCTTCGTGTCCATGAGGCGGCCCAGACTCGTCAGGTGAGCTTTTTCCTCCTCTGCCAGATCATAGAGAATGCTTTTTCCCGGCTCGTCCTGAATCTTTTCAGAGTATCTCATGTAAAGGTCCAGGGCTTGCGCTTCCAGCATCATGGCGATATTCAGAAGATCGGGCGCCGTTGTCATGGCCTCTCTGTTCTGCTCCAGGAACTCCTCGGTAGTAAAACCGCCTTCCATGATCCGGGCAACGATTTGGGATTCAAAGGCATCTCGAAAGGCAACGGTCGCATGCATGGTGACATAGAGGGAAAAGAGCCGTTCCTTGTGCCGCTCCTCTATCGTCGAAAGCCTGGCCGCCAGGTCAGCCACATCCGGGTCATCGGCCCGTTCACTGACAGCTGTGTAAAAGCTCTTCAACCCTTCTTCCATTCCGTAGGCGAGGACGATGATCTCCTCGATGGTCTCATCGCCTCTCACGAAGGACATACCCATCTCGGCAGGGCCGGCCGCGGTCAGACCGTTCCAGGCCCTAATGCCCCCCTTCAGGTTGTAGACCTCTTTGAAACCCTTGCCGGAGAGGAACTGCGCAGCAGCACGGCTGCGGCCGCCGACCGCTCAGTAGGCGATGACCGGCCGGTTCGGGTCCAGTTCTCCAAGCCGATCAGAGAGTTCGGGCAGAGGCGCCAGCCTGGCCCCGGGGATCCGCTCTTTTTCGTATTCTCCGGGTTGGCGGACATCAAGAAGCGTATAGGTCCCTTCCTTATGGTCGATCATAAAAGCCCTGGCCTCCTCTGCATCCAGATTGGCCACGGGCGTCAGGAACTGTTTCCACTGCATGGTCCTTCTCCTCCTCTGTATCAGAAATAAACCCCGGCCTCCTTCGCAGCCTTCAATGCCGCGGCCGCGCCCTCCGGCGAAATATCGACCCCTTCCACCTCAAATCCGGCCTGGGCCAGAAAGACCGCGTTGCGGCCGTATCCCATGGCCACATCCAGTGCCCGCCCTTTTGGCAACAGATTCAGATTTTCCACCAGGAACCGGGCCGGGCCGATAGTATTTTCAGGATGGTCGGTCATATCGGTGAACCTTTGGCTGGCGGGTGAAGAGATGCCGAGTCCTGCAACTCCACGCTTACCCTTCCGTTATTCCGGCACGATTCTGGCCGGAATCCAGAAATGCGCCGGACTGGATTCCGGCTAAGGGCATGCCGGAATGACGGGACAGCGCGCTGATAGATTGGTTACGGTTATCCGCGCTGGCTTATCAGCTTATGAGCTTAACAGCTCATTTCCCTCCGGTCCTTCCATTCGAGTCCGGTTCAGTTCCTCTACGGCCGCGGCGTCGAGGGTTCCGGATTCGTAGAAAAGAAGGCTTTGCGAGCGGTCGCTGCATGTCTCGCAGGCGTTCAGGATGGGAGTCAGAAACGACCAGCAGAGTTCCACGCTGTCCTGGCGCAAAAAGAGCATCTGGTCGCCCAGCATGCAGTCGAGCAGAAGTTTCTCGTAGGCCTCCATCAAGGCGTCCTCCTGGCTTTGGGAATAGCGGAAATCCATGGTCACCGGCCTGAGAACCACCTTGGAGCCCGGGTGTTTGGTTTGAAACATCAGAGAAATCCGCTCGTCCGGATAGATCCCCATGGTCAGCCGGTTGACGCCGATATGCTCTCCCAGAACATTGCGGAACACTGAGTGGGGGACCTCCTTGAACTGGATGGTGATGTCTGTGAGCTTCTCTCCCATGCGCTTCCCCGATATGAGATAGAAGGGGGTGCCCTGCCAGCGCCAGTTGTCGATAAACACCCTCATGGATGCAAAGGTCGGTACCAGAGACCCTGGTCTGACGCCGGGTTCCTCCCGGTATCCGGAGACATGGTCCCCATTCACCTTGCCGGGACCGTATTGACCCAGGATCAGATACTCGTTCAACCGTCCGACCGGGAACGGCCTGAGGCTTCGGTATACCCTGACCTTTTCGTCCCGAACCCTCTCCGCCTCGAAGGCCGAGGGCGGGTCCATGGCCATCAGGGCGAGGAGCTGCATCATGTGATTCTGGAACATATCCCGCAGCACCCCGGCCTGCTCATAGTACCCTACCCGGTGTTCAACCCCCAGGGTCTCCAGCGCGCGAATGCTGACGCTGTCCACATACCGTCGATTCCAGATGGGTTCAAAGATGGCATTGGCAAACCGGAACATCAGGATGTTCTGGACCGTCTCCTTTGCCAGATAGTGATCCATTCGGAAAATCTGATGTTCCTGAAAGTATTCGTGGAGGCTTCTGTCCAGGTCCGCAGCGCTGGTCAGATCACGGCCGAACGGCTTTTCAATCACGATTCTGGACCAGCCGCACGCCTCTGTCCCCTCTGTTGCAAGGCCCGCCCGGCCGATCATCCCGACGATCAGCTCACAAAGGGACGGAGGGATGGCCAGATAAAAGATCCGATTCCGGGGCATGCCCGGTTCCTGGACCTCTTGATTCAGATACTCCCCCAATGCCGCAAAGGAGGCCTCGTCCGAATAATCGATGGCCCGGTAATGGAGACGCTCTGCAAAGGCATTCCATTCAGTGTTGCCCGAATCGGCCTTACCGTTCAGGGACTCCCGCATCTTCTCTCTAAATCCCTGGTCGCTCAGGTGTGTTCGAGCGCACCCCGCTACCTGGAAATGGGTCGGCATCTCTCCCTTGCGAAAGAGATCAAAAAGGGCCGGGATGATTTTTCGTTCGGTGAGGTCCCCTGATGCCCCGATAATGACAAAGGTACAGGGGTCGGGCCGGTCTGCCCCGCTTCTGGGCCGTTCTCCTGTAAGACAGGATGCAGTGGCGGTTATTCCCGGCGACTGAGACGCCGGCAACGACTTTTCAGCTCTCGAATTCATTTACCCCACATGCCCCCGTTGACCCCCACGTCCGCCGGAGCGAGGTCCCTCTCTTGAGGAGGATAACGGTTCTTTTCGCAGGTCATCCTTATAGTGGCTCTTTCGCCCGTCATTCTCCCAGGTAATACACCCCTTGGGACAGAAGCTGATGGCTTCCTGAATCTCGTTTTCAGGGTATTCGGGAAGTTCCCGGACCTCAATGAACCCGGACACGTCATTTTTCCTGAAAACAGAAGGGCAGAGTTCCAGGCATGTTCCGCAGTCCGAGCACTCGCGAATATCAATGACCGGGGCCTCTTTCACCACTGAGTCCTTTCAGATGGGAGCTTTCAACATCCACCTCTCTCCTCGCCCCTCGCGCCTCATGCCTCACGCCTCACACCTCATGCCTCATGCCTCATGCCTCACGCCTTTCGCCTCGCCCCTTTATTTCTCAGGGAGCGCTGCGGCAATCTTCTTTGCCAGTTCACGGCATGCTTCCAGGGCCTTGTCATCCGGGACATACTGAACCCTTACGCCCGGATCGATCATGGTAAAACCGGTCTCTTCCAGTTCTTTGGTGACAAGCTTGACCGCCTCGCCGCTCCAGCCATAGGAACCGAATGCAGCGCCTATCTTGTTTTTCGGTTTCAGGCCCTTCATATAGGTAAGGAAATCGCTGACGGTTGGGAACAGCCCGTTGTTGAGGGTCGGAGAACCCACCACGACGGCCCCTGCATCCAGGACTTCAGTGATGACATCGCTTCGATGGTCGGTCCGCAGCCCCATGGGACGTGCGTCCACGCCTTCTTCACCCAGGGCGTTGACAATGGCCTCGGCCATGGCCTCGGTGCTGTGCCACATGGTATCATAAATGACCACGGCCTTTCTTCGGGGCTTCTGCTCGCTCCACTCCACATAGGCCTTGATGATCTTCGAAGGGTCCATTCGCCAGATAATCCCGTGGTCAGGACAGATCATTCGAATGGGGAGTCCCATCTGGGTCACCTTATCGACCAGCTTGAGGATAAGGGGGGCGTACAGGAGGAGGATGTTGGCGAAATACTTTTTGGCATGGGGCATAATGGCATCCCCTACCTGGTCGTCAAAACGCTCCAGGCCTGCATAGTGCTGACCAAATCCATCGCTCGAGAAGAGGATTTCGTCCCCATTCACATAAGTGAACATGCTGTCCGGCCAGTGGAGCATTCGCGTCTCCATAAAGGTCAGGGTCCGCTTGCCCAGGTTCAATTGTCCGCCGTCTTCCACCGGCTGATAATTCCATGCCTGAGAAAAATGCTTCGAGAGGTTTTTGTGCCCCATCTTGGAACAGTAGAGAGGCTTATTCTCACCAACCTTGTGCATCACTCGTGGAAGGCCCCCGGTGTGATCCATTTCCGTGTGGTTGCTGATGACATAATCGATTTTTTTGGGGTCAACGATCTGCCCGATATTGGCCAGCAGTTCATCGGCGAACGGTTTTTTGACCGTATCGATCAGGGTGATTTTGTCGTCCATAATCAGGTAGGCGTTGTAGGTGCTCCCCTGATAGGTGGAATATCCATGAAAATCCCGAATATTCCAGTCAATGACGCCCACCCAGTAGATCCCTTTAGCGATCTCGACCGGTTTCATGGCTTACTCCTTTCCAAACAAGTCCTTTGTTGCTCCGCAGACCGGACAGGTCCAGTCATCCGGAAGATCGTCAAATGAGGTCCCTGGTTTGATTCCGTTATCCGGATCGCCGTCCGCAGGATCATACACATAGCCGCATACTGAACATACCCATTTATCCATCTTGTTGTTCTCCTTTCATTCCATATCCTGACGCCCGCGAAGGCGTCAGAGTGGGTTTATCGTCGCATTCAAGGGGATCAGTCCCATGCTGTGCGGATGAAGCTGCACCTACAGGGGATCCGGGCACCGGAACTATGTGGATTCAAACTGTTTTCAACAGATCCAGCACCCGCTGTTCAATCAGGTCCCTGGTCTCCCGCATAAAGGAGATCGGCTGGCCGGCCGGGTCTGGCAGGTCCCATTGTTCGACGGGCAGGCCGGGGAACAGGGGGCAGGCGTCCTCGCACCCCATGGAAACCACCAGGTCAGGTTTTCCATTTATGGCCGCGTTTTCAATGGATACCGGCCTTCGATAGGCCATGTCCACCTTCCTTTCCTCCATGACCGTGACCATGAGGGGGTTGACTTCCGCTGCCGGGGCCGTCCCTGCGCTGAAACTCTCCACCCGGTCCCCTCCATGCATCTGGGCAAAGGCCGCAGCCATCTGGCTTCGACAGGCGTTTTCCGTGCACACGAAGAGGACCTTTTTTCTGTTCAGGCGGGGCGTTATCAGCTCCCTGGCCTTTTGGGCCGCGTCCTGCAGGGCCGTGGGATGAGTCTGAATGTCTCCCAAATGTTCGATTTTCCGATATTCGAGGCTTCCTTCAAACTGTGCGCCGACCGCATCAAAAAAGTATTTAGCTGTCAGAATGGTCCCTTCAAAGAGGTTCTTTCCCCTTGTGGCGCCTACCGCGAGAAGGTATCCCTGGCGCCATTTTCTGCCGGGGTCCTCCAGCCCAAGGGCGTATTTTCGAGACCAGAGGGCCTGGGAACGGTCTATCACCGCCTTCATCTGTGCTGTGGGGCCGTAAAAGAAGATGGGCGTCGCCATGACAATCAGCTCGGCCTGGCGAAGAAGCGGATACAACTCCTGCATCTCATCGTCAATGGGACAGAACCCCTTTTTTTCGCAGGTGCCGCATTCCTGACATGGGGTAATCTTCTTTTTGGCGACGTTTACCAGCTCCGTACGGGCCCCGAGTCTTGCCGCCTCATCGAGAAAGCCTGAAAGGAGCACCGCGGAATTCCCCTTGATTCTTGGGCTTCCCTGCAATCCGAGCACAAACATTTACGCATTCCTTTCCTCGCCGGCGACGGAGGCCGGCAGATTTGAGAGTTGATCGGGTGACCCCATTCCTCTACGGCTCCCCAGGTTCAAGTAACGACAGGGAGAGCGCCAACGCAACCAACAGAAGCCGTTTTTTTGCCCTTCATGCCTTTGCGCGAGTCCCACTGCGTTAGAACGGAGACGGTCTCCTTTCGGGGACATAGACATGTGGGACCTTCTCATCGTTCCATCCTTTTGAAACATAGAGATTGCAGTAGCAGCTCCCATATTCTTTTACATCCTCTTCCCTGTAAACACATGGGCAGAGGATATCGCGGTCCTTTTCGCGATCGCCTGAGGCCAGCCTGCACGGACAGCACATATATCCATATCGCTTTTTGTTGACGACAAGACCATCGAGGAGTTCATAGACCCTTTCCTTGTCTGTGTTAAACAGGTATCCCTTGGGTTCCTGTGCCTTTTTCAATGTCTCGTAGAGCGTTTCGACCTCGTTCATAGCCCCAGCGCCTCCCTGATTTCACGCTCCTTATATCCCACGATCACTTTGTCCCCGATGATAATGGTCGGAAAGGAACAGTTCGGATTCCATTTCTTGACGTCCTCCAATATGGCTGCCCGCTCCTCTCCCTCGAGCAGGTCGACATCCGTAAACTCATACTTCACCCTGCATTCATTCAAGAGCGTTTTTGTCGCCTTGCAATGGCCGCAGGTGCTCAGTGAATACATCTTTACTGAATGATTCATTCAAAATCCCCCATTTTCCCTTATACCATCCCTGAACGACCTTCACACTTTCCCATTTTTGAAACCGGCCTCACTCCTTCGATCCAGACAAACGAGCATCCCGTTCCTGCTTCCATTGCAGATACGCCCCATGGGTGATGCCAATCCCCGGTTGCGGAGAACTGGTCGTATGATCGCCTTTTCTGCAAATACGGCACCGGGCATTACTGCACATCTGGCATTGGACGCAGTCCGGGCACTGGACCCTGACGGAAGGGCTCGAATTCTCCATATGCAACTGCCATCTTCCTTTCAGGTCAGAGAAGCGGCCGAAGGTGCCGTTCGATCTCTTGTTTGGGCAGAGCGCCGACCATGCTGTTGACCATTTCGCCCCTGTTGAACAGGAGCATGGTCGGAATGCTACGAATGGAATAGCGCGATGCGATTCGCGGATTTTCATCCACATTCAGCTTGGCTATCTTGACCCGGCCTGCATATTCACGCGCCAGTTGTTCCAACACCGGCCCCACCATGCGGCACGGCCCGCACCAGGGGGCCCAGCAATCCACAAGCACGGGCCCGGCAGCGGAAAGGACCTCTGAATCAAACGTGTTGTCTGTGATGTCAACCGGTTTGTCGAGGCCCTTTCCGATGGACAGTGGCATTTTACATTTGCCACACACAGGTCCCTGGTTGAGCCGGGCCTTCGGGACTCTGTTCTTCGTGCCGCAGTGACCGCACCGAATAATGATGCTGTCCTGTTCCATATAGCTCCCTTTTTGGCTTTTATCAGCGTTTCGTATTTCGTGCTTCGGATTTCGGATTTGCTGACCGAAAAGCTGGGTTTTCGGTCAGCCCCTATTTACGCTTCTTTCTCAAACAGTTCTTTGTCGGCCCCGCAGACCGGACAGGTCCAATCGTCTGGAAGGTCCTCGAATTTTGTCCCGGCAGCGATGCCGTTATCCGGGTCTCCTTGAGCGGGGTCATAGATATACCCACATACCGAACACACATATTTATCCATTAACTCTTCTCCTACATTCCTGAATCCAGTTTACACTGCGTAAAATCAATCTCTTTTCCACATCCGGAACAGACGTGGGGCTTGTTGAACTCATCCGAAAAAATCTCTTTTTCTTTTCCACAGTTGGGGCATTTACAGCTAAATGTCTTCAGGTTCTTGAATTGCTCCCATCCGGGGCAGTGCTGCGGTGTCGTAGTCATGGCAAATCTCCTTTCTGATGTAAAAACCCAATAATAAAAGAACTAAGCTGCGGCCATTTTTTTGTGAATATCGCGGCCGTAATCCTGGGCCATCTGAATTCCGCCGCCCAGCAATGCGGACTTAAGGCGCAATGGACCCCCTACCATCTGCATATTCAAGATATTTTTCATGGTATCGAAGATACGTCCCGGGGCCTCTCCGCTCCAACCGAACGCGCCGAACGACCCTCCCACCTTTCCCTCCAGGCCGGTCTTTTCGGCCAGGAAAAGCATGGTTTTCATCCCCTGCATCATCTCACCGTGATACGTCGCAGAACCAAAGAGGTATGCGTCATACCCTTGCAGATCTTCCACCTTCTTGACCGCGGTGACATTAACCACGGTTGCCTCCGATCCGCTGATGCGAATGCCCTCAGCGATCAGGTCGGCGATCTTCTGGGTGGCGCCGGTCCGTGAAGCGTAGACAATCAATGCCTTTGCCATTTGCCGCTCCTCCTATTCGTCTTTGACCTCTTCGACGATTCCTTTATGTTTGGTTCCGCAGAGGGGACAGAGGATTTCGATCTCCTTTTCGTCCCCGATAAATTTCTCCCGCAGTTTTTCGGGTCCCAGAAAGCTCACATCCCCGCAGGCGCACTGGGGGCATTCGGCCCTTACCCTATATTTCTTTTGCGACATAAAATACCTCCTCCATTTTTTTATCCTGCTAAAGCCTTGGGTCCTGCCCTGTTTTTCCGCAGTCAGGGATGTAACAGGTTGTGTCCACAAATTCGCATTTCTTCTTGCACATGGGACATGTTTCGGGCGGACTGTCCGCCTTGACGGTATATCCACATTCCTTACATTTCCACTCTGCCATTTTCATAGACCTCCTTTCCGATCTGGTCAGGGGCGCTCCCTGCTAACGGATGCCTCGTGAATAATTCACCATCATCACTCGATGTTTTTGGGTATCCGAATCAACTCGCTTGAGCTTTTTGGTAATTTCGGGATCATTAGCCTTGATCCTCTTCAGAAAATTTGCCTCATCGATTTCAACCTCGATGGCGGCGCCGAACGAATAGGCCTGGCTCTCAGAGACATCTGAGTTCTTTATGGTTTTCAGCAGCGTGTTGAGTTTTTCAACAATGGCCTTCAGTTCATTCAGATCCGTGTCGATCTCGATCTCAAATGAATCGTCAGATCTTGCCCTTTCCCGAATATCAAGGAAGATCTTTTCGTGAACGAGTTCTTCTTCCATGATATTTCCCCAGAACCGTTTTACCGGGGGGGTGAAGGTCTCAAGCTTGGACAAGTACTCGTAAACCCTGGCAATGCCCCGTTCAATTTTTGCCAAATTGGCCAGCAGGTTGTCTGTTTTTCCAGATAACATAGCAATCACCTGTCACTTTTAAGAGCCCTATTCATCAGGGCCATTTCAGGTCGACTGGACTATGCCTTCCAAAGGCCATGGATGTTGCAATAGGCACGGGCCGTGACCTGGCCGGCACTGACACTGAACAGGGCCTCCGGCGCTTCACCCGGGTTGAGGAATTGACGATAGGCCTTTCCGTCAGAAATGATCTCGACCCACTCGATAAAGTGTTTCTCTTCCATGGGGTGGGCCACTTGTCCCACCTTTACCTTTGTGCCATCCGCAGTCTTTTCCACTAGAGGAACATGTTTCTCCTTGGCAGCATCCACGGTATTTTCCTTTTGAAGGACCATCGGTTGGCCGCAGCATACCAATTCGCCTTTGCCGCCGTGCACGACCTCCACGATATTTCCGCATACTTCACACTTGTAAACCTCGAGTTTTTGTGCCATGTCTTCACCTCCACAATTAATAGGTTGATTAATAATGATCTGACTTCCTAATTTATGCCAATCGGCCTGCGAATGCAAGCTGCACTATCTTTTCACCCTGCATCGCTCGACGAAGGGCTCCTCCAACAAGAATTCCTATATCCCTCGATTCCTCCATCCGCCAATTTCCCAAACCACCCTAATAATTCTCTCCCAGCAACTCGAAATACGCCTGAGGGTGTGCGCAGGCAGGGCATGCCTCGGGGGCAGCCTTTCCAATATGGAGATACCCACAATTCCTGCAGCGCCATACGGTCTCCGCATCCCTCTTAAAGACCCGCCCTGCTTCGATGTTGGCAGCAAGATCATTGTACCGCTTCTCATGCTGTTTTTCGGCAACGGCAATTGCCAGAAACACAGCAGCAATTGCATCGAACCCTTCTTTTTTAGCCGTTTCGGCAAAACCGGGGTACATCTCCGTATGCTCATAGTTCTCGCCGGCCGCAGATGCCTTGAGATTTTCCACAGTAGTTCCGATCACCCCGGCCGGAAAGGCCGCAGTTATCTGTGCCGCACCGCCTTCCAAAAATTTGAAGAGCCTCTTGGCATGTTCCTTTTCCTGATTGGCTGTCTCCTCAAAGATAGCGGAAATCTGCACCAATCCTTCCTTTTTGGCCTGGCTGGCAAAGTAGGTATACCGGTTTCTCGCCTGGGATTCCCCCGCAAATGCAGCCAAGAGGTTTTTTTCAGTGTGGGTTCCTTTCAGACTCATTCGTCGCTCCTCCCTTTCACATGCCTACCTTTTTCAGTTTCATCAGTGCCCTTCTGCTGCCACGGATCCAGGTCCGCCCAGGGGCCTGAAATTCTTTTTCGAAGCCCCGCATACCGGGCACTTCCAGTCATCCGGCAGGTCTTCAAAACGAGTGCCTTTGGGGATCTTCCCCTTTTTGTCGCCTTTGTCCGGGTTGTAAATATATCCGCAGTTGGTTGTCTGACACTGCCACATCTCTTCAGGTGTCGCCATGGTTGTCTCCTCTTATTGTTCGTCCATCGCCAAGGAATAATAACATTTCTTGGGAGAGATGACCTCTCCCTTTTTCTTCAGGGAATTTATCGCCTTGGAAACCTCTTTGCTGTCAACGCCCAGTATCTTTGCAATGTCCCCCGGCCTCACAGGCTTCCCTGTCTTTTTCATGGTTTCCAGCACCTCTTTTTCCATTTTTCCCTCCTTCAATGATACTTGAGTTACGAAAACTCACGCATTCAATTCCTCTCGAAGCCAGTCCTTCACCTCGTCTTCAACCGCGTAAATCCCTTTTCGAATGCTCCCTCCCTGGGTTACCCGTTCTCTCACCCGCTTCGGCACCTCAACGCGGGCAAGCTCCACCGCCCCTTCAGAGGCCCTCTTTATAAAATAAACAACCGGAACGTCTTCCCAGGTATTGAGAACAAAGTAATAGGATTCATCACCTTTTGATCTCACCATACGGTACCCCCGGCTCCAGTTGTTGCCCCATTCAAGGTAAAGCCGGACCGCCTCCTCAGGACTCATATCCCAGTCAATGGCATCTACAAGACTCCGGTTTTCCCTAAGTTCACTCAAATCCATCATGTTTCCCGGCTCCTTTCGTATATATTTCTAACGCTGTCCACCTTAAGAAATAGTTAGACACTTTGTATTACTCCCACCAGCCCTTCCGTTTGTGGGCATCTCTTTCGGCCTCTGCCAATTTCTTCAACTTAAATGCGGAATCTCTGAGTACCCCAAATAACACCCCGCAACCGCTGTCTTCCCTTACCTCATCGCCTTCATCTGCCAGTTCCAGCATATGGTCAGTCAGCCCAAGGGTCTTCTTGATGGCCTCATCACATGGTCTCATAAAATCATCTCTCCAGGAAATTCTGATCGTTAAACTAATAAGGTAGCAGGTTCTATGCCAAGGCTCATCCCCTCCCATAGAATTGGAACTAAACCGTTATATATCCAATAGTTGACCATAGAGAAGCCATTGGATCGCCGGTAGGTGAATGCCCTGGGACACGATCTTTGAGACAATAGTGTCTCAATAAATATCTATACTGATAACTGGTTGATATAGAAACGCTTTCTGCAATTGCACCAGAAGGAGGGGGATTCGTATCAATACTCCAGGCGGTGGCTGACGGGGGTTCAGGGAATGGAATGTTCTGAGACTATTACAACAAATTCTTTAAGATTTAAAAGGTTACACCCCAAAATGGTTTTCCTTCAAGGCGAAACTTCGCCAAAAAAGGAGAGGAGAAAGTGTCTCATATCTTAAATCGAGACATAAATGTTTCATGAGACACTACTGGCCTGATCCGAGTGGGTTGATATTTCGTTTTTCCTAAGGTCCCCGTTGAGATTTTTTCTATAGGCCCACATAAGTGTCATACCGGCAATGCGTTGGGCCTTAAGAACAGGCGGTCTATCACGAATTCGGCAAATCGGCCAAAAACCGGTACAGCGTGGCCCTTGCCACCCCCAGGATCCGGGCGGCCCTGGCCTTGTTGCCCCCGGTTTGGGCGAGGGCGGTTCTGATGACTTCCGCGTCCAGTTTCCCCTTGCGATTACGGAGGCCTCGCCTTCGCCCTTCCCATTCTTTGAGTTCCAGCGGGAGATGCTCCGGACGAATCATCTGGCCTCTTGCCTTCACCAGGGCGAAGCGGACCGCGCTTTGAAGCTCGCGAACATTTCCGGACCATGAATAATCTTCCATGACAATCATCGCCTCTTTGGAAAAGCCGGGACTTTCCTGTTCCTTCTCCGCCGCTGTGTGGAGAAAATGCGCCACCAGGAGCGGGATGTCGCTCCTGCGCTCACGGAGGGGAGGCATGTGGATCGGGACAACATTGATTCGGTAGTAGAGATCGTCACGAAAGTTTCCCTTTTCCACTTCGCGCTTTAAGTTCTTATTGGTGGCCGTAATGATCCTTACATCCACAGAAATCTGCTGTTCTCCTCCCACCCGCTCAAAAGTCCCTTCCTGAAGAACCCGCAACAGCTTTGCCTGGACCGCCTTGGGCAATTCAGCCACTTCGTCCAAAAAAAGGGTACCGCCATCGGTGATCTCGAAGCGGCCTTTCTTGTCGCGAACAGCACCCGTAAAGGCCCCCTTGACATGCCCGAAGAGTTCGCTTTCCAGCAGGCCTTCCGGAAGGGCGCCGCAATTGACCGGCACAAACGGTTTTCCGGCCCTCAGACTCTCGTCATGGATGGCGTTGGCTACCAGCTCCTTTCCGGTTCCCGTCTCCCCTGTAATGCATACCGGATAGTCGCTGGTCGCCAGGTCCTGGATTTCCCGAAAAATCTGCATGATTTTGGGGTCCTGTCCCACAATCCCGAAGTGATTCAGCTCTCCGATTTGTCGTTTCAGGCCCATCAGTTCGGTCAGGTCTCGGAAAGAGGCCAGAACGCCCACGAATGCCCCCTCGTGGTCCAGCATGCCGGTAATCCGCATCTCGATGCGACGCAGATTGCCCTTCGGCGTGAAAACGGTCAGGGGATAGGTGACGTGTTCAAGGGTTTGGGGGGGGCCATTCTTGAAGGAACATCGATCGCCGCAAAACGGTCTTCCAAAGGCCTTATGACAGTCCCTTCCCAAAATGTCCTGTCGACGATAACCGGTAATTTCTTCTGCTGCCCGGTTAAAAAAGAGGATGCGTCGCTCCTTGTCATGGGCAATAATCCCCTCTGAAAGGTTATCCAGGATGCGCTCCAGGTTCTCCTTTTCAGCGGCTATGGACTTGAATGTCGATATGGGCATGCACTTATCACTCGAATAAAACGCCCCGGACAGGGAGCTAAGGTTCGTTTTTGTCACAGCCCCTATAGCATAAAAACATCTCTACTGCAAAGCGAGGCATTTCCCTATCTTTCCCTATCCGGGCAGGCTGCGCTCAGGCCTTAAGCATTATTCTGGCCTTCTCATGGGCCGAATGCAGGGCCGCCTCCACCTGTCGACAGTGGCGCTCCATATCCCTGAGGCCATCGCTTTCTGGAAAAAACATCGGTTTGTCCACAAAGATCACCTGGCGGGAAAAGGGGATAGGGAGATAGACCTGATTCCAGGTCTTTTTGAATACGTACCGATGCGAGACGGCGACACCCACCGGAAACAGGGGCACCCCAGCTTTCTGTACAATTCGAATAATACCAGGTTTACAGACACCTCGGGGGCCCTGCGGGCCGTCTACGGCCAGAACAACCGAATGTCCTTCCCTGACAGCCCTGATGAGGGCGATGAGCCCCCCGACTGCGCCGCGGCTGGAGGAGCCCCGAGTCACCCGGTACCCCAGGGCCTGGGTTGCCCTCGCCATGATCTCTCCGTCCTTGGACTGGCTGACCAGGAGGGTTGGACCCATATGACCGAACCGGGGAATCAGCGCCAGTTCATCCCCATGCCAGATGGCAATACCGCATGGCAGGTCCCGTGTCTGTTCCACACCAACCAGGGTCGACCGAACCAGCCTCAACCACACTTTCAATATCGATGCAGCCCATGTCGGCCACCGTTCGTCCATCCATTGTCGCCAAGAGGATGTGCTCATGCATACGCCCGCAAGTCTGCAATCAAATCTTCCGGTACTCGATGTATCCCCGCTAAGCCCCTTATTCCTGTGCGGCGTCATGCGGGAAGACCATTTTTCCGCACAGGCTCAAGTCATACCCGGGAAGGCCAGTTGTCAGCTCCCGGAAAGAGGGCTCGGCCAGGAAACCCAGGAAAAGTTGGATCCCCCTTTCAAAAAAGCGGTCCTTCTGGATCAGAAAATCGAATCGCTCCCATCGCAGTGGGATAAAATCGAGGTTCAGGAGCCCGGCCACAGCACGGATTCCGGGTCCTGTATCCACACGTTCTGACAATACCTCGATGCCCACGTCAAAATGACGGCTGACCTCCCGGTCATACCCGTCGATCCGCGAGCCGTCGATGCCTGCCTTTCTGAGACCCGTGTCTAAAAGAAGACGGGTTCCGGTCCCCGCCGGCCGGTTGACGATTCGGATCCCCGGCCTCCCCAGGTCCGGGATTCCCATGATCTTCTTGGGATTGCCCTTGGCCACCAGAAGCCCCTGCTCCCGCTTGCAGAAATTGATGATTCCGGGGACCTGCCCCAGTTCCTCCCTGGCAAAGCCAAAATTATATTCCTGGTCGCTCTCCTGAAGGAGGTGGCTCGCGGCGATATGACAGAGATTGCGCCTGAGTGCCCGAATCCCGCCCAGACTCCCCAGATTGCCGAATACGGCCACATGATCGGGATAGAGACGGTTGAAGAGGGCAAGGGCCTTGTCCAGCAGGATATCGTTGCTCCCGCTGATAATGAGGAGACCGTGATAAGGGGGAAGTGTGTCGGCCGTCTTAGGATAGTTGATGGTCTGATTTTCCAGCCACTGCTCCACCAGGTGACGCGGAAAGAGCCATTTGCCCGTCGCCTTGGTGGCAGGAAGGCCCTTCTCGGCAATCAGGCTGTAGACCATTTTTTCATTGATGTCGAGGAATCGAGCGATTTCACGGGTGTTCAACAGGGTCTTGTCTTCCATGTGTCGCATGCCTCCTTTCTTTGCTTATATAGAGCATTTATGGGAAAATATGTCAATAAGGATACCGCCGGTTCAGCGCTATTTCGCAGGGATAGGCCCCCTTTTCAGATCTGCTTTGCGATAAGCCGCTCAAGGTCGGGGAGAAAGGATATCTGTATCCAGTTCCTGTAATCCTGGCTTAGAAGCTTACCGGTGTCTCGAAGGATCTTTTTCGGATCGGCTTTCCTGACCGTATTCAACAGCGACTGAAAGAACGCCGACCGATTCTCAAACGCCCGCGCGATCATGGCTTCATCCAGAGGGTAAGCGCCGTTCAGGATAAACCAGGCATCGAATATGTCCCTGCCGGCCTGGCGGTCGAGAAACGTGAGAAGCTTCTCCGTCATCAAAAAGGACGGTTCAAGTGTGACGATGGGCACGCCTCTCAGTGAGAGGATGGCGGTTTTGAGCTCCTTTTCCCTGGTGGAGATTTCAGTTTTTATGTGGAAATTTCTGTCAGGACCCCTGAATCTCAGCTCTAAGAGGATGGTATTGAATTTCAGGGCGCTGTCGGTTATCTCCCAGCCTTTCTTTGTGCAAAGGCCTTTGATCATGCCCATGAGCCCCTCCGGCGATCCCCCTGGAAGGGCATCATAACCGATATCCTCAGAGTAACGGGGCAGATCATAAAAGAGCTTGAGTGCCGTGCCCCCCTTAAAGGCGATCCGTGAGCCGGCACTGGATTTGGCAAGTGCCTGAACGACCTCTATGATGACATTTTCCCGATACTGATTGAAAAAATCCTGTTTATTTGGCTTCATAGTCCTGCTTCCTGAAAAGAAGAACCAGTTCTCTCACCCTGTCAGGATAAAAACGGCCGTAGTATGTGAGGATGTTCGTATCCAGTTTGCCCATGTTCACATCCTCCGGGAGGAGTTCGACAAGCCCTTTCGTCCGCATGTAGAGACTATCCAGGAAGGCCTTTTCCGGATCGGCAATGTAAAAATCTTCGACCTTGACCTGCCCAAAACGCATCAGAGAAGGCGCCATTCGCCTATAAACAAATGAGGTGTCTTCGACGTCACACTGATAAGACCTGAGTGCCGTGGAAAAAACGATCTGTGGGACCTGGACAATCAGTCCCCAGTAATTGAGCGCCGATTCCAAAGAAACGACAGATGGCTGGTGCAGGGCATTCGCGAGGGAAAAGAGGGAGTACTTTCGGTTGATGAGGGCGTAGAGATCCCGACGGATGCGGGTGAGAACACCCCGTTTGACAAGTCTGGCCGCGATCGTCCGGGTGCTCTCCCTGGATGCCCCGAAAATGGCCTGGAGGGACGACGTCGTAAAAAAGGGCGTTTCCGCACTCAACAATCTGGAGATCTTGTCACCTGTCATGGCACATAACGTTCCCAATAAATAAACAATTCTGTTTGTTTTTTCTTATCCGAACCGGGAACGTTTGTCAAGGCTCTTGGGGTTTTGACCAGCAATTCTCATTATGAGGCAGACCCGGTGTTAAGATTCTGTGTGAGTGGCATCTTGCCATCCCGCCCTAAGATAGGCGGGACTCGGAAGTCGCTCCCACATGACAATTTTACCAAAATCAGAATTGTTGGGGTCTTGACGACGTTTCTTATGATTATGAAGTGAGCGTGGCTTCAAAAGGCTGTGGGAGTGGCATCTTGCCACGACGTTTCACGGCTGGTCGCAGATTGTCACCGCCAGTAGAATGGACACCCAGGGATGGGAACAGCATCCGTCTCCCCATAGACATCAGGTCGGGCGTAGCGGCCATCCGAATCCAGCCGGTAAACCATCACTACCCGGTCCACAGGCTGGACAATCCAGTACTCCCTTACGCCGTGCCGTTCATACAGTTTCCTCTTGGCAATATGATCCCTTGAGGCCGTTTTGGGAGATGTGATCTCAATGACCCAGTCCGGTGCGCCTTTGCAGCCCCGCTCATCCAGCTTCTCGGGATCGCAGACCACCAGGATGTCCGGCTGGACCACATCGGTTATGTGCTGATCCGCGGAATCAGCATGGGCCAGGCGGACATCAAAGGGCGCATAGAAGACCTCAAAGGCATCGTCTTTGAGGAGGGCATTGATCTCAAATGCCATCCTGCGACTCACCGTCTGATGTGTCCGCCCGGGAGCCGGGGACATGTTGCAGACCTCTCCCCCGATAATCTCCCATCTCTCATCATCATTCCATGTCAGGTAGTCAGCATACGTGCAGCCGCTTTCATGTCTTTGCTGCGGTCTCGGCATCTGGCAGACCTCCCGGGCAGCCTTTTGTCATTTTCTTACCTCTTCACTCGAATGAGTCTCTGATAAGAGGGACAAAACAATCACTTTATCTTCAACATAAAGTATGGTGCAGAACGCCTTGGCGGTCAAGATAAAACTGCCAAATGCTCATTTCAATCGGGTGCAGATACTCTCATCTCCCAAGAAAATTGGGGCGGCTTCATTTTTTTGAGG